>CAYLTE010000497.1:0-1500 GCA_964386195.1 uncultured Burkholderiales bacterium | reverse complement strand
CCGAGATCGAGAAGTTCGACCACCTTCCGCCGCCGCGCAAGGACGGGGTCAGCGCGTTCGTATCCATCATGGAGGGCTGCAGCAAGTACTGCAGCTTCTGCGTGGTGCCGTACACGCGCGGCGAGGAGGTTTCGCGTCCGTTCGACGACGTGCTGACCGAGGTGGCGGGACTGGTGGACCAGGGTGTGCGCGAGATCACGCTGCTGGGGCAGAACGTGAACGCCTACCGCGGACGTATGTCCGATGTCGATACCGCAGACTTCGCCCTGCTGCTGGAATACCTCGCCGAGATGCCCGGCCTGGAACGCATCCGCTACACCACCTCGCACCCGAAGGAATTCACCCAGCGCCTGATCGATGCGTACGCCAAGGTCCCGCAGCTGGTGAGCCACGTCCATCTGCCCGTGCAGTCCGGCTCCGACCGCGTGCTCGCCGCCATGAAGCGCGGATACACCGCGCTCGAGTACAAGTCAATCGTGCGGCGGCTGCGCGCCGTGCGGCCCGACGTATGCATCGCCTCCGATTTCATCGTCGGCTTCCCCGGTGAGACGGAATCCGAGTTCGAAGCAACGCTGCGGCTCGCGCAGGAGGTGAACTTCGACGCCAGCTTCAGCTTCGTGTACAGCCGCCGCCCGGGCACGCCGGCTGCAAATCTCGAAGACGACACCCCGCAGGAGACCAAGCTGGAACGCTTGCAGCGGCTGCAGCGGCAGTTGGATGCACAGGCGCAGGCCATCAGCCAGGCCATGGTGGGCAGCACGCAGCGCGTACTGGTGGACGGCCACGCCCGGAAGGATGCGACCGAGCTGTCCGGCCGCACGCCCAACAACCGTGTGGTCAACTTCCCCGGACCGGCGCGACTGGTCGGGAATCTGGTCGACGTCACCGTGACCGCAGCACTTCCGCATTCCTTGCGCGGCGAAGTCGCCGTGCTTCGAGATTGAAGCCGGCCACCGAAATCAGCTTCACGCCAGTGGACAACCAGAGGCTCGCCAACCTCTGCGGCGTGCTGGACGAGAACCTGAAGCAGATCGAATCCGCGCTCGACGTGAACATCTCGCGCCGCGGCGAGAACTTCACCATCGCGGGCAGCGAGCGCCAGACCGAACTGGCGGCGCGCGCCCTGCGCCGCTTCTACGAGGAGGCGGCAGGCGGCCTGAACGTCGAGGACGTGCAGCTGGGCCTGATCGAGGTCTCCAACCCGCGCGACGCGAGCAGCGAGGCCGAACCCGCATTGATCACGCGGCGGCGCGACCTGCATGCCCGCACCCCGCATCAGGTGCAGTACCTGCGCCAGATTCGCGAGCACGACATCACCTTCGGCATCGGGCCGGCCGGCACGGGCAAGACCTACCTCGGCGTGGCGTGCGCGGTGGACGCCTTCGAGCGCGACGCGGTGAAGCGCATCGTGCTGGTGCGACCCGCCGTGGAGGCCGGGGAACGCTTGGGATTCCTGCCCGGCGACCTGACGCAGAAGGTCGACCCCTATCTGCGCCCCTT
>CAYLTE010000496.1:0-1512 GCA_964386195.1 uncultured Burkholderiales bacterium | reverse complement strand
GTGATCCCGACATCCCGGATCACATCACGCTGTGGGGTCTGCGCCTGAAGATCTGCCAGGGCTTCGACCAGTACGCCAACATCCGGCCGACGCGCATCCTGCCGGGTATCGATGCACCGCTCAAGCGCTGCCGTCCCGAGGATCTCGACTGGGTGATCGTGCGCGAGAACTCCGAGGGCGAGTATTCGGGCGTCGGCGGGCGGGTGCACCAGGGCCACCCGATCGAGGCTGCAACCGACGTTTCGGTAATGACGCGTGTCGGTGTGGAGCGCATCCTGCGCTTCGCCTTCAAGCTGGCCCAGTCGAGGCCGCGCAGGCAGCTGACCGTGATCACCAAGAGCAACGCCCAGCGTCACGCGATGGTCATGTGGGACGAGATCGCTACGGAAATTGCGCGCGAGTTCCCCGACGTCACCTGGGACAAGGAGCTGGTCGATGCAGCAACCGCGCGCATGGTGAACCGCCCGGCCTCGCTGGACACCATTGCCGCCACCAACCTCCACGCCGACATTCTCAGCGATCTTGCCGCCGCACTGGCTGGCAGCCTGGGTATCGCGCCCACCGGCAACATCGATCCCGAGCGGCGTTACCCCTCCATGTTCGAACCGATCCACGGCTCTGCCTTCGACATCATGGGCAAGGGCCTGGCCAACCCGGTCGGTTCGTTCTGGTCGGCGGTGCTGATGCTCGAGCATCTCGGGGAACCTGCCGCGGCTGCGCACCTGATGCAGGCCATCGAGCATGTCACTGCGAATCCTGCCCTGCATACCGGTGACCTCGGCGGCACGGCGAAGACCGCGGAAGTGACCCGCGCTGTGTGCGAGTTCCTGGCCAGCGCGCAGCCGCCGGTCGCCTGACGCGAAGCGCCGGTGCGTTGCGCGCCGAGCTGAGCAAATCCAACACGAAAGAGACGGGTAGCCCGGCTTTCACGGCCGAACCGCCCGACGCACACCCTTCATGACGCGAAGCGCGTCAGGGGGGCGCTACGCCCAAAAAAGGAGGAAACCTCGATGAGTCCCATGGAAATCACCCTGCTGCTGCTTCTGTTCGCGGCAGTGATGTTCGTCTGGGAGAAGATCCCGCTCGCACTGACTTCGGTGATCGTCTGTCTGTCGCTCGTGCTGACGGGCGTGCTCGATGCCAAGGTCGCGTTCAACGGCTTCATCAACACCAACGTCATTCTGTTCGTCGCCATGTTCATCGTCGGTGGCGCACTGTTCGAGACCGGGATGGCGAACAGGATTGGCGGGCTGGTGACCCGGTTCGCCAAGACAGAGCGCCAGTTGATCGTCGCCATCATGCTGATCGTCGGCTTGCTGTCCGGTGTGCTGTCCAACACCGGCACCGCCGCCGTGCTCATTCCCGTCGTCATTGGCATCGCGGCCAAATCGGGATTCTCGCGTTCCCGCCTGCTGATGCCGCTGGTGTTCGCGGCCGCCATGGGCGGCAACCTCACCCTGATCGGCGCGCCCGGCAACCTGATCGCACAGAGCGCGCTGCAACAGATTGGCG
>CAYLTE010000495.1:0-1525 GCA_964386195.1 uncultured Burkholderiales bacterium | reverse complement strand
CTCGCGTGCGCGGGCCTGATGTGGACCCGGCCCGACGGCTTCATCCCGGCGGCTGCGCTGGTCGCCGCGCACGTGCTGTTTCGCGAACGCGCCGACGGCGTCCGCCGCATTCCGTGGCGCCCGCTGCTGTGGGGCATCGGCCTCTCGATCCTGCTCTATCTGCCGTGGTTCGTCTGGGCGTGGTGGTATTACGGTTCGCCGATTCCGCACACGATCATCGCCAAGTCCGGCGTCACACCGCCCGTGCGCTTCGTGGATTTCGTGCTGATCCCGTGGCACACGCTGCTCGGGAAAACGATGTTCCCCGACCTGTTCCTGCCCACGTACTGGTCGCACGGCGGGTGGCCGCCGGCGCTGCGGATCTTCGGCTACGTGCTCAGCGTCGTGGGCGCCTTCGCTTGGGTGGTACCGCGGCTGCCCGCGCCGGTGCGCCGGACTTCGTTCGCCCTGTTCCTCGGGCTCTTCTACGTGTGCGCGATCATTCTCTTCCCGTGGTACGCGCCGCCCTGGATGGCGCTGGCCGCGCTGGTCTGCGCGCTGACATTCGACCACCTCGCCACTCGTGCCGCCGCGACGCAGGTCACGTGGCTGGCGAGTCTCGTGCGGATCGGCTGCGTGCTCGTCGTGGCGATTCAGGCCACCCTGTTCGTCGCCACCGCGTGGCAGATGCGGGTGCAGCAGCGGATCATCGAACACGGCGTCCGCCAGTCGATCGGACTCTGGCTGCGAGCCAACGCGCAACCCGCGGACAGCGTGCTCATGGAGCCGCTCGGGTACATCGGTTACTACTCGCGGCTGAAGACCTACGACTTCCCCGGCCTGAGTTCCCCGGAGGTTGTCGCCGTCATTCGCAGCGGCGTGCGGCGCTACGCCGACCTCATCGCGCAGCTGCGGCCGACCTGGCTCGTGCTGCGTCCCTCGGAGATCGCCGCCGACTTCGCGCAACGTCCGGTGCTGCGTGATTACCACCTCGTCAAGTCATGGGACGTGCTGAGCGAGCTCGATGCCGTGCCGTACCTGCCCGGACGCAAGTGGGTCGAATGGGACACGCGGTTCCACGTGTACCAGTATCGACCCGAGGCGCGCTGAGTTCCCAAAAGGGAGGCAAAGCCTACACTTTCGCGCTGTTGTCGCACTTGAAGTGGACCTGCGACCGCCGCAGCCCATGCGCCCGCAGAGCCGAGGTCTGCGCCGGATCGCGCCGCTGGATCAGGAAACGCTGCTGCGCCTGCGCCTCCTCCGCCGCCGCCAGCGCCGCCACGCTCAGCATCGCCTCCGCTTTCGCCGGCAGGCGCACGGATGGGAACCCGGCATGGCGTGAGAGCCAGAGCACCGTGTCGCGCAACGGATCGATCGAAGAGGAGTTCATGCAGCCCGGCCAACGTTGAGAAACGCGCGCCGCAACGCAATCGCACAGCGGTGTTCCTCCCTGTAGGCGGGTGTGCCTCACAGCACCGCGATCGCCGCGGTCCAGGCCGCCTCGTCGAAGCCGGCGCGCGCCCAGCCTTTACCCACGATGAAGGGC
>CAYLTE010000494.1:0-1530 GCA_964386195.1 uncultured Burkholderiales bacterium | reverse complement strand
GGCGTCGCCCACCAGTTCGGTCAGCCGACGCTCGATGTTGAGGTGGACGTCCTCGAGATCGATCGACCACCCGAAGCGGTCGGCATCGATGTCTGACGCGATCTGCTCCATGCCGCGTTCGATGTCGGCCAGGTCGCTTGCGCTCAGCACGCCCACCTCGTTGAGCATGCGCGCGTGCGCCAGGGATCCCTGGATGTCGAACTGCGCCAGCCGCCGGTCGAAGCCGACCGAGGCGGTGAAGCGCTTGACCAGTTCGTCGACGGGTTCGCTGAAGCGCCCCGACCACGTGGTTGCGGACGAGGCATCGGCCTGGGACCGGCTCGGGGAGGAGTCTTTCATCGCTTCAGGGGAGGCAGGTGCGCGCGGGCGCTGGCATGTGATGTGCTCGAACCGCCGCCTGTCCGTCATGCCGAGGCTGCGCGCCGAGCCATGGGAAGTATAGATCAATCGATTCATCGCGATGCCCTTCCGGATTTCCGCAATCTGGGCGTCGTCCTGCGCATCGTCTGCATCGTCCTGCTCGCCACCGTGTTCGCGGCGCTGTCCCAGACGCACGGGTGGGCCGGTCTGTTCGAGCGTTTTCTCGAGTTGGTGCTGCCCGTGCAGCCGGCGCTGCTGCTGAGCCTGGGCGCGCTGTGGGCCGCGAACGACTGGCTGCGCGCCCGGCCCTACCGCGAGGGGCTGCTGATGGTGGCCCTCATCGAGATGGCCGTGCTTGCGCTGGTGCACGAGGCCCTTGGCTGGCTGATGCCCGATCTCGGCCACGCCGGGCTGGAGCGCTACTGGACGCTCACGCTGGCGCTCACCGGCGTCGTCCTCTACTACTTTCACCTGCGCAGCCGGGCGCTGTCGCCGGCGCTCAGCGAGGCGCGCCTGCAGGCGCTGCAGGCACGCATCCGGCCGCACTTCCTGTTCAACAGCATCAACGCCGTCCTGAGCCTGATCCGGCTCGAGCCGCGCCGGGCCGAGGTCGCGCTCGAGGACATGGCGGACCTGTTCCGCGTCCTGATGGCGGACAACCGGGAGTTGTCCACCCTCGCGCGCGAGGTGGAGCTGACGCGCCAGTACCTCAACCTCGAGCAATTGCGCCTGGGCGCGCGCCTGCGCGTGGAGTGGCATGTCGACAACATGCCGGAGGAGGCGCTGATTCCGCCCCTGGTACTGCAGCCGCTGGTGGAGAACGCTGTGTATCACGGCATCGAGCCCAATTCGGGCCCGGGCGTGATCAGCATCAACGCGTACAAGTCGCGCGGCGAGGTGCATCTGGTGCTGCGCAATCCCTATCGCCGGGACGGATCGCACCACGCGGGCAACAAGATGGCCCTGGGCAACATCCGCGAGCGGCTCAGCCTGCACTTCGACGCCGAGGCCGGCCTGCGCACCACCGTGAGCGACAACACCTACCAGGTGCACATCGTCCTGCCCTACCGCACGGCGCAGCCGCACGCGGCCCGGCCACAGGAGGCGGTCGCGTGAGCGGCACGCCCGATTGCGCGCTGCGCGTGGTGATCGTCGACGACGAGGCGCCGG
>CAYLTE010000493.1:0-1535 GCA_964386195.1 uncultured Burkholderiales bacterium | reverse complement strand
ATGCCTGCCACTCCGGCGTCGTTGTTCGGGTTGGAAGTGGCAAAGGCGCTGCGGGAACTGGCTGAGCTGCTACAGGACGTCTTCCCTCGGGCCGGCTCCTTCGAGAAGATCGATGCGGTGTTCGCCCAGCTCAGCCACATTGAGGGCGCGGCGAACAACCTGCGCGGCGCCTTGTTCGAGTATCTGGTGGCCGAGGTGGTGCGGACCACCAGCGTCCACACGTCGATCCAGGTGAACGAAGTATTGCGCACCGAGGATGGATCCGCCGAGGTCGATGTGCTCGTAGAACATCGCGACCACACCATCCGGTTCATCGAGTGCAAGGGCTATCGGCCCGGTGGCACCGTTCCCGACGAGATGGTCGAGCGTTGGCTGCACGACCGGATTCCCCTGCTGCGCAAGGCTGCGGCAGCCAATGCGTTCTGGCAAAAATGCGGGCTCGAGTTCGAGTTCTGGACTTCCGGAACGCTCACGCCGGAGGCGGAGACCATGATCGCCGAGGCCGCAGAGAACACCAAGAAGTACGGCATCCATCTGGTCTCGGCGCGCGACCTCCCGGCGATCGGGTTGGCTACGAACAACACCGCCCTGAAGAACACGCTGCAGGAGCACTTCCTGGGGCATCCCCTCGAGAAGGCCGAGCGCACGACGAGGAAGACGGCTCGGCGCCTGGCGATCCCACCTCCTGCGGAGTTGACGAAGCGCGGCAGCGAGGCATTCAGCGACAGATTTATTGTCGAGGATTGAGAGGCTACGCCCGTGCACTTTGTCCGTCTCGACCTCACCAACTTTGGCCCTTTCCGGGACATTGCAGTCGACTTCCCGCCGGTCGGCGTATCGGTCATCTCCGGACCCAACGGTTCCGGAAAGACCCAGCTGATAGGTGCCGCGCTCGCCGCCATCGCCGGGCCGCGCGCACTGACCACCGATCCCGCGGGGGAAGGACCATCGAGGGTCGCCTTGACGCTGGGCGACGGCGCAATGCACGAGGCCGTGACGCTGTGGGTGGAAGCGAATACCTCGGTGCGCGGACCCGTCCGGTGCGAAGTTACCCACAAAGAGACGCCCATGAGCCACGCCCTGCGAGGTTCTTTTCGGCGCGATGGAAGCCCCCGATTGGTGTTGGAAGATGGCATCCGGCAAGGACCGCTCACGAGACGGGAGATTGACGCATTTGAGCGGACCGCGCCACGGAGTGTCGTGAACGATGACTTCTGGGCCGAAATGCGGCGCAGCGGATGGCTAGAAACCGGAGCCTACTCCGCAGGTGTCGGAGTCATGATCGCCGTCGTGCGCGAGTTCACGGCAAGAGTTGACGCCTCGCCGCTGCCGCTCGTGTTGGAAGCCGCCGTCAGCCAGTTGGATGCTCGCGCCAGCCACTTCTGCAGCGAGCTGCTGGGGTGGATTGGGCAGAAGTCGCAGGTGATCGTGGTCACGCCTGTCTACGCCGATGCTCCGTTCGGGCGCGTGCTGATCAACCTTCCTCAGCTCCCCTCCCCGGCGCGCGCCATGGCCCATTTCAGGGGCTTGGTGGC
>CAYLTE010000492.1:1223-1541 GCA_964386195.1 uncultured Burkholderiales bacterium | reverse complement strand
GGCGCTCGGCCGGGTGAATCCCCTGTTCGGCGTCGGCCGTCAACTGGTCGCGCTCCCGGCGCAGATCGTCTACCTCCATCTGCCTGTCCAGCCACATGCGACGAATGTCGTCGCGCTCGCGCTCGGCCTGCTTGACTTGCGCGACGAGTGGTTCTTCTTCTGCGGAGTAATGCGTCAGTGTCGCGTTGAGACGGCGGCACAACGCCAAGGCCTCCCGCAGCCGCTCGATCTCGTCGGCGGCGCTGGCAGCATCCTGCGAGTAAATCCAACTACCGCGCCCTATCTCACGCAGCCGGTCCACAAGGTCACTCATGACTG
>CAYLTE010000492.1:0-1213 GCA_964386195.1 uncultured Burkholderiales bacterium | reverse complement strand
ACCTCCCTCCCCAGCCCGCCGTGGCTTCCCAGCAGCCACCCCGTGCGTGGCGGCGTCCACGGCGGGCCGGGAGAGTGGGTTGACAGCAGGCCGGAATTGCACCGGCTGAGCGTCATGGTGACGGGTGGCCATCCCCGTGTAATTGCCGCGTCCCACGTCGCCGTCGTCATCACGGCTCATTCCCGTTGCGTATCCGCTCGCGGGTGTGGACACGGTTCCGCTGGCGAGTGCGGCGCTTGCCACCGACGCAGGCTTCTCAGGCTTTCGCCTCCACCGTGGGTCACTGTCCCCACCGCTGCTGCCATTCAAGAGGTTCCGCAGCGCCGCCAGCACCTCGGCCTGACTACCACGGCGAATCCAGCGCGGCGACTCGGTGGCGTCGAGCACCGCCGGGGCGGGCGGGAGGTGGCGGGTCATAACGCAGCCGCCTCGTCGCGCGCCAGTTCGCATCGCTGGCAGTCGCACTGTTCGGGCCACCGGGTAGGGGCTTTGCGGCCGTCGAATTCCTCGTTGCACTGGGGACAGGCCGTTGACGCAAACCTCAGCCGATGCCCGCACTTGTAGCAGCGTTCCCAGAGCCAGCAGCCGCGCTCGCGTCGATTCGTCATCGGCGCCACCTCGATGGTCACGCGGACCTTGACGGGCTTGGACCCATGCGCGATGCCAATGCGGCCCCGCGCCGCAGATTGCGCCCAGGCACGGTTGATGAACAACTCCGGCCCAGTATCGCGGCCATAGTCGTCGTAGCACCTGAGCGTGCTGCCGTCTTTCCACGCCAGCACCCAGCGCGTGACGGGGGAGAAAACGAGCGGCGTCGCCTTCGTCGTCACTTCCGCCCCCGTGACTCGCGCATCAACCGCTGAAGACGATCGTGCATCTCGTTACGCGCCCTCTCCTGCGCGAGCCGCCGCAGCGTCTCGGCTTCCTGCACCTCGTCGGCCCATGAACCGCTGGCGAGCAGTGTCCATGTCAGGAAGGCGCAGCCCAGCACCACGAGGCCCGTGATGATGACGAGCGTCAGAGTCATGCGGCACTGTCCTTCCGCTCGTGGTGGGGACAGCCGAAGTCGGAGGGCCACACGAGGCACCGCGCCGGAGACGTCTCTGCGGCGCACGTTCCCATGTCCACAAGATGCACGTCGTCCTCGTGACACCACCACCGGCACGTCCCGCAGCGGGGCACGACCAACGCGGCCTTGTGCTTGACCGCGCAG
>CAYLTE010000491.1:0-1547 GCA_964386195.1 uncultured Burkholderiales bacterium | reverse complement strand
TCGTTCAGCGGCAGTCCCAGCGGGAGTGCCCGAAGCCCGCGAAGACGGCGGTGGTGAGCAAAAAAATCTTGTTCATGAGTGCCTCCTGTCTGTTGGGGGTCCCCGGGGAAGGCTCCCGAAACACTTTGGTTGCCTCGATCTCGTTTTTTCGGAAGCACGCAACCTTAGCGCCTGCACCGCTTTGCATATCGACCGCAATGCGGGGTGAGGCGATTGACGGATCAGCCGGATTACAGCGAGTACGAGAGCCCGGTCGGCGGGTGGGGCTCGTTGCGGGGTATCGCCGAGACGATGGGCCGCGAGTTGTCCGCCGTCGGAGCACTCGACACGCTCAGACAGCAGAACAAAACCGGCGGCTTCATGTGCGTGAGCTGCGCGTGGGGAAAGCCGAAACATCCGCACGCCTTCGAATTCTGCGAAAACGGCGCCAAGGCGACTTTGTGGGAATTGACCACGCGACGCTGCACACCCGACTTCTTCGCCGATCACACGGTGAGCGAGCTGCGGAGCTGGACCGACCACGATCTCGAACAGCAGGGCCGCCTGACCCATCCGCTGCGCTATGACGCCGCCAGCGATCGTTACCTCCCTTGCACCTGGCAGGACGCTTTCGAGGCCATCGGGTCCTCACTGAAGGCCTGCGACCCCAGGACGACGGTGTTCTACGCCTCGGGCCGCGCCTCGCTCGAGACCTCCTATCTCTATGCGCTGTTTGCGCGTGTCTATGGTCACAACAATCTGCCCGACAGTTCGAACATGTGTCACGAGACCACGTCGGTGGCGCTGAGCGAGCCGATCGGTTCGCCGGTCGGTACCTGCGTGCTCGAAGACTTCGAGAGATGCGACGCGATCTTCTTCTTCGGGCAGAACACCGGCACCAACAGTCCGCGCTTCCTCCATCCGCTGCAGAAGGCAGTCGAGCGCGGTTGCAGGGTCGTGACATTCAATCCCCTTCGCGAAAAGGGGCTCACCGCCTTCATCAACCCGCAGCGACCGCTGCAGATGCTGACGGGACAGGAGACACCGATCAGCTGCCAGTATCTCCAGCTTCGCGCCGGCGGCGACATCGCCGCCATAATGGGGCTCTGCAAGTTCGTCCTCGCTGAAGACGAACGGCGCGGCGGAACCGTGATCGATCATGCGTTCATCGCCCGGCACTGCACCGGCTTCGAGGCCTTCCACGCCAGGGTGGAGACTACCTCCTGGGAACAGATCGAACGGGAGTCCGGCCTAAGCCGCGCCGACATCGAGGAGGCCGGCCGGGTCTACGTCGAGGCCGAGCGCGTCATCGGCGTCTACGGCATGGGCCTCACCCAGCACGTCCACGGCTTCGAGAACATTGCCATGCTGGTGAACCTGCTGTTGATGCGCGGGCATATAGGACGCGAGGGTGCGGGCATCTGCCCGGTGCGCGGCCATTCCAACGTCCAGGGCCAGCGCACCGTAGGCATCGCCGAGAAGCCCGAGCTGGTGCCGCTAGACAAGCTCTCGGAGATGTTCGCCTTCGACCCGCCACGTACCGAGGGCATGAACACCGTCGCCGTCTG
>CAYLTE010000490.1:0-1552 GCA_964386195.1 uncultured Burkholderiales bacterium | reverse complement strand
GGTAGTCGAGGTCGCGGAAGGTGAAGGCATCCTGGCCCTGGCGGATCTGCACGCGATCGTAGATGCCGCCGCGCACGAAGCCCGAGCCCTTGAACGACTCGTTGCCGCCGGTGCGGATCACGAACAGGGCGTGCTCGCCCTCGCGCAGCCGGGCCATCAGCGAACGCCAGCCGGCTTCGCCGAGGACCGAGCGGCCGATCTCCGGGTGGTTCAGGTAGCCGAACCAGAGATCGATGAAGGGCGTCGCGCCGCGCTGCAGACCGACCTGCTCGGGCATCACCTTCAGGTTGCGGACCGCGCCCTCGGCGACCAGCGTCGCCCAGTCGAGGGTGCGTCCGCCATCGGCGAAGCGTGCCTGAGGCCGGATGGTCGGCTCGAGGATGCCGACCTGGCGCGCGACCGCGGCGCCCGAGGTCATCATGACCTGATTCTGCGCGATCACCGTCACCGTGGCGCCGGAGATGGCGTCGAGGCCGATGATGTCCTCGTCGGGGCGGGAGCGGCCGATCTCGATGTTGTCGCCAACGAACTTGCCCAGGTACTGCTTGTTGAAGCCGATCAGTGCGCTTTCCGGAATGCCCAGCAGCAGGATGGGCTCGGAGTGCTTGAGGATCTTGACGCCGACGAAGCGGCCCGCGGTGTCCATGCCGATCAGCGTGACCACCGGCTTGCCGGAGTAGGCCGGGGTGTCGGTGATGTCCGTGGACAGCATGACGTAGCCGACCAGCTTGCGTTGGCCGTTCTCTTCGGCATAGGCCTCGACGTACGGGGGCTGGCCCTTGCGTTCGGAGAAGCTGGTCGCGCCCGGCAGCACCTCGGCGCAGGGCACGTAGGCGCAGAGGGCGGGCGAGGTGCTCAGCTCCGCCGGCAGTGCGGCCTCGTAGGCGGACTGGGCGCGGGCCGGAGCGGCCGTCGTGGCGAGGACGGCGGCGGCGACGAGAATCAGCGAGGACAGGGCGCCGCGCAATGCGGACGACAACTTCATGGCGCACTCCATAAGGGGATTGTGATGGAGTCTAGAAGGGCCCGGCAGCGATGTATTTGTTTCGTATCAATTGTTGCTGGCGGACGCTGAATGACGAGCCCGTAAAAGCGACAGGGGGCCGCAGCCCCCTGTCGTTCCTCATGCTATGTCGAGGTCATGCTTCGACGATCATGCGGCTGCGCATCTCGAGGTGCAGCGCATGGCAGAAGTGGGTGCAGTAGCACCAGAACACCCCCGGCTTGTCGGCCTTGAAGGTGACCGACTTGGTCTCCTGCGGGTTGCAGATGAAGTTGACGTTGTACTTCGGAATGGCGAAGCCGTGCGTCAGGTCCTCGATCTTGTCGAGGTTGGTCAGGATGATGGTGACCTCGTCGCCGAGCTTGAGCTTGAACTCGCGCGGCTCGAAGGCGGGCGCCAGCGAGGTGATCTTCACGGTGACCTTGTTGCCGTCGCGGAACACGCCGGCTTCCTTCGAGTCCTTCACCGCGAGCGGGAATTCGTCGATGTTGTACACCTGCTTGGGCTGCAGCAGCTCGCGCTTGAAGATGATGAAGTCGTGCGGCTCGG
>CAYLTE010000489.1:0-1579 GCA_964386195.1 uncultured Burkholderiales bacterium | reverse complement strand
CAAGGTCCACACCGACCCGGAAACCGGATTGACCCGCGAGTTCATCCACAGCACGGTTCGCGACAACCCGTATTTCATGCGGGACAACCAGCAGTACGTGGCGCAACTCATGCAGTTGGAAGGCGTGGAGCGCGAGCGCTGGCTGAACGGTTCGTTCGATGCCTTCGAAGGTCAGTACTTCGCCACGTTCCGGGAGAAGCACAACGCCGGGGAGCCGGAGAACGCCCTGCACGTCATCCCGGCCAACAGCGTCCCACTGATGTCCTGGTATCCGCGGTGGATTGGATGTGACTGGGGGCATACCCACCTTGCTGCTGCCTACTGGGGTTGCCAACTTCCCAATGGTCAGGTGCATGTCTATCGCGAGTTCACCGCCCGAGAAATGGAAGCGTCAGCGCTGGGAGCCGAGATAGCCAGAATGTCGGCCGCGGAGATCGGCGGACAAGAAAACCAGACCATGGTGATGTGGCTGTCCCGGGAAATCTGGGAGCAGCGCAACGAAGAGAAGCCAATCGCGCACCTGATCGCCAGTGGCATGCGCCATATCCTCGGCCCGGACTCGGTGTTCATCCCGGACTCGGCCAAGATCGAGGACGTAGACGCCATGATGGCGCGCTATCGGGAGCAGCGCCGCGGCGGAATCATCATCCGGCCGGCGCAGAATCAGCGCATCTCGGGCTGGCAGTTCTGCCGCGAGATGTTGCGCTGGAAACCACTGGCACAAGCGACGGGGACGCTCGACTACAACGAATGGGTTCGCATTTTGCACGAACGTGGGCAGGATGCCGCGGACGAATACCGGAAGGCGTTCGAGCCCAAGCGAGAAGTTTTGCCAAAGCTGCAAATTTGGGACTGCTGCGAAAAGCTCATCACTGCTATTCCAGCGGCCTCCTACGCTGGATTGGAAGGGTCTCACACCCAAGACCCAGAGGACGTGCTCAAGACTGACACGGACGAGGACGACGTCAACGACGCATGGAGGTATACCATGACCGGCTATCGGTTCCAGCAGGAGAACATGCCGAAGTCGGCCTGGATGGCGCAGAAGATGGCGGCGGCCAAGGCGCGGCACGGAGGTGAACTCGGAGAGAACCTCGTGCGCGTGGCCAGCCACTTTGAGGCGGAGTGGGAGAAACAGCATGCCCCTCCGAAGGGATTCATCGCGCCGCGATTGCCGCAGCGCCGAAACATTTTCGTTCAGTAGGGGGTCAGAAAGATGCCGCCCAGTATGGTTGTTCTCGGGGTAGGAGAGAAGCCGAAGTCGCGCTCCGCCCCTCCGCCTCCGCCGTTTCGTAAAACGCAGGAAGACGTCAGTGCGCGCAACCACGCGCAGGAGACGCCCGCGGCGGAGAAAGAATTTCACGAGCGCGGTGGCACCGTGCAGGTGACGCCGGAGTCGGTCGGTTACCGCACCGGCGACCAGGTCTGCCGCAACTGCGAGTACATGCAGCAGGCGCAGTGCTCTTTCCTTCAGATGCCGGTCAGGGAAGCCGACTCGTGTGCACGGTTTGAGGATCGCGCGGAAGATGCCGGCCAGCCGGGCGAGAGTTACGAGGAAGACCAGGAGATCGGCGAGGGC
>CAYLTE010000488.1:0-1590 GCA_964386195.1 uncultured Burkholderiales bacterium | reverse complement strand
AGCGCATCAAGAAGGGCGGCGGCGGCCACCACGGCGGCGCGTGGAAGATCGCCTATGCGGACTTCGTGACCGCGATGATGGCCTTCTTCCTGCTCATGTGGCTGCTCGGCTCGACCGCCCAGGGCGACCTCGAGGGCATCGCCGACTACTTCCAGAACCCGCTCAAGGTGTCGATGCAGGGTGGGGAGGGTACCGGCGACAGCTCGAGCATCATCAAGGGTGGCGGCGAGGACCTGTCGCGCAAGGTGGGCCAGGTCAAGCGCGGCGACACCCCGAGCACGCGCGCGATCAACCTCGACGCCGCGCCCGCGCGCCGCACGAGCGAGGAGCAGGCTGCGCTGGAGGCCGCCGAGCGCCGCGAGCGCAGCAAGCTGATCGATCTCAAGGGCAAGCTCGAGGCGATCATCGAGGCCAATCCCTCGTTGCGCCAGTTCAAGAACCAGCTCCTGCTCGACATCATCAGCGAAGGCTTGCGCATCCAGCTGATCGACGCCCAGAACCGGCCGATGTTCACCTCGTCGAGCGCCGAATTGCGGCCCTACACGCGCGAGCTGCTGCGCGAGATCGCACGCGCGCTCAACGATGTGGACAACCGCGTCAGCATGTCGGGCCACACGGATTCGTCCCAGTACGCCGGTGGCGAGCGCGGCTTCTCGAACTGGGAGCTGTCCTCGAACCGTGCCAACGCCGCGCGCCGCGAACTCGTCCTGGGCGGGCTCGAGCCGGGCAAGATGGTGCGCGTGGTTGGCCTCGCCGATACGGTGCACCTCAATCCGGACGATCCGCTCGATCCTTCCAATCGCCGTATCAGCATCATCGTCCTCAACAAGACCGCCGAGAGCGCGATGCGCGGCCAGGCCCCACCGGGCAGTCCGCCCGCGCCGGACCGCATTGCGCCAGCGGGGGCGAACGGCGGGGCCTTCGATCCGTTCGTCGCGCCCGGGGCGCCGCCCGTGGTGGCGCGATGAGCCTCAAGTCGGGGCCGATGGCGCCGATATCCCATTGAAGGCGCACCGCTCCCTCCGTGCGCACAAACCACCGCAAGGCGGTAACCCATGTCCGAACTGCTCAAGAACATTGACGCCCGCACCCGGCTTGCGGGCACGAACAAGCTGGAGATCCTGCTGTTCACGCTGGGCGTGGACGCGCGCACCGGCCGTCGCGAAACCTTCGGCATCAACGTCTTCAAGGTGCGCGAGGTGATGCGCACGCCGGCGATCACGGCGGCGCCCGAGATGCCGGACGCCGTCGAGGGGATGGTGAGCCTGCGCGGCGCCCTCGTGCCGGTGGTGGACCTGGGCGCCTACGTCGGCGTCGGTTCCGAGGCGGCGCGCGAGATCATGATCGTCACCGAATACAACGGCCACACCCAGGGCTTCCTGGTCGAGGGCGTCGACACCATCCTGCGGCTGGACTGGTCGCAGATGCGGGTGCCACCCGAGATGCTCACCGCCCGCCTCGGGGGCCTGGTCACCGCGGTCACCGAGCTCGCCGACGGCCGCCTGGTGATGATGCTCGATGTCGAACGCGTGCTGTCCGAGACCTCGCGCTACGACGACGATTTCCTGTTCCGCGACATCGAGCCCGTGC
>CAYLTE010000487.1:0-1592 GCA_964386195.1 uncultured Burkholderiales bacterium | reverse complement strand
AGGATCGAATTGCGCACGATGATGCCGGCCAGCGCGATCATGCCGATCATCGACGTCGCGGTGAACTGCGCGCCGAGCACGGCGTGCCCCGGCATCACGCCGATGATGGTCAGCGGAATCGGGGCCATGATGATCAGCGGCGTGAGATACGAGCCGAACTGCGCGACCACCAGCAGGTAGATCAAGATCAACCCCACGGCATAGGCAATTCCCATGTCGCGGAAGGTCTCGTAGGTCACCTGCCACTCGCCATCCCACTTGAAGCTGTACCCGCGGTAGCGGTCGAGCGGCTGACTGATGAAGTACTCGCTCAACGTCCCGCCTTCGGCCAGTGGCATGTCGCGGATCCTGCCGCGGATGTCGAACATGCCGTAGAGCGGGCTGTCGAGTTCGCCGGCCATGTCCCCCATGACGTAGACCACCGGGAGCAGATCCTTGTGATGGATGCTGCGCTCCCGAGTGCTGGTCTCCACGCGCACCAACTCGGAGAGCGGCACCAGTTCTCCCGACCGGCTGCGCACGGTGAGTTTGAGCAGTTCGTCCGCGCTGCTCTGGCGCTCCGGCGGCAGGGTCAGGCGCACCGGGATCTCGTACTTGGCTTCGCCGCTGTGCACCGGCGTGACGTACTCGCCGGAAAGGCCGGCTCGAACCGTCTCGACGATGTCCTTCTGTGCCACGCCGGCCAGCGCCGCTTTGCCCTGCAGCACGCGCAACAGCAGACGGGGCGCACGCGCGTCGACGGTGTCGTCGATGGCCACGATGTCGGGCGTGGCCTCGAACTGCGCACGCACCTGCTTGGCCACCTGCAGCTGGCCCTCGTACTCGGGTCCGTAGATCTCGGCGACGATGGGCGAGAGCACCGGCGGACCAGGTGGCACCTCCACCACCATTACGTCGCCGCCATGCGCCCGGCCGATGTCTTCGAGGCGCTTGCGCACGGATTGTGCGATTTCGTGACTCTGGCGATCCCGGCCGTGCTTGTCGACCAGGTTCACCTGGAGGTCTCCGAGTTCCGGGCTCTCGCGCAGGTAGTACTGACGCACCAGCCCATTGAAGTTGATCGGACTGGCGGTGCCGGCATAGGCCTGATAGTCGGTCACCTCCGGCACCTGCTGCAGCACTGCGCCCATCTCGCGCAGCACGCCCGCGGTCGTTTCCAGCGGCGTTCCCACCGGCATGTCGAGCACCACCTGGAACTCGGACTTGTTGTCGAAGGGCAGCATCTTCAAGACCACCAGCTTCACCGCCGCGAGCGCCACGGCCAGCACGATCGCGCCGAGCACGCCCAGCAGCAGCAGGCGCCGGTTGAGCCTGCCCGCCCTGCCCCGCAGGAACGGCTGCATGATGCGGGTGAAGAACTGCGACAGGCGCGCGTCGAGCCTGCTCGGGGCATGCGCGTGCGCGTGTCCCTGGGGCGTGAGCTTGTGCGCGAGCCATGGCGTGACGGTGAACGCCACGGCGAGCGAGATCAGCATGCCCATGCTCGCGTTGATCGGGATAGGACTCATGTACGGCCCCATCAGTCCGGTGACGAAGGCCATCGGCAGCAGCGCGGCGATCACGATGAACGTCGCCAGGATGGTCGGTCCGCC
>CAYLTE010000486.1:0-1593 GCA_964386195.1 uncultured Burkholderiales bacterium | reverse complement strand
GTCACCGGCGCGCCGGGAATGTAGAGATTGATCGGCCGCAGCTCATACGCCCCGCCCGGATTGGCCGCGCCCAGCTCGCGCGCGAACTGCAGCGCCTCCTCCAGCCCGCTCACATCCACGATGTAGAAACCCAGCAGCGCCTCTTTCGTCTCAGCATATGGCCCGTCCACCACCATGTCCTTCGACTTGTGCAACGTCGTCGCCGCAGACGTCGGCAGCAGCCGGATCGAGGGCTTCAGCTTGCCCGCGGATTCCCACTTGTCGTGAACCTTCGACAGGGCCGCCATCACGGCGTCGTCCTGTTCCCTGGTCCAGCCACAGACCATCTGCTCGTCATTGTAGCAAAGCACGGCGTACATCATGGGTGCGTCTCTCATGCGCCTAGGACGCACGAGGATAACCCGGCCCGACAGACAGGTGCAAAGAATTGGCGCTCGCTGAAATATACCGGAATTCAGGCCTGTTGCGACAGGAACCGGTCGATATCCCTGCGCAGGCTGTCCAGCGTCGGCGTGTCGATCGGCACACAACTCTCCAGCGGTCCGGCCATGAAGCACAGGTGCGGACGCTTCTCCTCCTCATCGGGCGGTTCGAGCGCAACTTCGGCTTCCACAATGACACGACGGCCATCCCTGAACCGGCCCTTCACCAGCAGCGCCATGATCTCCATCGCCGAGGTCTGCTCCAGCAGCCAGGTGTGTTCCTCGCCGTTAGATTCGTAGACCAGCAGGATTCCCTTCGACCCCGCCGGCTCGGTTCTCACCAGCTTCAGTGTAGGCCTCACCTTCTTTGATCTGGGCCCGGGCCTCGGTCGGTGCTCTTTGCTTCCCACGCTTGTCCGTCCCCTTGCAGCGATCTCGCACGAGCGTGCGCCGCAACAGGGAGCCTCGCAAGGATGAGGAAGCTAAAAATTCGCTCCAAACCGGTATCAACGCGTGCGCATGTTCACACGCAAGCGAACGACGATGCCGGCTGCCTGATCAATCCGCCCGACGCTCGCCGTCAGAAAGACCCCGACACACGAATGGAGAACACCTGAGTTCCCTCGGGTCCGCCTTTCTGTTTGCGCTCCTCAACGCGGCTGATCACGCCCGTTGATCGCGCAGGCGCCAAAAGATCGAGCGGATCAGCGGCATAGAACGTCCGCGTGCGAAACTCCTCGGGATGGAAAATGTTGGAGGCCGACAAGCGAACGGTAATCCCCGGTATCATCGTCGAGTCCACAAACAGATCGAGCCGCGAACCCGGCCGGTCATGCAGGATGTCCTCCGCCGACTTGAACTCCTGCCGGTCCGACTGGCCCGCCACGCTCGCACCCCACGCCAGCTTCAGCTCGGGCAGGTCATGCCGGAACGAGACGTTGTAGTTCCAGTCGCGCTCGCCCGAGAAGCGCCTGCTCTCCCCCGTGACGGGATCGGTCACATCCGTCTCCTGCCACAGGCCGGAGAAACGCACCTCCGCATTCGGCAACAGCGCGCCAAGCGGCAGCGCGCCGCGCAGCTCCACCCCCGTGCGCGTGCCATCGCCGATATTCCCCGGCGCATCGAACGTGCCCAGCGTCACGGTGCGCGGAATGAAGTCCTGCACATCCTC
>CAYLTE010000485.1:0-1601 GCA_964386195.1 uncultured Burkholderiales bacterium | reverse complement strand
GCGCACATCGCGCGCGAGGGCAACGCCCCCGACGTGTGGGGCAAGTTTGCTGTGCTGCTGCGTCAGTTTTTCTTCCGAGTGGAGGTGCGCGGCGAGGCCGACGCGGAACTCCTGGACGGGATGCTGCGGCTGGTGGGCTTCCTCCTGAACAACATCGAGGAACTGGTCGACGACGACCAGTGGCTGGCAGGACAGCTCAAGGTGGTGCGCGAAGTGATCCAGGAGCCGCTCACCACCGACAAGATCAACGAGGCCGAGCGCCGTTTCCGGGAAGTCATCTACAAGCAGAGCACGCTCAAGCACAGCCTCGAGGAGGCGAAGGGGTCGCTAAAGACGCTCATCGCCACCTTCGTCGAACGCCTCACCGAGGTGTCCGCCACCACGTCCGAGTATCACGAAAAGGTCAGCACCTATGTCGGACGGGTGGAGCAGGCCAACGACGTGGGCAGCCTGAAGAGCATCGTCGATGAGCTGATGAGCGATACGCGTGCCATGCAGGTGGACATGCTGCGCTACCGGGAGGAGATGAACGAGGCGCGCAAGCAGGCGGAGACCGCGGAGTCGCGGGTGCGCCGGCTCGAAGCGGAACTGGAGCAGGTGAGCGAGCAGGTCAGCCAGGATGCGCTCACCGGCACCTTGAATCGGCGCGGGCTGGAGGAGGCGATGCAGCGGGAGATGGCACGCGCCGAACGCAACCAGAAGCCGCTGTGCGTCGCGGTCCTCGACCTGGACAACTTCAAGCAGCTCAACGACACCTTCGGACACCAGGCGGGCGACGATGCCCTCGTCCATCTGAGCAAGGTCATCAAGAAGACGCTGCGGCCGACCGACATCGTCGCGCGCTACGGCGGCGAGGAGTTCGTCATCCTCTTCGGCGACACACCGCTCCCGCAGGCGGTGGAGGTGACCAAGCGGCTGCAACGCGAACTGACCCGGCGCTACTTCCTGCACAACAACGAGCGCCTGCTCATCACGTTCAGTGCCGGTGTCGCGATCTGGAATCCGGGCGATTCGCAGGAAGTCGCGATCGCGCGCGCGGACAAGGCGATGTATCAGGCCAAGGTGCAGGGCAAGAATCGCGTCGTCCTCGCCGAATAGCACGTCGTCGTACCCGGCAATCCTTGCCGGAACTGCCGGCCGATCGGCAAGCGGTGTCGGATGCACGGTGTGTCGATACGCTTCGCAACGCTCCGTCGACTTTCTTCAGCGCATTGTTCTGAAACAGAAATATCCCTCGCTCCCCTGCGTCCCGGGCGTGGCATGCAAGCTGCAAAAGGGGCAGCCACCGAACAAGAGGTGGACATGCTCAACGGACTCGACCGATTCCTCGCCCCACAGTTGCATGCGCTCGACGTGCGCGCCCGCCGCAGCGAGGTGCTGGCCTCGAACATCGCCAACGCCGACACCCCGCACTACAAGGCACGGGACTTCGACTTCGCCCAGGCACTGCGCGACGCCGGCGCCGGGCGGGGCGGACTGGGACTGACGCGGACCTCCTCGCGTCACCTGTCCCAGCCGCACTCCCTCGCCGGGGCATCCATGGATCTGAAGTACCGCGTCCCGGTGCAGGCGTCCATCGACGGCAATACGGTCGAGATGGA
>CAYLTE010000484.1:0-1614 GCA_964386195.1 uncultured Burkholderiales bacterium | reverse complement strand
CCGTGCTCCTCGCCGATCCGTTGTTGGTCGTGCTGCTCGTGTTCGTAATCGTGAGCTTCGTGATCTGGGGCCGAGGGGTATTCTGCGGCTGGCTGTGTCCGTTCGGCGCCCTGCAGGAACTTCTCGCCAAGCTTGCCCGCGTTGTCTCGATGCCGCAGTGGTCCCCGTCCTACCGGGTGCACCGCATGTTGTGGCCCTTGAAGTACGTATCGCTCGCGGTGCTGTCTCTCGCCGCGCTGCACGGATTGCAGACGATGGCGGTCGCAGCCGAGATCGAACCGTTCAAGACGGTCATCTCGCTGAAGATGGATCGCGCTTGGCCGTTCGTCGTGTATGCGCTGGTGATTCTCGCCGCCGGATTGTTCGTCGAGCGGGCGTTCTGTCGCTTCGTCTGCCCGCTGGGTGCGGTGATGGCGATCGGCGGTAGGCTGCGCCGGTTCACCACCCTGAAGCGCCGTCCAGAATGCGGCAGCCCCTGCCAGCTGTGCGCGAAGCGCTGTCCCATCCAGGCTATTGCCCCGAGCGGCGCGATCAACATGGACGAGTGCTTCTACTGCCTGGACTGCCAGGTGATCCACGACGATGCGAACGTGTGTCCGCCGCTGGTGCAGGCGGCGAGGCGAGATCGTAGGGCAGGCGTCGCAGGAACGAGCGAGTTACCTACCGGAAGGTAAGACTGGATCGAGCAGTCGGCGTTCGCCTGACCGATCCGAGCCACGCCCGGGCGCTCGCATCTCGCCTCACCAAGTATCCACCCACGGCCGCTTCTTGCCTTCCCGCCGGGTGGTTGGCGGCAGGGACCGCAGTCCCGCCACGATCCACGAGCGCGTGTCCGCCGGGTCGATGACGTCGTCGATCTCGAACAGTTCCGCGGCGTTCATCGCCTTGCCGCGCTGGTAGGCCTCCGCCACCATCTCGTCGAACCGGTGCCTGCGCTCGACCGGGTCGGCGATGGCTTCCAGTTCCTTGCGGAACCCGAGCTTTACCGAACCCTCGAGGTTCATCGGACCCAGTTCGCCGGTGGGCCAGGCAACGGAGAACATCGGCAGGTGGAAGCTGCCGCCCACCATACCCTGCGACCCGAGGCCATAGGCCTTGCGAAGGATCACCGAGAGGATCGGCACGGTGATGTTGGCGCCCACCACGTACAGCCGGCAGCAGTGCCGAACCAGCGCCGTGCGCTCGGCCTCCGGTCCCACCATGTTGCCGGGCGTGTCGCACAGTGAAAGCACCGGTATGTCGAAGGCGTCGCACAGTTGCAGGAAGCGGGCCGTCTTGTCGGCGGAGTCGGCATCGATCGCTCCGCCCAGCACCATCGGGTTGTTGGCGATCAAGCCCAGTGGACGACCCTCGACGCGAACGAAGGCGGTGACGACGCTGGTCCCGAAGTCGCGCCGCAGTTCGAGCACGGTACCGACGTCCGCGATCAGCTCGATCACGCGGCGCACGTCGTACACGCGCAGGCGGTTCTCGGGAATGACGTGGCGCAGTTCGCGCTGGTCGGCGCAGGCCCACTCGGGCAACGGGCCCTGGAAGTAGGACAGGTCTTGCTTGGCGACGCGAACCGCCTCGGCCTCGTCGCGGACCACGATGTCGATCACGCCGGTGCGCCGC
>CAYLTE010000483.1:0-1626 GCA_964386195.1 uncultured Burkholderiales bacterium | reverse complement strand
CGACCAGTGCCACCTTCAAGCCGCCGGACCGCAGGCCCTGGATCGCCGCCACCTTGTCCTCCGGTGAAAGGCCGGCGCGCACCTCGTCGAGGCCGAGTTCCTTCGCCACCACCTCCGCCGTATGACGCCGGTCGCCGGTCAGCATCACACTGCGAATGCCCTCGGCCTTCAATCGCGCGAGCACTTCGCGCGACTCCGCTCGAATCTGGTCCTGCAACAGGATTCTTCCGACCAGGTCGGTGGCCACCACCCAGACTTAACTCAATTCCGCCGAGGCCGGGGGCAGCTTCCGGGCCCACTCCGCCAGTGGCCCCTTTTCGAGCAGTTCACGCCGCCCGAGCATCAAGGTGGTGCCTTGGATCTGCCCACGAAGTCCCTTTCCAGTGATCGACTGAAACTCGTCGACCGCGAGCTCCGCGACGCCCGCAGCGCGCGCGTGCCGCACGATGGCCCGGGCAATCGGATGGTGTGACTTCGCCTCAAGCGCGTAAGCCAGCTGCAGCACGTCATTCTCCCGGCCTGGCGGAAAACTCTCGCAGCCGAGGACGGCGAGTTCACCGGTCGTCAGCGTGCCGGTCTTGTCGAGTGCCACGACCTTGATTTCGGCGAGCTTCTCGATGGCCGCACCGCCACGAAACAGGACGCCGTGCCGCGCTCCCCACGCGATGGCGGCCAGAATCGCGGAAGGAATCGAAAGCACGAGCGCACACGGACTCGCCACCACCATGAGCGTCATCGCCCGATAAAAAGCGGACCGCACTTCGGGCGTGTTTTCAAAGGCGGGCAGCCCGAAGCCGAGCCACCAGACGAGAAACATCAGCGTCGATCCCCCGATGACGGCGTAGGTGTAGCGGGTGCCAAACCGGTCCGTGAATCGCTCGCTCGGGGCCTTTAGCTTCTGCGCCGTTTGAATGAGCCGGATGATCTTTTGTAATGTGCTCTCCGATGGCAGCCGCGCGAGGTCGAACTCGACCATGCCCCAGAGGTTGATCGTGCCGCTGAACACCGGATCCCCGACATTCTTTTCCACCGGCGTCGCTTCTCCCGTCAGCGCCGATTCGTCGCTCGCGCTCTTTCCATCCACGACCACGCCGTCGGCCGCAAATGACTGGCCGGGCTTCACCCGCAGCCGCTGGCCAACCTGCAACGCCTCGAGCGGCACCTCCTTCTCGGTGCCGTCTGCCAGCACGACCGTCGCGCTCTTGGGCGCCGACTTGAGCAGTGCGCTCACTTCCCGCTGGGTGCGGTGGAGCGCAAACGCCTCCATCGCGCCCGACGCGGAAAACAGGAACAGCAGCAACACGGCCTCGCCCCACGCGCCGATCACCATCGCGCCGAGCGCGACGGCGATCATCAAGAAGTGGATGTCGACCTCGCGCTTCTTGAGCCCCTGCCAGGTGTCGATCGCCGCATCCCAGCCGCCGGTGACGATGCCCAGCAGAAACAACGCCTTCGCCAGCCACGGTAGTTCAGGCGCGAACGTCTCCGCCAGCATCCCCGCAATTCCCGCCGCCGCGCACAGGCTGGCCAGCAACGTGAGGGTCTTCCATTCGCCTTCTTGCGCCGGCTCTTCTTCGCGCATCTCCGGCCAGGGCAGATCCCGCCACTGCACCAGCGCACCGGCGG
>CAYLTE010000482.1:0-1651 GCA_964386195.1 uncultured Burkholderiales bacterium | reverse complement strand
GCGTTCGGGAAACAGGCGCCGCTCTTGGCGTCGAAGCGCAGCGGCTTCAAGAAGGCACGGCCCTGCCGCTGCAGTTCCTCGACCAGCGGCAGCTCATGGAGGCCGTCGAGCGGTATCCACTGATCCGAGACCAGGGTCATCGACAGCGAGTCCACCTGGTAGAGGTGCTCACGCTTGGCGTAGATCAGCGCGGCCATCACGACCATCGGCTTGCGCTCCAGATCGGCGTCACGGGCCTGCAGGGTGGCCGCATAGGCGCGCTCGGCGCGCTCCCAGGCCTTGTTCTCCATGTACAGCGGCACGTCCGGCATGTGCTTGACCAACAGCCTGCGCCCGTAGGCGCTTTGCTCGGCGCCGTTGAACTGCCCGATGACGATCGCCATCTTGTAGGCCACGTCGTCGCCCGGCGAGAGCAGCATGGCCAGCTTGCGCCGCCGCCGCTCACCGATCTCTTCCTTGTCGGCAACGCGGAACGGCTCGGGCACGTACAGGCGCTTGTCCAAGGTCTCGCCCTTGAGCGTCACGCCGGCTGCCGCAAGCTCGAGGTACTTCTTGATCACGCCCTGCGAGCGCCTTCCCTCCATCGCCGGATACCAGCGGTTGAGCCCGGCGCGGTGGTAGAGGAAGTGCAGTACAGCTCGCAGGCTCATCCGCTTGCGCGGTGCATTCACGGCGGGAGGCTCGCCGTTCGCCTCCCCGCGCGGCATTGCCTTGCCGGAGACCCTGGAGAACGGGAAGTCGGTCCGGATTTCCACGTGATCGGGGTTGTGCTCGACGATGGCCTCGCCGACGAGTTCGCCCAGGCCCGAGAGACCCGGTTCGGGCTCGAAGGACTGGCAGGTCGGATGGTGCATGTCCCCGGTGCCCGGCATGCGCTTGACGACGTACTCGCCATGCTTGGCGATGTACATCTCCACGCCACCGCGAACGCACATGCAGCGCGGACGCTCCGAGCTCTCGTACACCCTCGACAACGCCTCTTGCAGGCCGGGGTCGGTCGCCAGCAGCGTGACGCCCCGGATGAAGTACTTCGCTGCGTCCATGGCAACCTCCTGGGCGTCTGTGGCCACGATCGGGCCTACACGATCTCGTGAGACACGACGTCTAGCGACATGGGCGGCAGCCTGAGCAGCCGTCGCACCTGGCGTCCCGACCGCAGCCCAAGCAGTTCCCGAAGCTGGGCCCTGTCGGCACCCTGTCGATCCAGCGAGAGTGCCACCTGCCTGCGGGCCTGCTGTGCCGTCATGCCAACCCATCCGGCGCGCGCGAACGCCAGTCGCAGAGTCGCTTGCAGATACTTGGAGGTGAGCCGCGAATCGGTCGGTGAACGCCGGGTGATCAGGAACGGCCTGCCCGCCTCGGTCAGGAACAGGCGGCTCTTCGGATCGAGCCCACGGAAGCGCCCGGGTTCGCCGGTGCCCAACCGCCGACGCAGGCGCTCTTCCAGGTAGATGTCGATGCTGGCCACGGCTCGCGACGAGTTGAAGTACAGCGGTCGCGCGATGCCGCTGGCCGCCACCTCCCCACGCAGTGTCGATACCCGTCGCACGTTGCCGTTCTCATCCAGGTAGTCGCCCACCTCCAGCAGCGCGAGTTCCATGGTCTTGAGGCCGGTGCACAGCAGCGTGTAGATCAGCGCGATGTCCCGGTT
>CAYLTE010000481.1:0-1732 GCA_964386195.1 uncultured Burkholderiales bacterium | reverse complement strand
GCCGGTGATCGGCAAGCTCTTCGCCGGCGCGCCGCTCGGCATCGGCTTGCTCGCCGCGGGCATCATCCTGGCGATCATGATCATCCCCTTCATCGCCTCGGTGATGCGCGACGTGTTCGAGGTGACGCCACCGATGCTCAAGGAGTCCGCCTATGGCGTCGGCTGCACGACATGGGAGGTGATGTGGGGCGTCGTGCTTCCCTACACCAAGACCGGCGTCATCGGCGGAGTCATGCTCGGCCTCGGGCGCGCGCTGGGCGAGACGATGGCGGTGACCTTCGTCATCGGCAATACGAACTTCCTCGACTCCGCCTCGCTGTTCGCGCCAGGCAACAGCATCACTTCGGCGCTTGCCAACGAGTTCGCCGAGGCGGACCCCGGCCTGCACACCGCGGCGCTGATGGAGCTGGGCCTGATCCTGTTCGTGATCACCCTGATCGTGCTGGTGGTGTCGAAACTGCTGCTCCTGCGCCTCGCCAAGGGCGAGGGAACGAAGAGCTGACCGGGGACCGACATGAATCTTCTCGCAAGACGCAAACTGACCAACCGGGTCGCGCTCACGTTGTCGCTGTCGGCCATGGCCTTCGGCCTGTTCTGGCTCGCATGGATCCTGTGGACCGTGCTAGATCTCGGCTTGGCGGGCTTGTCGCTCACCCTCTTCACCGAGATGACGCCGCCGCCGGGCGCCGAGACCGGTGGACTGCTCAACGCGATCGTGGGCAGCCTGATCATGGTCGTGCTTGCCACGCTCCTGGGTACGCCGATCGGCATCCTTGCCGGGGTGTATCTGGCGGAGTATGGCCGTTATCACTGGCTGGGGTCGGTCACCCGCTTCATCAATGACCTTCTGCTGTCCGCGCCTTCGATCGTGATCGGTCTGTTCGTGTACGCGGTGGTGGTGGCGCAGACCGGCAAGTTCTCCGCCTGGTCGGGGGTGATCGCGCTGGCGTTGATCGTGCTCCCGGTCGTGGTGCGCACCACCGAGAACATGCTGCAGCTGATCCCGAACACCCTGCGCGAAGCGGCTTTCGCGCTCGGCGCGCCAAAAAGCGTGGTGATCTCCAAGGTCACGCTGCGCGCCGCGCGCGCCGGTGTGCTGACGGGCGTGCTGCTCGCCGTGGCGCGCATTGCCGGTGAGACCGCGCCGTTGCTCTTCACGGCGCTCTCCAATCAGTTCTGGACGCTGAATCTGAACGAGCCGATGGCCAATCTGCCGGTGACGATCTTCAAGTTCGCCATGAGTCCCTTCACGAACTGGCAGGAGCTGGCCTGGGCCGGTGTATTCCTGATCACCATGGGCGTGCTCATCCTCAACATCGTCGCACGCGTCTTCCTGCGTGCCGAGAAGCTCAACTAAGCGACAACCGAAAACAATCCAGGCCCGTGCCGCGGGCCGAGATTGGAGAAGAGAATGGAAATCACCGACGCGCAGATCGAGTTCAAGGACTTCAACTTCTACTACGGGAAGTTCCACGCGCTAAAGAACATCAACTTCAAGATGGCGCGCCACAAGTGCACCGCCTTCATCGGTCCGTCGGGCTGCGGCAAATCCACGCTGCTGCGGACGATCAACCGCATGTACGACCTCTATCCGGAGCAGCGCGCCGAAGGGCAACTGTTGTTCGACGGTCGCAACCTGCTCGGGTCGGATATCGACGTCAGCGTGCTGCGCGCAAAGATCGGCATGGTCTTCCAGAAACCGACGCCGTTCCCGATGTCGATCTACGACAAC
>CAYLTE010000480.1:0-1738 GCA_964386195.1 uncultured Burkholderiales bacterium | reverse complement strand
CGCCAGTGCCGGATAGAGGAGCAGGCCGCGACGATTGCGCGGCTGGAGGGGGAGCTTGCGCTGTCGCATCAGCGGCTAGACGAGACGCGCATCTTGCTGGACGTCGCGATGGGGCAGTGCGAGCAGGCCGAAGCCGAGCGGGACGCGCTCAGGGCGCGGGTGAAGGAACTGGAGGCGGGCCCAGTCATTACCATCACCGGGACGCGCAATGCCGAGTTCACAGTGGAGGACGACGAATGACCCCCGCCGACCGTGACGCCGCCGTGGCGCTGGCTGAGCGCATCCGAGACGGCCTGCAGCAGTACGGCACGCGCAGTCTTCGCGAGGAGATGGAACTGCTCGCCGCGCCGTCCTCGCCCTCGCCGAGCGGCCGACGTGCGCGACGTGCCGGCACTGGCAGCACGAGCCAGACATTGACGAGTGGTTGTGTCACCTACACCGCACGGCGCGTCGGCACGTAGACATCGACGACCACTGCAAGCACCACCAGCCCACCCCGCTCCCGTCCTGCTCCATCTGCCGGCGCGACGACTGCGGCGGGAATCATCCGTGTGAGTGAGGCATGACGGACGACCCCGCCTTCTTCGCCCGTATGGTGGACGAGTGCTGCCGGAGCATCACGCCCGCCTGCCGACCCCTGCTCGTGCCCGCGATCGCCTACGTCCTCGACAGCACATGGGACGCCGATGGGCGCTGCATCCAAGGCCGCATCTGCCCACGCAGGAAGAGCTACGGCCATGTCTGCTCCTGTCCCGCGCGTCGGCTGGAGAAGTGGGCAGGACAGGTTGGGCTGCTGCCAGCCATCGAGGCGGAACGCGCACGGTACGCACAGGAGGCGGCTGCCTGATGCCGACTGCCTCACGCCGCCTCTGCGCGCACACCGGCTGCCCCGACTTCGCCGTTCGCAAGGGCTACTGCACCGCCCACCTGACCGGCGAGTACGCCCGCATCGAACGCTACCGCGGCACCGCGACGGCCCGCGGCTACGACAGCCAGTGGCGCAAGGTGCGCGAACAGGCGCTACAACGTGACGGCTACGTCTGCGTCCTCTGCAGACAGGCCGGCCGCGTGTCGCTGGCGCAGGAGGTCGACCACATCATCCCGCTCGTGCAGGGCGGGGCGAGGCTGGACGTCAACAACACGCAGTCGCTGTGCGGGCCGTGCCACCATGAGAAATCGGCAGCAGAGACGGGGGCGAGAGCGCGATGAGTGAGACTGCGACACGGAAAGCGAGAGAGGCCGAACTGCGTAGGCGCTTGGACGCTCTCCCTGACAACCCAAAGGAGACGAGCGACTGGTGCGAGGTGTTGCGTGCGGTCGATGCGGGCGTCACAGCAGGAGGCGTGCAGGAGCAGGCGGGTGAGACTGCAGGCGAAGCTGGACAAGATGGCGCAGTGTACAAATGACAGCGCTGTCAACGCGGTTGACGCAGGCGACGAAACGTGGTGAGCAGAAACGATGGAGTTCCTAAACGAGACGGAGCGGATGGTGTGGGCGAGTGTCTACGCGCACCACTGGGCGACATCGACGAGTCCACGTCTGGCGCAATGGAGTGGAACAACAGCCATTTCAGCGGCAGTGCGAGACGCTGACCGGGCAGTGATTGCGCTGCGAGAGCAGAGTACAAATGACATGAGCGCCGATGAATTGGCACAGCGAGCCAAAGAGCGGCGAGCAAGAATTACATAACTCAGAGGGTAGCCGGTCCAAAATCTTGGATTCGCCTGTCATCCGAAAC
>CAYLTE010000479.1:0-1785 GCA_964386195.1 uncultured Burkholderiales bacterium | reverse complement strand
CGTGCCACGCAGATGGCGAAGGTGCTGGTGCTGCCGTGGTAAGCCGTGCACGGGTGGTGGCGTCGCGATAGGCCAAAGTTGCCGCGCATGCACGACTCCGAGCGCGACGCCTCGTTGTACATCTCGTCGGCGGTGTAGGCGTCGATCAGCACGTCCTTGTCGGTCGTGATCTCGAAGGTCAGGGCAGCGCCGACAAGGGTCAGGCGGCTGACCAGGGTGCTGATCTCCTGGCTGGCCATGTGCGGATAGGTGCGCTGCAGGTAGCGCCCAGGTGCGACCACCACTTGCCGGTCGTCGGCGATATGCTGGCTGGTCGGGCTGTAGGCGATGCGCGGCGAGCCGTCATCCGCCGGCGTGCTGGCGAAGTGAGCGAAGTGGTAGTAACTGGTCGGAAACCACTCCGGCAGATGCTTGTAGGTGCCGTCCCGCATGCGCGTCGCCTCGCGGTCATTGCCGGCACTGACAGCGCCAGCGTCAGCCTCCCGCGCCACGCGGTGCGGTATCCCTGTCTCGGCGCGGCGCCGACGCGCCTCAACGTTCGCTTCCTCGCCCGTGTCGAACGGCCCGGCCACCTGCGTGGCCTCCAAGTCTGCGGTGATGACGATGAACCCCATGGTCGTATCCTTCGTGTGTGGTTGTGAGGTTGGTTAACAAGCCGTCAGCGAATCCAGTTGCGGATGTCGTCGACGGAGTAGTTAAGCTCGATCAGCAGGTCGGCCACGGCGAACGGGTTCTCCCGCACCAGAGCTCGCATGTCGGCCTTCTCCATGGCCTCGAAGGTGCTGTCGGTCAGACTGCCGGCAGTGCCGCCGTAGTAGGTGTTGCCGCCCCACACGTCGTCGCCGTGCCAGCGTCGGGACGTCGACGTCCAGCCGGAGTAGGCCGCCCGCGGCTCGACCACGCTCGGGTCACGCTGGATGACCAGCCGCGACACGTCGAGTTTCCTGACCGCGCCCAGCAGATCGAGCGCGTGTGTCAGGCTCAGCCACTCGTTCGAGCAATGCGCGTTGTGATACCCGACGCTGACGTTCGTGCACTCGGGGATGATGTCGGCGTAGTTCGCCGTGTCGGTGAAAGTGCCGCCGCTGTCGGCCTTGTACTTGCCGCCCAGCTGCGCTGCCAGGGACGCGGCGAAGGCGTCGGAGGCCGTGCGGTCCATGAACTGGTGCGTGATGACGCTGTCGTAGCCCTTGCGGTCAAAGGCGATGGCAGCCTGCACGCCGGTCAGCAACTCACGCGACTTGGCGGCGATGTGCGTCGAGCCGATGCCACCCGTCTCTTCCTCGGCGTGCCAGATGTAGAGGCCAGGAATGCGTTCCTGGTACATCTGGCGCATGAGCCACACGCCGACCGTGCAGTCGGCGCCGAGGCAGGACGAGTCCGTCTCCTTCGACGACACGAACAGCGAGTCCGTGTTGCTGTCGATGGCGAGTTTCTGCATGCCGTCCTTGCGGTGCACCGTGTCGGTGTGGGACGACCACAGGACGACCGGGTTCTCGCCGATGCAGCCGATCCAGTTGCCGGCGGTGTCCTTCCACACGTTGGGTAACGGCTCGATGTACTTCTCGCAGAACGCCGCCTCGGTGGCACTGCGCCCTGGCCGGCGGTAGCGGTGCATGTCGATCAGCTCGCGGATCACCGGGTCACGCGTGGCGTGCCACAGGACGGAGACGTTGGACTGCTTGGTTGAGCGGGACATGATCGTAGGTCCTTCGGGTTGTGTGTTGTTAGATGGGGTAACAAGCCGGCTCATTCGTCGGTCTGGTCCTGCGCAGGCGGCGTCAG
>CAYLTE010000478.1:0-1798 GCA_964386195.1 uncultured Burkholderiales bacterium | reverse complement strand
AGGCGACTCACAAAGGTGCCTCCTATCCCGGCGAGCACGAGCCGCTGGTCGAGCGCTCGGTGTGGGACCGGGTGCAGGCGATCTTCGCCTCGGCACCACGGACGCGGGCAGGCTTATCGCGAGCCCAGACGCCGGCGCTCCTGAAGGGGCTGCTGTTCGGTCCGACCGGCTGCGCCATGACGCCGACCCACACCCGGCGCGGTGGGAAGCTCTACCGCTACTACGTCAGCCAGGCGACGCTGAAGGACCGAGAGGTCTGTCCCATCCGGCGCGTGCCGGCCGGGGCGATCGAGACGGCGGTGCTCACCCAGGTTCGCCGGCTCCTCATCGAGCCCGAGGTCGTGGTTGCCGCTGCGCGGGCCGCACGGGCGCGGGACGGGGCGATAACCGAAGAGGAGGTCCGGCAGGCCCTCCACGCCTTCACCCCGCTGTGGGACGAACTGTTCCCCGCCGAGCAGACCCGGATAGTCCACCTGTTAGTCGAGCGGGTCGACCTCGGGACCGAGGGGCTCGACATCAGGCTGCGGGTTGGCGGGCTGGCTGATCTGGTCCGGGAGACGCGGGGATCGCTGCCGGCACCGCGGAGGGCGGCATGAGCGAGGATACGCTGACGGTCCTGGTCCCGCTGGCGCTCAGGAAGCGGGGAGGGCGGAAGGTGGTGCTGGCGCCGGATCAGGCAGCGGTAGTCCAGGAGCGCGAGCCCGCGACGTGGACGTTGGTGAAGAACCTCGCGAGAGCGTTTCGATGGCAGGGGATGCTGGATCGTGGGGAGTACGCCAGCATCAATGAACTGGCCTTCGCAGAGGGTGTTACGGACTCCTACGTCAGCCGGGCTCTGAAGCTTGCGCTGACGCCCCCGGGTGACGTCGATGCCCTCGTAAGAAACGCAGGGCGACTGACGGTGCGGGGCGCACGACCTCCTTCAAAGGGTTCGCAATAAACCCCGAAGTGATGCTCAACGGAAGACCAGGCCTCGATCGGCGAAGAGACGCGTCGCAGCTTTTCGTCATTGATCACATGGTGCGGCTTCTGGCCCAGCAACCGTATCCGTCCCTTCGCTCCGAGGCATACACGTGGCGCGCGACGTACGCGGCGCGAACTCGACGATGTCCGCTACGCGTTCGCAATCAATGACTACCGGCCCGGTGCCTCCGTGTTCCCCGGTGCCTTGGCATATTAACGAGCGATCCCTCTCGCGCAAAATTGCGCTCCCGAATCAACAGAATGGGTTTCGAGGTTGAGGGTTGTGTAGAAGCGCGCGCCTTATGCACGACGCCGTCGTGAACAGGCGACCTCGACGATCCTCTAGGGTGAGTGACAACGGCTTCGCATTGTCTCCGCAACATTGGCAGAGTCGAGGTCGATTCGTGGCGCCGAGCACGCAGAGCGATCATCGATTGACAGAGCTGTCTTGGTGGCTGACGCGACGGTTACTCCGGTTGCTGCAACGTCAGTTGGTCAACGGACATTGGTCGAGTTTGGGTCATGGAATTTCACACCCAGCAGATTGCGCCACCACGTCATTGGCAGGAATTCGAGGAGCTATGCGTCACACTCTTCCGGAAGGTTTGGGACGACCCCCTTGCACAAAAGAATGGCCGTCAGGGGCAACCTCAGGCAGGCACTGACATTTCTGGTCGGCCAGCGTCCAACCCCAATGACACTCACGGTGTTCAATGTAAGGGGAAAGACTCGAATGATCCCGGATCGCAGGTATCCGAGGCCGAACTAAGGGAGGAGGTCAACAAAGCTAAGAACTTCAAACAAAACGACAAGAAGTCGGCGACCATGATCGCAA
>CAYLTE010000477.1:0-1812 GCA_964386195.1 uncultured Burkholderiales bacterium | reverse complement strand
GCCGATTCGCCTCTAGCGCACAGTACTGCGCTGTAGTGTCCCCTATTGTGGTCACAAGCATCCTGGGAGAGTTGATCTCTTGAGGGCTGTCGCACCGAGCCGGTACGGCTACACCTACGACGACCTGATCACCAGCATGGAGGTCGAAGTGCTGATCGAGGTGTCGGACGACGACTACCAGGGTGACACGCGGGCGCTGGTCAAGGACGGCAACCGCTACGGCGTGCTGACGTTTGGCTGGGGCTCCTGCTCCGGCTGCGACGCGCTCCAGGCTGCCTGGGGCTACAGGGACGAGGACGATCCCGAGGCGATCCGCCAGATCACGGAACTGCGTGACCAGATGTGGGGCGAGATCCACTGGGAGCCTGACGCTACGTCCATTCTTCGCTACCTCCGCGAAAAGGACTGGTCGCTGGAGTACATGGACGGCGAGGAGACCAGGCGCTTCGTCGCCGAGTCCACCAAGGCGCTGAATGCCACCCCGTAGACAGCGCGGCGAGGGCAGCGTCAGCCGCCACCACGACCACCCGGCGTGCCCACCACGCGACGAGAACGGCGACCGGCCCGACCACTCCTGCCAGGGACGTTGGGCGGCGACGCTCGACATGGGCTGGCGGGACGGGAAGCGCCGACAGGCCCGCCGCTACGCCAAGACGCAGCGTGAGGCCGTCCGCAAGCTGGAGACCATGAAGCGCGAGCTGTCCGCCACCGGGGGCATCGCGCAGACCCGCCACACCGTCGAGACGTGGATGCGGCACTGGCTCAACGACATCGCACCGCGGCGCGTCCGCCCGTCAACGCTCGCCGGCTACCGCTCCAAGGTGGAGCGCTACATCGTCCCCGAGATCGGCAGGCGGCGGCTCGACAAGCTGGAGCCTCAGCACGTCCGGGCGCTCGATGCTGCCCTGGCGAAACGTGGCCTGTCGTCGGCCACGCGCGTGCAGACGTACGCGATCCTGCGGCGCGCGCTGACCGTCGCCCACCGGGAAGGCCAGGTGCCGCGCAATGTGGCCGCGCTCATCGACCCGCCGAGCCTGACCCGCAACCGCACAGAGCCGCTGACCATCGAGGAGATCAGCCGCGTGCTCGCAGCGGCGCGGGGCACGGAGATGGAGTCCCGCTGGCTCGCCGCGCTCATGCTCGGGCTGCGGCAAGGGGAGGCGCTGGGGCTGCAATGGGGCGACGTCGACCTCGAGGCCGGGACGCTCAAGGTGGAGCGGGCGTTGCAGCGGGTCGCCGGTCAGGGACTCGTCATGGTCGAGCCGAAGTCGCAGAAGTCGAAACGGACACTGCCCCTGCCGCGGATGCTGGCGGAGGCGCTGAGAGAGCATAGGGAGAGGTCATGGAGTGCATCGCCTGTGACGGCTCTGGAATCGTCTTCTATGTCGGCGCAGACGGCGACGAAGACCACGACGAGTGCCCCCATTGCGACGGAACCGGCGTCGAGTCAGAGCCTGGTCTGGGCCAATCTTGACGGCTCCCCCCTCGACCCGCGCGCAGACTGGCAGGCGTGGAAGGATCTGCTGTCCGCGGCAGGCGTGCGCCACGTCAGGCTCCACGACGCGCGCCACTGTGTCGGCACCCTGCTCGCGGCCATGCACATTCCCGACGTGATCGTGTCCGCGATCCTGGGGCACGCCACGGTTCAGGTCACGCACATCTACCAGGACGCGAACCTGCCGATGATGCGGCAGGCGCTCGACATGATCGAGGCGGCGTACCGGCCGGAGCTGGAGGGCTAGGGGCTTTCCGCGCAATCAGGCGCTACACGGCAACGGCTGGTACTCCACCCGCTCGAACAGACGCCCGACG
>CAYLTE010000476.1:0-1825 GCA_964386195.1 uncultured Burkholderiales bacterium | reverse complement strand
ACGCCGAGCGCTACATCACGCCCGAACTGAAGGCCTTCGAGGACAAGGCGCTGTCCGCGCAGGATCGCGCACTCGCACGCGAGAAGATGCTCTACGAGCAGCTGCTGGAGCTGCTCGCGCCGCACATCGCCGCGCTGCGCACGCTCGCGTCGGCGCTCGCGGACCTCGACGTCCTGAGCACCTTCGCCGAGCGCGCACTGGCGCTCGACTTCGTGCGCCCGGAGATGACGCAGGAAGACGCCCTGGAGATCGACGCGGGCCGGCACCCGGTGGTGGAACGGCAGGTGGACAGCTTCATCGCGAACGACCTGCAGCTGTCCGCCGTGCGCCGTCTGCTGCTCATCACCGGCCCGAACATGGGCGGCAAGTCCACCTACATGCGCCAAGTCGCCCACATCGTGCTGCTCGCGCACTGCGGGTGCTTCGTGCCGGCACGCCGGGCCCGCATCGGCGCGGTGGATGCGATCTTCACGCGCATCGGGGCGGCCGACGACCTCGCCGGTGGCCGCTCGACCTTTATGGTGGAGATGACCGAGAGCGCCAACATCCTGCACAATGCCACGCCGCGCAGCCTCGTGCTCATGGACGAGGTCGGACGCGGCACCTCGACCTTCGACGGCCTCGCACTGGCCTGGGCCATCGCCCGTCACCTGGTGGAGAGGAACTGCTGCTTCGCGCTCTTCGCCACCCACTACTTCGAGCTCACCGCCCTGGCGCAGGCGTATCGCGAGGTGGCGAATGTCCACCTCGACGCGGTCGAACACAAGGATCGCATCGTCTTCCTGCACAGCGTGCAGGAGGGCCCCGCGTCGCGCAGCTACGGCATCCAGGTGGCACAGCTTGCCGGGGTGCCCGCGCCAGTCCTGCGCGCGGCGCGCAAGCGCCTGTCCGAGCTGGAGGAACGCGCCGCGCGCCAGGATCTGCAGGGTGACCTGTTCAGCGCGAGCGCGGCGCCGGATCCGGAACCACTGGAGTCACCCGAGCATCCCGCGCTCGCCGCGTTGCGCGCGCTCGATCCCGACGGACTCACGCCGCGCGACGCGCTGGAGGCGCTCTACCGCTTGAAGAAGTCGCTGTAGCGAAGGCCGCTGCGCGCCGGGCGCGTGGCCTCGGTCTGATCAGGGAACCGCGGGCGTCAGCGCTTCGCGCGCCGCGGCGATCTCCTGCGCCAGCTGCCACACGGCCATGGCGTAGTGACGGCTGCGGTTGTAGCGCAGGACCGCGTAGAAGTTCTCGAAGCCGAGCCAGTACTCGGAGCCATCGGCGAGATCGAGCCGGAACAGGCCGCCCGACAGACCAGGCGGTGTTTCCCGCGGCGCGTCGACCCCGCGCATGCGCCACTGCGCGACCGTGAATGCCGGCTCGTAGCCGATCCCAGGAAGCTGTTCCGGATCGCCCTCGACCTGCACCTGCACGGCGAAGGGTTCTCCCGTCTTCCAGCCAAACTGCGCGAGGTAGCTCGCGACGCTGCCGATCACGTCGGCCATGCTCGACCACAGGTCGACGCCGCCGTCGGCATCGAAGTCCACGCTGTAGCGCCGGTAGCTGCTCGGCATGAACTGCGGCCACCCCATCGCCCCGGCATACGAGCCCTTGATCTGCGCCGGGTCCCAGCCCTGCTCCCGCGCGAGCAGCAGGAATTGCTCGAGTTCGCCGCGGAAGAAGTCGGGCCGCCGCTCGCCTTCGAAGGCGAGCGTGTACAGCGCATCGAGGATGCGGAATCCTCCGATGTAGCGACCGTAACGGGTCTCGATCCCGATGATCGACACGATGACCGCAGCAGGCACGCCCAACCGGGACTCTGCGCGCGCCAGCAGATCGGCGT
>CAYLTE010000475.1:0-1827 GCA_964386195.1 uncultured Burkholderiales bacterium | reverse complement strand
CGGCGTAGTCCCTCGGCCCTGATCATGGGAACGGGCGGCTGTATGGGTTGGGACGTCACGATCCGTGGCGGCAGCAGGAGGAGTGGCACGGATGCCGTGATCGCCCGGCGCCGGATGTGCATGCTGCCCTCCCTCGGAGCCGTCACGAGCCTAGGTCATCGTCCAGCCTTGCCGCAATTCTTGCCGGCATCTTCCCCGATCTCAGCGCTTCAGCAGCGTGCCGCGACCGCTCTGCATGGCCAGCACAAACAGCTCGCTCGCCACGGCCAGATCAGCAAGGGCGAAGCCGGGGAACAGGAACAGGATCCGCTGCGCGGGATCCGTGCGCCCCGAGGCGGTTTCGCTCACCAGCATGGCGAGATCGGCATCGAAGGGGCCGGGGTAGGCAAGCTTGGATCGGTTCGCCGGATCCTGCGCCTGAACATTGTCGTCGACGATGCGCGTATCGAAGGCACCGAACGTTTCGGGCCGCCAGGACCGGCCGAGGTCGACAGCACTGACAAAGCTGCCGGGGCGCAGCTCGGTTGCATCCAGGAAGGGGGTGAGGCCAGCCGCTCCCGGCACGGTGGTTACGACGACATCGCATGCGAGCACATCGCCGGGAGATGTCGTCTCACGACCCCTGAGCCCCAGCCCGCGGGCGGCATCCGCCAATGCTCTCGCCGAGCCGGCGCTGCGGGAGAGGCAGACCACATCGGTCAGACCCGGCAGGACATCCCGCAGGGCATCAAGATGACCATGTGCCTGCTGGTCGCACTTCACGAAGCCGATGGACGTACTGTCGCGGCGCGCCAGATGTTCGGCGGCGAGACCCGACATCGCCGCCGTCCGCAGGACGGTGAGACTGTTGCCATCGATGATGGCAAGAGGCTGTCCGGTATCGAGATCGCTGAGAACGACCAGACCATCGACGTTTGCGAGACCACGTCCCGAGTTGGCGGCTGCGACGCCGACCCACTTGGCCGCTGCGTAGGGCGGATCGGGCGAAGCGGCGCACATCGCCTGGAAGAAGTGGCCCGGTGCGATCGCCAGAGTCTGCTTGGGCTGAGTCCACACGCTGTGCCGGCCGTGCTGAAGGAAGCTGCGTGCAAGAGTGGAGCGGAGCTGGGCCGGCGGTGGCTTCAGGGCGGCAATATCCGCCGCGCCCAGATAGAGAAGGTCCGTCATGTCAGCTCCTGACCAACAGCTCGACGCGGAAAAAGGTCGCCATCAACAGCACAGGCGCATTCGTCATGGCAATGAAGTGCGGCCGCGGCTGACGGGCTCATGTCCCGACCGCAGGAGCAGAATACAGTTTCCGCAACGCGCGCAGCGTTCGGCCATAACAAGGATCATGTGAAAGCAATTCCCCTCGCTTCTTGCAGCAGGCCGGACGGATGCTAAGGTCGCGGGCAAGATGCGGGGAGATCGAGCGTGACTGAATACCGAACGCTCCAGGACCTGGTCTGGGCTGCATACAGTAAACTTCCCCGCGATGTCTGGGAATACGTCACCTACGGAACGGAAACCGACTCGACGCTCTTCCGCAACAGGCAGGCGCTGGACAGCCTCGCCTGGATGCCGCGCGTACTGCGCGACGTCAGCGATATCGACGTGCGTGGCAGCTTTCTCGGGCAGGCGCTGCGCATCCCCGTGATCCTGGCGCCCATCGGCTCCATCGGACGTTTCGATCCGCGCGAGATCGAAGCATCTGCCCCCGCCGTCCGCGATTTCGGCGTCATGCAGATCGTCAGCAGCTATGCGGACCCCGAAACCGGGATGGCGCCGCGGAAGACCAATGCGCCATTGATCTTCGCGCTGCATCCCGAGGCGGACACCGCGATGCTC
>CAYLTE010000474.1:0-1858 GCA_964386195.1 uncultured Burkholderiales bacterium | reverse complement strand
GTGCGCCGGGTTGTAGTGGAAGTGCAGGTACTGATAGCCGACGTTCGATACCCAGTCGAGGTGGCTCAGGATGCCGTAAGGGAACCCGTGCCCCCAGGCGCCGAGCAGCAGGGGGCGGATCACCACCAGTGCGAAGTAGGCGAAGATCGCCACGGCGAACGCGAAGGGTACGTGCAGGCCGATGCCGAGCTTGCGGCAGATCTCGACCTCGCGCAGGGCCCACGAGCAGAACGCGCCGAGCGCGCAGATCGTGACGATCTGCCACAGTCCGCCCTCGGCCAGCGGCGCCAGGCGCAGGCCATAGCTCAGGTCCGGGGGCGCGATGCTGATCTGCCACAGGTTCCACGTAGGACCCATGGCCGCGCCGTACACGATGAGCGCCGTGCCGAGCACGGAGAAGAAGATGGTCGTGACGCCGAAGAAACCGACATAGAACGGTCCGACCCAGAAGTCGAACAGGTCTCCGCCGAGCAGCGTGCCGCCTCGGACGCGATACTTCCGTTCAAAGCTGAGCATTGCCATGCCCCTGTCCTCCCTATACCGCTCCGAGCAGCTGTTGCGTGTTCGAAAGTCTCCCGGCGCCCCGTCGGATCCGGCGTGAGCCGTGTCCCCAGGCAAGCGCCGGGAGCAGCCCTACTTCAACGCCGGCGTCACCGCCGCGACGGTCTGCGCCGTCTGATCTGCAGGCAGCTGTGCCGCCTTCGCGGGCGCCATGCGCGGACCTTCGATCCAGTTGAACCGGTCCGTGCTGAGCAGGATGAAGTGGATCAGCAGGGCCAGCGCGAACAGGAACGTGAACAGCGCGATCAGCGTTCTGCGCGGATCGAATAACAACCAGATACGCCACATGTCACTGCCTCCTATGCGCGGAATACGTGCGGCAACGCGGAGCTCACCGCCGCCTTCACACCGTCGAGCATCGAGGTGTAGCCCTCGGACCCCGGGAACCAGGGCCGCCACTGCCACACCAGGATGTGCGCGATGATGGCGATCACCGTGAACACCACGAAGCTGGTTACGAATATGCGGTGAAACTCGCGGGCCTCGTCGTCATTCAGCCCGGAGAGAGACCCCGCCTTGTCAGGACTTGCCATAGGTCACCTCCAAATTGGCCTTTCGGCCGTTACCGCGCACTTCCCGCGGCAGGGATCCATGCGGCAGGAACGCACCGCAAGGACTTCCCGTCCGGCAAGCCGGACGAAAAACTTCGAACTCCTGCACCGCCCGGCGAACGCGCCGCCCGCCGCCGGTCGACCTCTTGCCGCTACGCGGGCTGAGCCACCGCTTTACCCTGTGCAGCGTGGGGCCCGAGCGAGCGCAGGCGCGCGAGGCTCACGCGCTGCTCCCCGGCCAGCCGTGTGAGCCGCTCCGCTTCGTCGCGCAGCTGCTTCGCCGCGGAGATGCGCACCAGGACCGGCTGCGCGTCCACCATTGCCTCGAGCGCCGCGCGCGCGTCCTCGTCCCAGGCCAGCTCGCGGTGCTGACGCGAGGGCGTCGCCTCCACGCGGTCGAGCTCGCTGCCGAGCGGCAGGACATTGAACAGCGCGTCGAACAGCGCGTTGCAGAACTCCTGCACGATGTACGTGGCCCCGGCGTAGCCCATGAACGGCGTTCCCGTGTGGCGGCGGATCAGCGCGCCGGGGAACGAGGCCGGGATGTACGACGGACGCGGGCCGTGCCCGCTGGCCTTCTCGGCCAGGTACATGCGCTCGTTGTAGCTGCCGAACAGCACCAGCGGCGTGTTCTCGTGCACGAGCCGGCGCACGTCCTCGTTGTCGGTCTTGCTGCCCGCCGTGCGCGACACCGCGAAGCTGCAGGGCAGCCCCAGCTCGTCCTGCAGGAAGTGGCGGATGCCTCT
>CAYLTE010000473.1:0-1889 GCA_964386195.1 uncultured Burkholderiales bacterium | reverse complement strand
CATTCTCGCACCAGCCGAATAATGCTCGGTCATTCAATATGTTGCTTGCGACACACGGACGAGTTCCGCGGTCGCGGCAACGTTCCGCGCACTGAAATGTATCCGCTCGGGAGACTCGACGCACACTAATGGTGCGGGAGCTGAATCAACCGCGAAGCCGCCGAACGACATCTGCGAGTTCGGTAGTAACCGCCTCGACCGCCTTGCGATGCGCCGCATCGCGCAGCGCGTCGTTCTCGTCGAAGGCTTCGCCCGCGCGGGCCAGCGCGAACTGCGTGGGCAACACGATGCACCCCAGCGTCGTGAGGATCTGCCGCACGGCGAACAGCCCGCGGATGCCGCCGAGGTTTCCTGGTGATGCGGCCAGCAGGGACACGATCTTGCCGCGGAAGGCGGAAGTCGGGTCGTCCTTCTGCGGACGCGACACCCAGTCGATGGCGTTCTTGAGCACGGCGGTGATCGAGCTGTTGTACTCCGGGCAGGAGATCAGAAACCCGTCGTGCGCGATCATCAACTGCTTCAACGCCCGCGCGTGTTCAGGCAGTCCCTTTCCCACCTCGAGATCGCCGTCGTACAGCGGCATGGGAAAGTCGCGCAAATCGATCAGCGTGACCTCAACCCCGAGGCCACGAAGCGAATCGGCGCCGACGCGGATCAGCTTCTTGTTCCAGGACGGCGTGCGGGTGCTGCCGGCGAATGCGAGGATGCGGGGCATGAAGGCTACGTCCGGATGGGTGTGCCTTCGAGTATAGCGGCGCGACCGGATTGATCGACTTCATCCGCTGCGTGAAAGTGGTGGGCTGAATCGCCTGGAGCGACCAAAACAAACGGGGCCGCAATTGCGGCCCCGTGGGGTAGTGCAGAACAGCGTGCTGGATCAGGCCTTGCGACGACGGCTCAGACCCGCGCCCAGGCCGACAAGGCCAAGCAGCGCAAGGATGCCGGGCTCGGGCACTTCACCGTTGCCACCATTGCCGCCACCGTTATCCGGGCAGGCCGGCTGGCCGGGGCCGCCGCAGATGCCACCACCGCCGGTCGACGTGCCGGTGGTCAGGCCGCCGATGAAGACGCCACTATCCCACACCGTGTCGGAGGTATCGCCAGTCACGATCTTCAGGGTGTGCGTGGTGAGGTTCGGATCCAGAATGCCGACCACGCCCAGGGCCAGCGAAATGCCGTCGAACTCGATCGGGTACTGCGCGCCGGTCGGATTCCCGTTGTTCAGGAAGTTCGCTGCATTCACGCCCTGCACGAAGGACACCAGGCTGCCATCGGGGAACTTCGCGTAGTTCACGCCGTCGACGATGAACATGAAGAAGTCGGTCACGCCCTGATCCGGGAACTCGTCGCTGCCGAAGATAAAGTTTGCAGAAACCGAGGTGATGCCCGCATCAACGGTGAATTCGATGACCAGGGAGTTCACGTCATTGGTGACGGAACTCGGCGCACCTGCGGCAGCCAGGAGCGCTTCCACCTGCGCGTCTTGACCAGTGCCGGCGCTGGTCGGGAAATGGCCTTCCCACGAAGAATTGGTGTTCGTGAACGGAATGTTGGCCGAGCCGGAGGTCAGTACGATGCCGTTCGGCAGGTTCAGCGTCGGACCGCTACCGCTCGACACCAGGCTGAAGCCGGTGTAGGTGCCGGACTGGCCAGTGCTCGGGGCGGTCGAACTGGTCGCGATGTCGCCGACGAAGGTCGAGCTGATAACGTTGATACCACTGTTCGGCGCCAGCACCGCGTTGGTTAGCTTGGTTGCCGCCGTCGCGTTCGTGTCGGGGGCCGAGATCACATCGATGGTCAAGGCATGAGCAGGCAGAGCTGCGGCGAGTGCCATTGCCATGAGAAGCTTCTTCACGTTTGTCTCCCTCTGGAATACCGAGTCAAAAGGT
>CAYLTE010000472.1:0-1911 GCA_964386195.1 uncultured Burkholderiales bacterium | reverse complement strand
CAGGCCGCCAACCTCATGCGCTTCAAGGCGGCCGCGCTCTTCGATGCCCGCGAGCCCTGCGGCGCAGAGGCCAACATGGCCAAGCTGCTGGCTGCCGACGTCTCGTGGGAAGCGGCCAATGCCTGCCTGCAGTTCCATGGCGGCTTCGGCTTCGCGACCGAATACGACGTTGAGCGCAAGTTCCGTGAAACCCGCCTCTACCAGGTGGCGCCGGTTTCGACCAACATGATCCTGTCCTACGTGGCCGAGCACGTGCTCGGGCTGCCGCGGTCCTTCTGAAGGTGGGCCGATGAGAACACTGGAAGGCCTGACGGTCGTCACGTTCGAGCACGCGATCGCCGCACCTTTCTGTACCCGCCAGTTGGCCGACCTCGGCGCCCGGGTGATCAAGGTCGAGCGGCCCGGCAGCGGCGACTTCGGGCGTGCCTACGACACCCGCACGCGCGGTCTCGCCTCGCACTTCGTCTGGGTCAACCGGTCCAAGGAAAGCCTGACCCTGGACATCAAGCATCCGCTGGCGCGGCCGGTGCTCGACGCCCTGATCGGCAAGGCCGACGTGGTGGTGCAGAACCTCGCACCGGGCGCGGCGGCGCGCCTCGGCATCTCGTGGGAATCGCTCTCGCAGCGCAATCCGCGCGCCACCCTCTGCTCGATCTCGGGGTATGGTGACGACGGACCCTATCGCGACAAGAAGGCCTACGACCTGCTGATCCAGAGCGAGTCGGGACTGGTGTCGATCACCGGCACGCCGGAGCATCCGGCCAAGACCGGCGCCTCGGTCGCCGACATCGCAGCCGGCATGTACGCCTACAGCCAGATCCTGGCCGCGCTCCTGCGTCGCCATTCGAGCGGCCGCGGCGCCTACATCGAGGTCTCGATGCTCGAGGCGATGACCGAATGGATCAGCTACGCGCTCTACTACACCTACGACGGCGCGCCGCCACCGGAGCGCGCCGGCGCCTCGCATGCGGCAATCTATCCCTACGGGCCCTTCACTGCCGGCGACGGCACGACGGTGATTCTCGCGGTGCAGAACGAGCGCGAATGGGAGTCCTTCTGCCGCACGGTGCTCGAACGCCCGGACCTGCTGTCCGATCCGGCCTTCGCCAGCAACGTGCAGCGCGTGGCCGAGCGCGAGCGCCTGCGCGCGCTGATCGAGGGCGTCATCACGCGGCTCGGCGGCCAGGCCCTGGTCGAGCGACTCGACGCCGCCGGTATCGCCAATGCCCGCATGAACGACATGCAGGGCGTATGGAGCCATCCGCAGCTGGAGGCGCGCAAACGCTGGACCGAGATCGACTCGCCGGCCGGCCCGCTGCGTGCGCTGCTGCCACCCGGCATGCGGCGAGAGGACGATCCGCAGATGGGTCCGGTTCCGGCACTCGGCGAGCATACTGATCGCATACTCGAAGAACTGGGCTTCACCGGCGCCGATGTCGGCGCGCTGCGTTGCGCCGGTGCCGTCTGAGGCAACGGCCGGAGCAGGTACTCGCGAACGAAACGAAGGAGACTGCAGAGATGACGGATTGGCTCAAGGGCAAAGTGGCGGTGGTGACCGGCTCGGGCAATGGCATCGGCCGCGACATCGCGCTCGCGATGGCGGCCGAGGGCGCCGCGGTGGTGGTGAACGACATCGGCGCCTCGCTCGCGGGTGAAGGACAGGACACAGGTCCTGCCGAGCGCGTCGCGGCCGAGATCACCGGGCGCGGCGGCCGGGCGCTCGCCAGCACCGACAGCGTCTCCACTTGGGCCAGCGCCCAGCGCATCGTTGCAGCCGCGGTCGAGGGCTTCGGCCGCATCGACATCGTCGTCAACAACGCCGGCATCCTGCGCGACCGCTTCATCTTCAACATGTCTGTCGAGGACTGGCAGTCGGTGATCGACGTGCACCTGCAAGGCTCGTTCTACATG
>CAYLTE010000471.1:0-1937 GCA_964386195.1 uncultured Burkholderiales bacterium | reverse complement strand
GTCGCCCTGCTCGGCGGCCGGCTTGAACTGGTCGAACGCGGCGCGATAGTCGCCGCTTTCCCAGGCCTGCAGACCTTTCTCGAAATCGGCCCATGCGCTGCCGCAGATGCCGACGAGCAGCAGGGTCAGGGTGATGCGCGCTCGCATTACGCTCCTCCGATATCCCAAAGTTGTTGTGTAGTGTGCGCTGTACGGTGCTGGAGACACCCCTCCGGTGCACCAGCGCTAAATGATAACTCTAATCATTACGGCGACCGGGGTGGGATACGGTTACCTCGATTGCGTAGGCGCCTCGCCCGCTCCGATGCCGTAGCCTGCCGCCCAGTCCAGTCCTTCCAGCGTTCCCCCTCGAGGACGGTACTCGCAGCCGACCCACCCTTCGTATCCGAGTTCGTCGAGGAGGTCGAACAAGTAAGGGTAGTTGATTTCGCCAACACACGGCTCGTGCCGGCCAGGCACTCCCGCGATTTGGACATGGCGGAGCAGATCGAGGTTCGCCCGAAGCGTCTCGGCAAGGTGTCCTTCCAGCATCTGCATGTGATAGACGTCCAGGTGCAGGAACAGATTGTCGCTGCCGACCTGCTCGATCACGCGCCGCGCATGTTCGCTGTGATTGAGAAAGTATCCGTGCATGCCCTCGGTCGTGTAGGACGGTCCGCCCTGAACGATCCCGAGCCGGCGGTTGATCGGCTCGATCACCACGCGCACGCCCAGCGGCCGAAAGAATTCCGCTGCGTGGCGCAGATTCTCGACATAGGTACGCTCCGCCTGCGCGCGATCCATCCCCGGGCCGAGGGTCCCCGCCATCACATGGACGAGGTCGCAGTCCAGCGCCTCGGCATAGTGCGCGGCACGCGGCAGGCTCGCTCGAAACTCCTGTTCCCGGCCTGGTACGGCAGCCAGTCCGCGGTCGCCCGCGGCCCAGTTGCCCATCGGCGCATCGAACAGAACCATGCGCAGGGCGTGTCGGACGAGACGCTCGCGCAGCTGCGTCGGCTCGTAGTCGTACGGCACCTGGAACTCGACGCCGCGGAATCCCGCTTGCGCGGCAGCCGCGAATCGGTCGAGGAAAGGGAACTCGGTGAACAGATAATGCAGATTCGCGGCGAAACGTGGCATGGGGAGCGGGTCAAACAAAGTCGATTTCGATTTAAATGCAGCGCATCAGCGTGGCCGGACGCGGCCCTCGAGGAACTCCGGTAGGAACTCACCGCTGGCCTCGTACTCTTCCTTGACGCGTCCCGATTCACCGTAGTCGGCTGTCACGTTGGCCGGGTCCGATTCAGGGATGCGTCGGGCTGCATTGCCCGGCCATCCGTGCCAAGCCTCGATGCCCATCGGCGACACCGCCTGCGGCGGACGCGAACGCTCGCGCTCGCGTTCGAGCCGACGCTCCCACATCCGGAACTGCTCATAGGATACACACGGACCGATGTAGCAGGGCCAGTCGCCGTACCACAGATCGAAGTAGGGCAGGGGCTGCACGAGCAGGAGAGAACCGCGCACGTGCACGTCGGCACTTCTGGCCGGCACGCCAAGGGACAGCAGGGCGGCCACAAGAGCGGCAGTGAGGAGATCGCAGTATGGCGAACGATGTTTCATGCTCGATCCTGCGTTGGTGGGCCCGCTGGGACTCGAACCCAGGACCAAAGGATTATGAGTCCTCTGCTCTAACCGACTGAGCTACAGGCCCGCACTGCACGGCGACGCAGACGCGCCGCCGGAAAACGAAACGGCGACCGGGAAGGTCGCCGCTGTCCATCGCCGCTTATTCTCCGTCGAGAAAACTGCGAAGGCGTTCCGAACGAGACGGGTGGCGTAGCTTGCGCAGGGCCTTCGCTTCGATCTGTCGGATGCGCTCGCGCGTGACGTCGAACTGCTTGCCCACCTCCTCCAGGGTATGGTCCGTGTTCATCTCGATCCCGAAGCGCATGCGC
>CAYLTE010000470.1:0-1946 GCA_964386195.1 uncultured Burkholderiales bacterium | reverse complement strand
ACGCCCTGTTTCCCCATCTGTCGGTCGCGGACAACATCGCCTTCGGGCTGCGCGGCGAGGATGCGGCGGCGCGGCGCGCGCGCGTGCAGGAGCTCCTCCATCTGGTGGGCCTTGCCGACCAGGGTCACAAGTTCCCGCACGAGATGTCGGGTGGCCAGCAGCAGCGCGTCGCGCTCGCCCGCGCGCTCGCACCACGCCCCAGTCTGCTGCTGCTCGACGAGCCCTTCTCGAACCTCGACGTCGAACTGCGCGAGCGCCTGTCCTACGAGGTGCGCGACATCATCAAGGCCACCAACACGACCGCGATCCTCGTCACCCACGACCAGCACGAGGCGTTCGCGGTGGCCGACGAGATCGGCATCATGAACGAGGGCCGCATCCAGCAGTGGGACACGCCCTACAACCTCTACCACCGTCCGGCCAACCGCTTCGTCGCCGACTTCATCGGCCAGGGCGTGTTCCTGCGCGGAAAGGTCCTCAACGACCACCAGGTGCAGATCGAACTCGGCCTACTCGACAGCAACGTGCCGCTGGTGTGCTGCGCGGATTGCGCCGGCTGCGTGCAGGGCAGCCCGCTCGACGTGCTGCTGCGTCCGGACGACATCGTGCACGACGACGCCAGCCCGCTGCGTGCCGAGGTCGTGCACAAGGCCTTTCGCGGTGCGGACATCCTGTACACCCTGCGCCTCGCCGGTGGCGCGAAGGTGCTGTCGCTGGTCCCGAGCCACCACAACCACGCCATCGGCGAGCAGATCGGCATCCGCCTCGACGTCGATCACGTCGTCACGTTTTCGGATGACGACGCGCTGCCTACCGCTTCGCACCACGGCCTGACCACCGCGGCATGATCCCCTGGCTGGGCAAGGAGCCGGTGTTTCCGCCAGACGCCCGCGCGCTGGCCGAGCCCAACGGACTGCTTGCCGCCGGCGGTGCGCTGACGCCCGACTGGCTGCTCGCCGCCTACCGCCGCGGCATCTTCCCGTGGTTCAGCGAGGGCGAACCGATCCTGTGGTGGACACCCGACCCGCGGCTGGTTCTGCTCCCCGATCAGCTTCGCGTCAGCCACTCGCTGCGCAAGGTGCTGCGCAGGCAACGCTTCGAGGTGCGCGTCGACACCGCCTTCGCCGCAGTGATGCGGGCCTGCGCCGCGCCGCGTGCCCCCGGGCTCGGGACCTGGATCACGCCCGCGATGCAGGCGGCCTATCTGCGCATGCACGAACTGGGTTACGCCCACAGTGTCGAATGCTGGCGTGAGGGGCGGCTGGTGGGCGGCCTGTACGGCATGGCGCTGGGTCGCGTGTTCTTTGGCGAGTCGATGTTCTCGCGCGAGACGGACGCGTCCAAGGTGGCGCTGGCGCATCTGTCACGACTGCTGTCGGCGCGAGGCTATGTCATGATCGACTGCCAGATGACCACCGCCCACCTGCAATCGATGGGAGGGCGCGAGATGCCGCGGGTGCAGTTCGTCGACGCCCTTGCGCGGGCGACGGTCGAGGGCCCCGACCCACAGCGCTGGCCCGCACAGGCCACACGGGACTTCACCTGGCCTTGAGTTCAACCCCTGGCGGCGATGCGACGCAATGCAAAAGGATTACCCCTACGCCCTGATCCAGTTCTACGCGACCGCGCCCTACGCGTGCTCCTACCTGCCCGCGCGCAACGCGCGATCGCAGGTCGCCACTCCCGGCCACCTGATCGACCCGCAGGTGTACAGCGAGCTGGTGCGGCGGGGTTTTCGCCGCAGCGGCGTATTCACCTACCGCCCGTATTGCGATCACTGCCGCGCCTGCGTGCCGGTTCGCATCCCGGTGGAGCGCTTCGTGCCCGATCGCAGCCAGCGCCGCGCGTGGACGCGTCACCGTGAGCTGGTCGCAGTGGAGCGTCCGCTCGATTTCTTCGAGGAGCACTATCAGCTTTACCAGCGCTACCAGGCCGCGCGCCACTCG
>CAYLTE010000469.1:0-1956 GCA_964386195.1 uncultured Burkholderiales bacterium | reverse complement strand
CGGCACGGCCCTGGCCGGTGGATGCTGGTCGAGAAGAACGAAGGGTTCGCGTAGCGGGACGTAACAGATCAACGGGGCGCGCAATACCGGACGGAAGGCGAAAGCCATCAGGGCAGGCGCAAGCCGACGAGGTTCCGGCGCTGCTGACAATCAGCCGATAGGGCGAAGTCCCGAGAAGCGGGCAGCGCGTATCCGGTAGCCCGCCCCACATAGCCCGCCCAGCGCGGGCTTTTCATGGAGCAAGTCATGTTTTTCAAGAACATTCACCCCTACCGCCTCTCGCCCGAGTGGCCGATCACGCTCGACGCCCTGCGCGAGCAGCTTGCGACGAAGCCCTTCAAGCCCTGCGGCAGCCAGGATCACGAGTCGCGCGGCTGGGTGCCGCCCTTCGATGGTGGCGATCTCGTGCACGCCGTCGGCGCCGATCTGCTGGTCTGCATGCAGGTCGAGCAGCGCATCCTGCCGACGGCCGTCGTGCAGAAGGAGGCCGACAAGCGCGCCGCTGAGATCGAAGAGCAGCAGGGCTTCAAGTGTAAGATATGGAAATATCTGCAACGATAGCAGTGCAGCTCTGAGGGTTAGCCGAGCCACGATGGAAATATTTGCGATGCAAAATCTCATGAATAGCTGCGACGGAGCCCATTTTGGATAGCAATAGCTGCGACCACCTTCAGCCACGCCAAGTCCGTAAGATCGGCTCCACACGCCGCAGCGTTTCAGGCCAGTACGCCTTCCGAGGCGAATGCGCCATCCCGTTCGAGTCCACGCTTGAGCGGGACTTCCTGATGCGCACCGAATTCTTCGTTGCCGTGCTCGATGTCCTCCCGCAGCCAGCCGAGATCCCCTTTGTGGCGTCGAACGGGCAAACCTACACCTACACCCCGGATTTCCTCGTCTACTACTATCTTGGTGACCGCTCCTACGAGGACTACCCAAAACCGGTACTCGTCGAGGTGAAACCCGCTTCGGAGTGGCGCAAGCACTGGCGCCAATGGCTTCCGAAATGGAAGGCCGCCTGGCGCTACGCTCAAGAACAGGGATGGGAGTTCCACGTCCGCGACGAATCGCGTATTCGAGACCGGGCGCTCGAGAACATCCGCTTTCTGGAACGCTACAAGCGGATGCAGTTCCCGGTAGAAGAAAGCCGATGGGTGATCGAGAACGTCCGAGAAATGGGCGCCGCCACGATGGATCACCTGCTGGCCCGCCATTTCATGGGCCTCTACCCGGCTGAGGGCATTGCTCACCTCTGGCACCTCCTCGCAACCCGGCAGTTGGACTGCGACATCAGTCGCCCGCTGGGCGAGTTTACCGAACTCTGGATTCCTTGCCGTGCATAAAGGAAAAACACTCGGCCTGACAGGACAATCGATGAACGGCAATGAAGACGTCCACCTCCCCAGCGAGGCGTTTGAGCCCAGGCGAGAACGAGTGACGGTAGATGTTGGCGCTTTCGTCCAGCACAACGACACCGTATACCGAATCACCCAAGTGCTGGATTTCGAGTGCGTCATTGGGGTCTCGGTGGAAACCGGGCGTAGCGTGCCCCTTGCGGTGCGCGACTTGCAGCCAATTGCAGGCACAAAGGATGCCAAGCTTTCCGTCGCCCAAGACCTCGCGGAGATCGCTGATGACGATTGGCAGATCGCCCAGCAACGATTTGCTGCGATCTGGCCACTTGTCGGAAAGTTCCAGTTCGGGCGAGCCGAGGTGGAGCGTCGTGCCAAGGAGTTCAACGTCAGTCCGGCCACGCTCTACCGCTGGCTGCAGCGCTACAACGCCTATGGCACTGTGACGGCGCTCATTCCCAAAAAGCGCGGCTGGCAAGAAGGTAAGAGCCGCATCCACCCAGATGCGGACGCCGTCATCGAGCAGACGATCAAGGATTACTACCTCACTGCACAGCGCCCCACCGCGAAGAAAACGATCACGGAGGTCCTTCGCCGATGTGCCGAG
>CAYLTE010000468.1:0-1966 GCA_964386195.1 uncultured Burkholderiales bacterium | reverse complement strand
ACTCGTCGGGCACGACCGGCGTACCCAAGTGCATCGTCCACGGCGCCGGCGGGACGCTGTTGCAGCATCTCAAGGAGCACCTGCTGCACACCGACCTCAAGCGAGGCGACCGCCTGTTCTACTTCACCACCTGCGGCTGGATGATGTGGAACTGGCTTGCATCCGGCCTGGCGAGCGGCGCCACCCTGCTGCTCTACGACGGCTCGCCATTTCATCCCTCTCCCAACGTCCTGTTCGATTTCGCCGAGCGGGAGCGCATGACCGTCTTCGGCACGTCGGCCAAGTACATCGATGGCATCGCGAAGGTCGGCCTCGAACCGAGGAAGACTCATCAACTCGACAGCCTTCGGGCGATGACGTCGACCGGTTCGCCCCTGTCGCCAGAGAGCTTCGAGTACGTGTACCGGGCGATCAAGACCGACCTGTTGCTCTCGTCCATTTCCGGCGGTACCGACATCGTCTCCTGCTTCGTGCTCGGCAGCCCGCTGCTGCCGGTTTGGAAAGGGGAAATCCAGGCGCGCGGCATGGGACTGAAGGTGGAGGTGTTCGACGACTCGGGACGCAGCATCGTCGGCGAGAAAGGCGAGCTGGTGTGCACCGCCCCGTTTCCGTCGATGCCGGTGCGCTTCTGGAACGACCCGGACGGGCGCAAGTATCACGACGCGTACTTCGCGCGCTTTCGTGGCGTGTGGTGCCACGGCGACTACATGGAGATCACCGAACGGGGCACGTCGATCATCTACGGCCGCTCCGATGCGGTGCTCAATCCCGGCGGCGTGCGCATCGGCACTGCGGAGATCTACCGGCAGGTAGAGCAGTTACCGGAAGTGGTGGAGAGCCTGGTCATCGGGCAGGACTGGGAGGGCGACGTGCGCGTGGTCCTGTTCGTCCGACTGCGCGAGGGGTTGGTCCTGGACGAGGCACTGATCAAGCGCATCAAGCAGCAGATCCGCGCCAATACGACCCCGCGCCACGTTCCCGCACGGGTGTGCCAGGTCGCCGACATCCCGCGCACCAAGAGCGGCAAGATCGTGGAACTGGCGGTTCGCAACGTGGTGCACGGCTTGCCGGTGAAGAACCAGGAGGCCCTCGCCAATCCGGAGGCGCTCGCACTGTTCCGCGATCGCCCGGAACTTCGAACCTAGGCCCGCCGCGGACAACGCGCCGGTCGTTGCAGGAGCGCAGGATGGAACGAATCAGACTGGAAGTGCACGGTATGACTTGCCAGGGATGCGTGCGCAGCGTCACACGGGTACTCGAGGCGGTTCCCGGCGTCGACGGCGTCGAGGTTTCCCTCGAGCGGATGGAAGCCGTGGTGCAGACACACGGCGCAGCCAGCGGCGAGCAACTGGCGAAGGCGGTGGAGCAAGCGGGATTCGAAGCGCGCGTAGCGGCCGCCTAAGGGCAGCGGGGACCGGTCACCACACCTGCCACCAGCGCCGGTCGCGGCTGGCCACCGTCTTGTCGCTGTCCGGGTAGTTCAATGCGAGCAACCGCGCAGCGTCGTCGCGCAGGTCGGTCAAGCCCAGTGCGTCATAGGCCTTCACCAGGATCACCAGAGCGGATTCCACGGCGCTGGTCTGCTGGTACTCGAGCAGCACGGTCTGCGCGCGGTTCACGGCCGCGACATAGGCCTTGCGGCGCAGGTAGTAATCTGCGACGCGCACCTCGTTCGTCGCGAGCGCATTCACCAGATAGCGCATACGCTGGTAGGCATCCCCGGCGTAGCGGCTGTCCGGGTAACGCTCGACCAACTCCTTGAAAGCCTCGAACGATTCCACCGCGGCCTTCGGGTCCCGCTCGCTCATGTCCTGGTTGGCGAGCGCCCCGAATATGCCGAGGTCCTCGTTGAAGTTGATCAAGCCTTTCAGGTAGAGCGCGTAGTCGAGGTTACGATGGTCCGGATAGAGCTTGATGAAGCGCTCGACCTCGGTATGTCAGAAGCCACCAAGCTGCTGTCCAGCCG
>CAYLTE010000467.1:0-1970 GCA_964386195.1 uncultured Burkholderiales bacterium | reverse complement strand
ACAGACCGATCTTGCCACCCTTGGCGAAGGGGCAGATCAAGTCGATGACCTTGATGCCCGTAGGCAGCAGTTCCACCGAAGGGGACAGCTCGTCGAACTTGGGGGCGGGCTGGTGGATCGCGCGCCGCTTGTCCGACTGAATCGGTCCTGCTTCGTCGATCGGACGGCCGAGCACGTCCATGATCCGTCCCAGCGTTCCCGGCCCGACCGGCACGGAGATGGGTGCGCCCGTTCCGCGCACCTTCATGCCGCGACGCAGGCCGTCGCTGGAGCCCAGTGCGATGCAGCGCACGACCCCGTCACCGAGCTGCTGCTCGACCTCGAAGGTCAGGCCCTTCTCGGCGAACGAATCGCTCCCGGATTCGTCGAGAACCAGGGCGTCGTACACCTTCGGCATGGCTTCGCGCGGAAACTCGATGTCGATGACCGCGCCGATACTCTGGACGATGGTGCCTAGTGCTTGTGCCATGAATGTTCCTGATGGTTCTTGATTCGGTGACGGATCAGACGGCCGCTGCGCCGCCGACGATCTCGGACAATTCCTTGGTGATGGCCGCCTGGCGGTTCTTGTTGTAGATCAACGTGAGTTCGTCGATCACATTGGCGGCGTTGTCGGAGGCGGCCTTCATGGCGACCATGCGCGCCGATTGCTCGGAGGCCATGTTCTCGGCCACCGACTGGTAGATGATCGCCTCGATGTAGCGCGTCAACACCTGGTCGAGAACGACCTTGGCCTCGGGCTCGTAGAGGTAGTCCCATCCACCTTCCGGTGCGCCGAGCCGGTCTCCGGTGATGGGGAGCAGCTGTTCGATGACCGGTTCCTGCTTCATGGTGTTGATGAAGCGCGTGTAGCACAGCATCAGCCGGTCGAAGCGGTCCGAGGTGTAGCCCTCGAGCATGATCTTGATCGCGCCGATGAGCCGTTCGAGATGCGGGCGGTCGCCCAGCTGCGTGACCTGCGAGACGACGTTCGCGCCGAGGCGTTGCATGAATCCCAGGCCCTTGGCGCCGATGGCGCAGACCTCGACGTCCTCGCCCTCAGCCTGCCACTGCTTGTACTGGCCCAGCACCATGCGCAACACGTTGGTGTTGAGCCCTCCACACAGGCCTTTGTCGGTGGTGATGACGATCACGCCGACACGCTTCACGCTGTCGCGATCGACCAGGAAGGGATGGCGGTACTCGGAGTTCGCATACGAGATGTGAGCGGCCACGGTACGGATTTTTTCGCCGTACGGACGCGCGGTGCGCATGCGTTCCTGCGCTTTGCGCATCTTGGACGCGGCGACCATCTCCATCGCCTTGGTGATCTTCCGGGTGTTCTGCACACTCCGGATTTTCATCCTGATCTCTTTCGTGCCTGGCATATCTGGCTCTTGCAGCGGGCGCCTCGCGGCGCGTTTGTCGGGCCGTGCGACGCGCGTCAGTAGGTCCCGTTCTTCTTCCAGTCCTGGATGGCTTCCGAAAGCTTTGCTTCGTCGTCCTTCGACAGGTCATTGGCCGACTGGATGCGCTCGATCAGGTCGCCGAACTTGCCCTTGATGTAGTCGCGCATGGAGCGTTCTGCCGCGAGGGCGCGCTTTACGTCGATGTCGTCAAAGAAACCATTGTTGACGGCAAACAGCGTGAGCGCCATTTCCCAGACCTGCAGCGGCGAGTACTGCGGCTGCTTCATCAGTTCCGTGACCATGCGCCCACGCTCGAGCTGCCTGCGGGTCGCATCGTCCAGGTCCGAGGCGAACTGCGCGAAGGCGGCGAGCTCGCGATACTGTGCGAGGGCCAGGCGGACTCCGCCGCCGGTGTCCTTGCGCTTCATGATCTTGGTTTGCGCCGCACCGCCCACGCGGGAAACGGAAATGCCGGCGTTGATGGCGGGACGGATGCCCGCATTGAACAGGTCGGTCTCGAGGAAGATCTGACCGTCGGTGATCGAGATCACGTTGGTCGGCACGAACGCGGTCACGTCACCT
>CAYLTE010000466.1:0-1980 GCA_964386195.1 uncultured Burkholderiales bacterium | reverse complement strand
CGAAGCGCACTTCGTTTTCCTGGATCATCTTCATGACGTCTTGGGCGTTCATTTTCACTCCTGGTGAGATGAGGCGTTGTTGCGTTGAGCGGGTGGTGCAGCGGCCTGCGGTCGATGCGCCGGATTAGGGTGCAGGGCTCTAAGCACTAAGCGTGCCAGATGCTGTTGGCTACCGGTTTCATTGTGCCACAAGGGGGCATGCCCGAAAGCAGTGCCCGCGGCATGTTCGCAATGCACCGCAATGGTGCGCAAGGCATTTTGTGCGCACCATTACGGTGCGGTCTCCACAAAGATGCGGATGCTGCGGTAGTGCGGCTGATCCCGCAGCAGCGCACGATGGCGCGCGCGCAGCCCCTCCAGGTGCGCCTGGTCGAGCGGTGCCGGGAGCACGATCTCGACCTCGATGCGCTGGCCCAGGTAGTGCAGCTGGATGCGCTTGGGCGCCGGCGCGCCAGGACCCAGGAGCGCGCGCATCTGATCGGTGATCTCCGGGCGATCGGGCAGGGGGCCGGGCGGCATCACCTGCAGGTCGCCGTCGTCCTCGGGGTCGATGTGCACCAGCACGTCCTGGACCTCGGGGTGGGCGCTGCGTACGCGCAGGTATACCGAATCCGAGACACGGTGTCCCTCGGACACGGTGAGCCGCGGGTCCACCTGGACATGCGCGTCGCACAGCACACGGCCCGCCATGCGCCGGGTGCGCATCTCGTGCAGGCCGATCACGCCCGGCGTCTCCTGGATCGTCCGGCGCAGGCGTTGCCGCGCCTCTTCGGGCAAGCCGGTGTCGATCAGCTCGCCGACGGCGTTCCACGCCAGCTTCACGCCCATGCGCAGGATCAGGAAGCCGACGACCGCCGCTGCGAGCGGCTCGAGGAAGGGATAGCCCGCCAGGCTGCCGCCGATGCCCGCGGCCACCACCAGCGAAGATGCCGCGTCCGAGCGTGCATGCCAGGCGTTGGCCTCGAGCATCGGCGCGCGCAACCGGCGGGCGGCGGCAAGGGTGTAGCGGAACAGGCCTTCCTTGGCGAGCAGGGTGAACAGCGCCATCGCCAGCGCAGCCGGATGGAGGGCAGGCTGAGCGTCCATGTCCTGCAGGCGCACGCCCGAGTTCCACAGGAAACCGATGCCGACGCCACCGAGCACGGCACCCAGCAGCATCGTGGTCGCGGTCTCGATGCGCGCATGTCCATAGGGATGGTCTCCGTCGGCCGGGTCGGCGCTGCGCCGACCGGCGATCAGCACCAGAAGGTCGGTCACGAGATCCGACAGCGTATGGGCGGCGTCTGCGACCAGGCTGAAGGCGTTGGCGAACAGGCCGATGAAGACCTGCCCCAGCGCGAGCGTCGAGTTGGTCAGGATGGCGACCAGTGTGGCGCGCTGGATGCCCCGGCTGCGGGCAGCTTCGCCGTCCTGCGGGGGCTTGGGTGCGGTGCTGCGAAGGGATGCTCGAGCGGGGTGCATGGGGGGGCGCGATGGACGCGCTATACTTCGGCCGACCTTCATTTTAGACGGATGTTCGCATGGGAACCCTGTCGGACCTGTTGTCCCTCGCGCACGAGCGCGCCGAGACGCTCGCCCTGCCCTACCAGGGCGCGCTCACGCCCGCCGAAAGCTGGCAGGTGATGCAGCTTGCCCCTGGCGCCAAGCTCGTCGATGTGCGCACGCGAGCCGAACTCGACTGGGTCGGGCGGGTGCCGGGTGCGGTCGAGATCGAGTGGAAGTCCTACCCCTCGATGCAGGAGAATACGAACTTCCTCGCCCAGCTCAAGCACCAGGTCGACCCCGAGGCGCTGGTGCTGTTCATGTGTCGCTCGGGCGCGCGCTCGGACTCGGCCGCGCGCCTGGCCTGCGCCAACGGCTATGCCAACTGCTATAACGTGCTCGAAGGCTTCGAGGGCGACCGCGACGCCAACAACCAGCGCAACCGCATTGGCGGCTGGCGGCATGCGGGCCTGCCTTGGTACCAGGGCTGAGCAACAT
>CAYLTE010000465.1:0-1982 GCA_964386195.1 uncultured Burkholderiales bacterium | reverse complement strand
GACGCGTTTCGCGCCGAGGTGCTTGGGGTTATGACATGACGGTGCGATTGCCCTGGCCGTAACAGCCAGCTGCTCAGCACTTCACGCTCAAGATCCGCCAGCCCGAGCTCAACGACCTGCCGCCGGACGTGCTGCAGCAGGAGATCATCGAGCACCTCGAAACCGGGCTGGCGGCCTTTCGCGACGTAGCAGCGGCGCTGCCGAGATTCGAGGCGCAGAGACGCCCTCACATGGGGTAAGGCCCAATCCCCGATCACCCCGCGCGCGCGCCTCACGTCACGGCCAGCCGACGGTGGCTCGGATAACATACGCATTCTCTCCAATGCAGGGATCATTCGGCCATTCGCCGATGGCAGAGTCCCCCCCACCCATGATCCTGAAAGAAACCGACAACAAGGACACTCAACTCGCCGAGCTCGAGGCCTTTCTCGCCTCACCGGGCATCCCCACAGCCCTGCGTGGACAGATCGAACGGGAGTTCAAATTCCTTCGCGCCGGCATCAAAGGCGAGCGCGAATCCGCCTATGACATCGACTTTTACAGCGGCGCGAGCAAGAACCGCATCGTCATCCACGACCTGCGCATCGAGCACAACGGTCGCGTCGCGCAGATCGATCATCTCGTGCTCAATCGGCTGCTCGAAGTCTATGTTCTCGAGACCAAGCATTTCAGCGAAGGCGTATCGATCAACGACGAGGGGGAGTTCTCGATCTGGTTTGCCGGCAAGCCGCGCGGCATTCCCTCACCCCTCGAGCAGAACGAACGCCACATCGCGGTGCTGCAGGACGTCTTCAAGACGCTCGACATGCCCACGCGCCTGGGCATCCGACTGCAGCCGAGCTTCGAGTCGCTGGTGCTGGTGTCGAAGAATGCGCGCATCGGCCGACCTGACAAGTTCGATACGAGTCGCGTCCTCAAGTCCGACCAGTTCGAGCGCTGGATCATCAAGAACATCGACTCGGGCTCGCCGTTGATGATGGCGAAGCTGGTCAGCGTGGAGACTCTGGCTGCCATCGCCCGGCAACTCGTTGCATTGCATCGACCGCTTGCACCGGACTACCGGGCAAGATTCGGCATCACCGATGAGATGCTGCGGCCAGCCTCGCCTCCAGCAAAGGCCGCGCCATTGCCTGAGCCGGCCGAGGTGGCCACGCCGCAAGCCACGCTCGAGGCCGACAAGACCGACGCCGAGCTCGCAGGCGAAGCCACCGCAAGCGCCAACAAACTGACCACGTCACGACTCGCAAAGGCACTGAACCTCAAGACGCCGGACCTGATCGAGCGCTTGGTCACCAGCGGCCTGCTGGAGCAGCGGGACGGCAAGACCTACATCACCGCAGAGGGCAAGGCAGCAGGCGGAGAGTTCCGCTTCAGCCCGAAGTTCGGCCCCTACTTCCTGTGGCCGGAGGATCTGGTCGTGTGACAACGTCGCGGTCCGGCCCCGTTGGATCAGGGCTCCGGTTTCACCGACCATCCTGTCCCACCTTACAGCCGCAGCGCCATGACCACCCTCATCCACCTCGACGACGACCTCCTCGTCATCGACAAGCCGGCCGGCCTGCTCTCCGTTCCAGCGCGCGGCCTGGAGATGCTGCGCCGGCTGAGCCTCGCCTTCGAGCAGCGTACTGTGGGCAAAGAGTATGTCGCGCTCGTCGATGGCCACATGGCGCTGGATGAGGGCGAGATCGACCGGCCGCTGGGCGAGGACGCCGCCAACCGCCCGCGCCAGATCGTCGACCCGCTGCATGGACGGCGGGCCCTCACCCGCTACCGGGTGCTCGCCCGCCTGGGCGAGGGCGCCGACGCCCACACGCGCGTCGTGCTGAAGCCGGTCACCGGCCGCGCCCACCAGCTGCGCGTGCATCTGCTCACCCTCGGCCACCCGATCCTGGGCGATCGCCTCTACGCTCCGCCGGAGCGGGCGGCGCGTTTCGAGCGCATGCACCTGCACGCCGCCCGCATCGCCTTCATCCACCCGCGCA
>CAYLTE010000464.1:1319-1996 GCA_964386195.1 uncultured Burkholderiales bacterium | reverse complement strand
GTTGCGGTCACAGGGTCTATTTGCGGAGTCCTCCGTTGCTTGGTGTGGGGGGACGCCTCCCCCCACCGAGTCCCCTTGCCGCAGCTTAACCTGCGCCAGCATTTGGGTCGGGAGCCACTAGCGCAGCCGGGCAGGAGAACTCCACGCCCGCAGCGCAAACGCGCCAAGTCCCGAATAGCCTATTGAGGAAGTTCTCGATCGTCGGAATCGGTTCCACTGCCGCGCCGATATTATTTAGCCCGTTCCTCAAGCCATCAATCTGGGTCTGAAGCCCCCGCGTCTGCGTACCCAGATCGGTTTGGATCCTGGAAGCAGAGCTCCGAAGGTCGACCAAGACTGCATTCACCTCTTCGTACTGTTCGCGGACACCTCTGCGGAGGTCGGTCAGTATGGTCGAGACCTGGGTGATCTGCCTCTGGAGGTCTTCTCGCGCTCCGGGTGTCAGATCAGTACCCTCGACCGCGAATGGCCCCAGATCACCTGCGTTCGTGTATAGCGTCACCACCGCGGTAGCTGACGCCTCCTTGCTGCAGACGATAATCGGAGAGTTCGACAGAACTTGGATTGGCTGGCTAGGCGTGGCGGTAATCGCCTGACCCTGATACCGGCACTGTGCGTCCGTGGTGTCCAATGCCGTCAACTCAAGACGGCTGCCTCCCAGAGTTCTATACAACAGA
>CAYLTE010000464.1:0-1309 GCA_964386195.1 uncultured Burkholderiales bacterium | reverse complement strand
ACAAGTTCCGCGAACAATCCTTGCTGAGTAATATTCAGTTGCGCAAGAACACAATCGCGCCACGCTGAGACAGCAAGGTCGGTTACGGTCGTAGAGATTGTAGAGCGGAGGCGGAACTCGAGATCGGTGGCGCCGGATTCACAATACTCGCGACGGGCCTCCTGTATTGTTCCACTAGCAGTGTTGTCGCTATTGGAGAACCCGAATGTGAAGGCAGCGTAGCCGGCATTCACGCCAGTTGCTCTAGCGGCATCTCGAAACTCCGAAATAGTTGACCATTCGCGCTCACACATCTTGTTGATAGTCTGTATGGATTGACTAAGAACCGTTTCCTGATCTGTTGTGTTGAACGCCCTGTTGCTGAGCACCGCAGTGCAAAAGTCTCCTGCCACCTGCGCAAAAGCGCTGGCGCTGTATACGACAACTGCGAAAGCAGACGAAACAAGAATGCGCCTGTGCATACGAACCTCCTCTGCCGATGCGCTCCATACGTGTACCGCATGTATTAGCTCGTTAAAAGAGTGCTGCCATTGCGCTTGAAACTTCCGGACTCCAGACTCATCCGCACCAGTTCACCTGCGCGCCGCGCCATGGCTGGGCCAGGCCTTCGGCGATGAGCTGCAGCGCGACATCGACGCCGCCGATGGTGATCGTCGCCAGAGTCCGGCCGAAGCGGTCGGTGCCGGAACGGGTGATGACCAGGGCGCCGGGCTGGTCGAGGAGCTGCTCGAGGCGGGTGGTGGCGAGGGCGCCGAGGAGAGCCTCAGCGAGGCATTCCGGCTGGGCGATTTCGGGGGCGTCGATCGCCTCGAGGCGGATCCGCTCGTCGCCGAGCCGGACGGTGTCGCCGTCGGTCACGGTGAGGACAGGCTGGGCCACGGCCGGCCTCAAGAGAAGCGCGAGTGCGGCCGCGACGGCGAGGCTGCGGGTCACCACGGTCGCGCGCCCTTGGCCGGGCACCGTCCGATGCCTGTCCGCTTCGCCATCGATCGATGGTGTGCTCTGGAGCACACCCGCGAACACAACCGTGAACATAGGCTCTCGGACGGGCCGCTGCACTCTCTCGAGCAGGGGCATGAGCCGATCGCGGAGAAAGCGATCAGACAAGAGGATGACCATGGCCAGTGCATTGCATGATCGCTTCATCCAGTTCGCCGGGAGAATGCCCGGCCTCGGTTTCGCGAAGACCGTCCTCAGAAGGGGCGTGGCAAGTCTCCAGGCGAGCCTCGCCGGCCAGTTTCCCAACGCGCCGGCCCCGACGATGCGGAACATTCCGCTCCCGATCCCCGGCCTCGCCTACTCCGGCTTC
>CAYLTE010000463.1:0-2005 GCA_964386195.1 uncultured Burkholderiales bacterium | reverse complement strand
CGCGGTGTCGTGGATTGCCGCCATCGAGCGGCACGACGGGCCGAGCTCGCTGCTGCTGTCGCGCCAGAACCTGCCGTTCGTGAGCCGCCGCCCCGAACAGGTCGAGGACGTGCGCCGCGGCGGCTACGTGCTGGCCGAGGCGCAGGGTCCGGCCCGCGCGGTGCTGATCGCCACCGGTTCGGAAGTTGCGCTGGCACTCCAGGCACAAAAACAGCTGGCGGCGGAGAACATCCATGTACGCGTCGTCTCCATGCCCTCCACCACGGTGTTCGACCGCCAGCCCGCCGCCTATCGCGACGCCGTCCTGCCACCCGGTGTGGTACGCGTCGCGGTCGAGGCAGGCATCGGCGACTTCTGGCGAAAGTACGTCGGCCTCGACGGCGCGGTGATCGGGCTCGACCGCTTCGGCGAGTCTGCGCCCGCCGGCGAGCTGTTCAACTACTTCGGCTTTACCGCCGAGAACGTCGCCCAGGCCGTCAAGGGGGTGCTGCGCGCGTGAGCGAAGGCGCGGCGCACGCGGGCTACGGGTTGCTGGCCGACGTCGGCGGCACCAACGTCCGCTTCGCCCTGGTTGCGCCGGGGAGCGTCGAGCCCGAGCAGACCATCGGCTATCGCTGCGCTGACTTCATCGGCTTCGAGAGCGCGGCGCGCGCCTACCTGCAGGCCGTCGGGCAGCCGCCGGTGCGCGAGGCCGCCATCGACGTCGCGACCGCCATCACCGGAGACCTGATCCGCCTAACCAACAGTCCCTGGGCGTTTTCCATCGAGCAGACGCGCCGGCAGTTCGGCTTCGAGCGGCTGCTGGTCCTCAACGACTTCACCGCGCTGGCGCTGTCGCTCCCGGTGCTGCCTGAAGGAGAACTGCGCCAGGTGGGACGCGGCCGATGCGAACCGGGCAAGGCGAAGGCGCTGATCGGTCCCGGCACCGGGCTGGGTGTCTCGGGGTTGGTTCCTTGCGGCAGCGGCTGGGTGGCGCTCGAGGGAGAGGGCGGGCACGCGGCCTTCAGTCCCATGACCGGACGCGAGGATGCGGTGCTGCAAGTGCTTCGCGATGGCTACGGACACGTGTCGACGGAGCGCTTGGCGAGTGGCCCGGGGCTGGTCAACATCTACGAGGCGCTGTGCAAGCTCGACCGGCAGGTGCCGCGCGGACTCGACCCGAGCCAGGTCTCGGATGCTGCCCTGGACGGAAGCGACGGCCACTGCGTGGAGGCCCTGGACATGTTCTGCGCGGTGCTCGGCACGGCGGCCGCGAATCTCGCGCTGACATTGGGGGCCCGCGGGGGGCTGTACATCGGCGGCGGCGTCGTCCCCAGACTGGGCCTCGCGTTCGACGCTTCGCCGTTCCGTCAGCGCTTCGAGCACAAGGGGCGCTTCTCGTCCTACCTGTCGGGCGTGGCCACCCTGGTCGTCACCGCGGACAATCCTGCCCTGCGCGGTCTGGCGGCGGCGCTCGCGAACGCGCATTGAACCGCCTGCGTCCCCGCGCAGCGGCGGTGCGCGCAGCGACGGTGCAGTAAAATCTCCGGTTTCCGCCAACGACACCCGAGGATCGAGAGCATGGCCATTCGGATCGCTATCAACGGCTACGGCCGGATCGGACGCAACATTTTGCGCGCATTCTACGAGTCGGGGCGCGGCAAGGAACTGCAGATCGTCGCCGTCAACGATCTGGGCAGCCCCGAGACCAATGCGCACCTCACGCGCTATGACACGGCGCATGGCAAGTTCAAGGGGACGGTCGAAGTCGACGGCGACGCGATGGTGGTTAACGGCGATCGCATCCGGGTGCTCGCCCAGCGCGATCCAGCCCAGCTGCCCTGGGGCGACCTGGGCGTCGACGTCGTACTCGAGTGCACCGGCTTCTTCACCAGTAAGGAAAAGGCCTCCGCCCACCTCAAGGGCGGCGCGAAGAAAGTGATCATCTCCGCCCCGGGTGGCAAGGACGTCGACGCGACCGTGGTTTACGGCGTGAACCACGACACGCTCAAGGCGAGCCACACCG
>CAYLTE010000462.1:0-2041 GCA_964386195.1 uncultured Burkholderiales bacterium | reverse complement strand
GTCGAGGTAGTTGAGCGTGTTGGCCACGCGGTGGAACAGCACCCGGTTGTCGGTGCTGATCTGCTGCCCTTTCTCCGCCTCGCCGGCCGCGCGCTGCGGGTATCCGCAGCACAGGTACCCGGGCGGCAGCACGGTGACGGCGCCGACGTGGTAGAGCATCGCCTGCGTGGCGAGGCCGACCTGGCCGAACAGGCGCTCCGAGCCGCATCCCGGGAAGTAGAAGACGGCGTCCGAATCCTCGCTCACGGTGCGCGGATTGCGGATCACCGGCACGATGGAGCGGTCCTCGATGTCGAGCAGAGCGCGCGAGGTCTTCTTCGGCAATCCGCCGGGCATCGGCTTGTTCACGAAGTGGATGACCTGCGCCTTGACCGGCGCCCGTCCCAGCGTGCTCGGCGGGGCCTTCACCTGCGACTGGATCAGACCGAGCCGCTTGGCCACCTGGTGTCCTGCGCGCTGCGCCTTGTAGCCGACGTCCACCATCAGCTTACGCGTGAGCTTGATGGTGCCGGGATCGGTCGAATTGAGGAACAGCATCGCTGCCGCCGCGCCCGGATTGAACTTCTTCTTACCGGCCTTGCGCAGCATGCCGCGCATCGCCATCGACACGTCGCCGAAATCGATGTCCACAGGACACGGGCTCTCGCACTTGTGGCAGACGGTGCAGTGATCGGCCACGTCGCCGAACTCGTCGAAATGCCGGATCGAGATGCCGCGACGCGTCTGCTCCTCGTACAGGAAGGCCTCGATCAGCAGCGAGGTGGCGAGGATCTTGTTGCGCGGGCTGTAGAGCAGGTTGGCGCGCGGCACGTGCGTGCTGCACACCGGCTTGCACTTGCCGCAGCGCAGGCAGTCCTTGATCGAGTCGGAGATCTGACCGATGTCGCTCTGCTCGAGGATCAGGCTCTCCTGCTCGAGCAGGCTGAAGCTGGGCGTGTAGGCACGGTCGAGATTGGCGCCGGGCAGCAGCTTGCCGGCATTGAATCGGCCCTGCGGATCGACTTCGCGCTTGTAGGCAGCGAAGGCCTCGATCTCGGCTGGTTCCAGGTAGTCGAGCTTGGTGATGCCGATGCCGTGCTCGCCCGAGATCACTCCGCCAAGCGATTTGGCCAGCGCCATGATGCGCGAGACCACCTCGTTGGCCTGCTGCAGCATGGCGTAGTCGTCGGAGTTCACGGGGATGTTGGTGTGCACGTTGCCATCGCCCGCGTGCATGTGCAGCGCCACGAACACGCGGCTCTTGCGCACGCGCTGGTGGATTTCGTCGAGCTGGCGGCACACAGCCTGGAACGCGCGTCCCGAGAACGTCTCCACAAGAGGCTGGCGCAACTCACCCTTCCAGGAAGTGCGCAGGGATCCGTCCTGCAATGCGCGGAAGGCGGATTTGTCGCCCTGCGCGCGATCGTCCGGCGCGGGACTGCCTGCAGCGGCATCGTCGAGGTGATCGAGCAGCCAGCGCCAGCGCGCGCGCACCTCGCGTACCAGGGACAGCGCCGCGTCCGCCCTGCCGCTGACGATCTCCTGCGGGGACAGATTCTCCGACTCCTGCACCAGCGGCAGGTCCCCTGCGAGAAACTGTTCGAGTTCGTCGCACAGCCGGATCTTGTTGGCCAGCGAGAGCTCGATGTTAATGCGCTCGATGCCGTCCGAGTAGTCGCCCAGCCGCTCCAGCGGAATGACGACGTCCTCGTTGATCTTGAACGCGTTGGTGTGCTTGGCGATGGCGGCAGTGCGGGCCCGGTCGAGCCAGAAGCGCTTGCGCGCCTCGGCACTCACCGCGACGAAGCCCTCGGCGCCGCGCAGGTTGGCGATGCGCACCACCTCGGAGGCAGCCTCGCCGGCTGCGTTCTCGTCGTCGCTGACGATGTCGGCGAGCAGCACCATGTTCGGGCGGGCGCCCCGCCGCGCCTTGGTCGCGTAGCCCACCGCCTTCACGTAGCGCGCGTCGAGATGCTCCAGGCCGGCCAGGATCGCGGACGGACGACCGTCCAGGTAGCGCTTGATCTCGACGATGGAGGGTACGGCCTCGCGCACCTGGCCG
>CAYLTE010000461.1:0-2072 GCA_964386195.1 uncultured Burkholderiales bacterium | reverse complement strand
CGATGATCGCGCCGTCGAGCACGCGCATCGACCGCTCGACCTCGATGGTGAAGTCCACGTGGCCGGGCGTGTCGATGATGTTGATGCGGTGCTCGGGATAATTGTTATCCATCCCCTTCCAGAAGCAGGTCGTGGCCGCGGAAGTGATGGTGATGCCGCGCTCGCGCTCCTGCTCCATCCAGTCCATCACGGCGGCGCCGTCATGAACCTCACCGATCTTGTGCGACACGCCCGTGTAGAACAGGATGCGCTCTGTCGTGGTGGTCTTCCCGGCGTCGATGTGCGCGCTGATACCGATGTTCCGGTACCGCTCGATAGGTGTGGTGCGTGGCACTTGTATTACCCCGAATGTGCTGCTGACTAGAACCGGTAGTGGCTGAACGCCTTGTTGGCTTCTGCCATGCGGTGGACTTCCTCGCGCTTCTTCATCGCGCCTCCGCGGCCCTCGGCGGCCTCGGAGAGTTCGTTCGCAAGCCGCGCGCTCATAGACTTCTCGCTGCGCTTGCGTGCGGCGTCGCGAATCCAGCGCATGGCCAATGCGGTGCGGCGAACGGAGCGCACTTCTACAGGGACCTGGTAGTTGGCGCCGCCGACCCGCCGGCTCTTGACCTCGACCATCGGCCGTACGTTCGAGAGCGCGGTGGAGAACACCTCGATGGGATCCTTGCCGCCCTTCTTGGCGATCTGCTCCAGAGCGCCATAAATCATGCGCTCGGCCACGGACTTCTTGCCGCTGTTCATCAGCACGTTGACGAACTTGGCCACGTCCTGGTTGTTGAACTTCGGGTCGGGAAGCACTTCCCGCTTCGGAACTTCTCTACGCCTCGGCATCTGTCTACCTCAGATCTGTCTCTCGAACTGCGCGCTCGTCGCTCAGGCCGCCTTCGGGCGCTTCGCGCCGTACTTCGAACGGCCCTGCTTCCGGTCCTTCACACCCTGGGTATCCAGACTGCCACGGACGATGTGGTAGCGAACCCCCGGCAGGTCCTTCACCCGGCCGCCGCGGATCAGCACGACCGAGTGCTCCTGAAGGTTGTGGCCTTCGCCGCCGATGTAGGCGATCACCTCGTAGCCGTTCGTCAGGCGCACCTTGGCGACCTTGCGCAGCGCCGAGTTGGGCTTCTTCGGCGTGGTGGTGTAGACGCGGGTGCACACTCCCCGCTTCTGCGGGCAGTTCTCGAGCGCCGGAACCTTGCTCTTGGGTTTCTTCTCTGCGCGTGGCTTGCGCACAAGCTGATTTACTGTCGGCATGAAGGCCTCTGTTACACGATCCAGTTAGCTAGCGTGCTGTTCTCTTGCCTGAATTCGCGGGCGCGAACGCTAAAGAAAGCGCTCCGTCCCCGACAGCCCGTACCGGGCTCGAAGGACCGTCACCGCGGACAGGCCGCCGGTTACGGTCGCGGAAATACAACCTTGCTCGTACTGCTAAAGCGGCGTTGAAAAAATTGGGGACGGCGCGAGAGCGCCGTCCCGGTGATTTCTGCCGTTTCCAACCCGGACGCGTGGGAGTTCGCGCCACTCGGCCGGGTAAAAAGACGCGAGATTTTAGGGCCCTACCCAGACACTGTCAAGCAAACGTCCGGGTGCGGGCCCCGCTCAGGCGACCTGCTCGTCCTGCGTCGATATCCCGACGTCCGCATCGAGCAGATCCGGCGCCAGCGCCTGATCCTCGCCCGACTGCTGTTTGCGGCGGGTATTGTGGTACGCGAGACCGGTTCCTGCGGGAATCAGGCGACCGACGATTACGTTCTCCTTCAGGCCGCGCAGCTCGTCCTTCTTGCCCATGATGGCCGCCTCGGTCAACACCCGGGTCGTCTCCTGGAAGGAGGCGGCCGAGATGAAGGAGTCGGTCGACAGGGAGGCTTTGGTGATCCCGAGCAGCACGTGCTCGTAGCCCGATCCTCGTTTGCCCTCGTCGATGAGCTGGTCGTTGACCTCGAGCACCTCGGATCTCTCGACCTGCTCTCCCTGGATGAACTCGGAGTCGCCGGACTCGACGATGTTTACGCGGCGCAGCATCTGCCGCACGATCACCTCGATGTGCTTGTCGTTGATCTTCACCCCCTGGAGGC
>CAYLTE010000460.1:0-2098 GCA_964386195.1 uncultured Burkholderiales bacterium | reverse complement strand
TGCTGCTCGGCCATCGGGTTCATCCACTCGATGACGTCGTCCTCGGCGAGATAGATGACGCCGTCGGGCATTGCCGTCGCAGCCTGCTGGAAGCGCCCGAGTTCGGCCGACAGCCGCTCCTTGACTTCGCATTCGCGCTGGAAGCGGTGGCCGAGCTCGGCGAACACGCTGCCCCACAGGCCCTCGACCTGCGGTGCGGGGGTGCCGATCGGTTGCCGCGCCCAGGAGACGAGCAGGCGCAGATTGCGTCCCAACATGATGGCGACACCGACGAAGCCTAGGAAGATCAGCGCGAGCGCGGCATCGCTCCCGCGGTAGAGCCCGGCGAGCACGGCCAGGGCGAGCACCGCCACCACGGGGATGGCAACGCCGAGGGTGAGATAGGTGAGGGGGCGCTGGATCACGCGCGGTCCGTGACGGGCAGCCAGGGTCAGGGCGCCGGCGCCGGCTGCCGAGCCTGCACCGACAGCCGGTACCCGCTGCCACGCACGGTCTGGATCAGACCGTCATGATGGCTCGGCTCGAGGGCACAGCGCAGGCGGCGGATGTGAACGTCCACCGTGCGTTCCTCGACGAAGACGTGATCGCCCCACACCTGGTCGAGCAACTGCGCGCGCGAATGCACCCGCTCCGGGTGGGTCATCAGGAAATGCAGCAGGCGGAACTCGGTCGGCCCCAGCGCCAGCGCCGTCTCGCCAGCGGTCACGCGATGCGTGGCCGGATCCAGGCGCAGCCCGCCGAGCTCGACCGCATCCTCGGTGGCCTGAGGCGCGCGCCGACGCAGGACCGCCTTGATGCGGGCGACCAGCTCGCGCGGACTGAAGGGCTTCGTCACGTAGTCGTCCGCTCCGATCTCCAGGGCGGTGACCTTGTCCTGCTCCTCGCCGCGCGCGGTGAGCATGATGATCGGGATCTCCCGCGTACGCTCTTCCGCCCTCAGCCGGCGGGCGAACTCGATGCCCGAGGCACCCGGCAGCATCCAGTCGAGCAGCAGCAGATCGGGCAGCGCCTCGCGCACGATGCGCTGCGCGGTCTCGGCGTCGCCGGCGCGGACGACGTGGTGTCCCGCGCGGGCGAGGTTGGCTGCGATCAGTTCCTGAATCGCCGGTTCGTCTTCCACGAGCAAGATGTTCGCTGGCATGCCTGGACTCCCTTATTGCATTGGCGCGAGTGTATTGCAGCTCCTTGAAGCTTTGATGACACGTCATCGAAGCGCAACAGACCCGTGCGCGGCGTCCGCCGTGGCGCCGGGACCGCGCTCGGGCGATTCGGGTATGATTGGGGCCCCTCCAGCGCGACAGCTGCCATGGCCGGACTCGACGAGAACACCCCGCTCCCCACCGAAATTACCGTGCATCGCGCCTCGAAGCGGCTCGAGATCGCCTTCGACGACGGCAGCCGCTTCGAGCTGCCCTTCGAGTTCCTGCGCGTGTATTCGCCGTCCGCCGAAGTGCGCGGTCATGGTCCCGGGCAGGAGACGCTGCAGCAGGGCAAGCGCGACGTGGACATCGTGGATGTCTCGCCGGTCGGCAACTACGCCATCAAGCCCACCTTCTCGGACGGCCACGACAGCGGGCTCTATTCCTGGGACTACCTCTACGCGCTCGGCCGCGACCAGGAAGCGCTGTGGAACAACTACCTCGAGGCACTCGAGCGCGCCGGCGGCACCCGCGATCCGTCCAAGGTCCCGCCCCCTGCGCCCAAGGGCGGCTGCGGCCATCACCACTGAATAGATCATGAGCGACAAGACGACTCACTTCGGCTTCCAGACGGTCGACGAAGAACTCAAGCAGAAGAAGGTGGCCGAGGTGTTCTCCTCGGTCGCGCAGAAATACGACGTGATGAACGACCTCATGTCGTTGGGCCTGCACCGCCTGTGGAAGCATTTCACGATCCAGGTCTCCGGCGTCCGCGAAGGCGACCGCGTGCTCGACGTCGCCGGTGGCACGGCCGACCTGTCGCTGGCGTTCGCGCGCAAGGTCGGCCGGACGGGCCAGGTCTGGCTGACCGACATCAACCACGCGATGCTGTCGCGCGGACGCGACCGCATGGTTGACCACGGGTTCTCGATGCCGGTCGCGCAGTGCAACGCCGAGAA
>CAYLTE010000459.1:0-2103 GCA_964386195.1 uncultured Burkholderiales bacterium | reverse complement strand
ACGTCGACGGCGGCCTCGTGAGCCCGGTGCCGGTCAAGGTCGCCCGGCGTCTCGGCGCGGATTTCGTGATCGCGGTCGACATCTCCACCCGTCCCGGCGACAAGCCCGTGCGCGACAGCGTCGACATGCTGCTGCGCACCTTCGTCATCATGGGCAACGCGCTGGCGGACATCGAACTGCGCGATGCCGACGTCGTCATCCGGCCGGAGACCTCCAACCTGTCGGTGACCGACTTCGAGAGCCGCCACCTCGCCATCCTCGAAGGGGAGCGGGCGGCGCAGGCTGCGATCGACGAGATCCGACGCAAGCTCGCCGCGCGCGAGGCGCGCCTGCGCGCGCAGATGACCGACGCGGCGCGGAGCGTGCAGTGATGGCAGTTCCTCGCATCGACTGGTATTTCGATTTCATCTCGCCCTTCGCCTGGCTGCAGGCAGAGGAGTTCGCCCGGTGGCCGGAGCTCGACATCGCGTGCAAGCCCGTGCTGTTCGCCGGGTTGCTCGAGCACTGGGGGCAGCTCGGTCCGGCGGAGATTCCGCCCAAGCGCACATTCACCTATCGCTATACCGTCTGGCGCGCGCACCAGCTCGGATTACCGGTGCGACTGCCGCGCGCGCACCCCTTCAATCCACTGCCCCTGCTGCGCCTGGCCCTGGTCGCGCAGTCACGCTTCGACGTCGTGCTGCGTCTGTTCCGCTTCGTGTGGAGCGAGGGCAGCCTGCCGGACGAGGACGAGGCATGGCGGGCGCTGCTGGAAGAGCTCGGTATCCCGGAGGCGGAGCGCCGCCTGCAGGACGCAGACGTCAAGCTCGCACTGAGGCGCAATGGCGAGGAGGCGATCGCGCGCGGCGTCTTCGGCGTGCCGACGGTGGTGGTCGATGGCGAGCTGTTCTGGGGTGTCGATGCCACGGGAATGTTGTTGGATCATCTCGCCGAGGACGAGGTCTTCGACTCCGAGGAGATGCGACGGGCAGCGGCGCTGCCCGTCGGAAAGGCCCGGGACCGGGCGAACTAGACGTCGCTGCGACCGCGCGCCGCTCGAACCGGCGCCTGTCCGACTAGCTGCCTCGGGTCGCCGCCTCGGCTTCGCCGCCGAGCGCGTGCACCAGATCGCTCAACATGCGCAGCAACTCGCCTGTCATGAGCGCAAAGTCGACGTCGAACTGCTCGTCCGCGTCCTCGGCTTCCTGTTGGGCGTCGCCCTTCTTCACGTCGAGGAAGGCGATGCGCTTGATCTGTAGTTGCTCGGTGAGCACGAAGGAGACGCGGTCCTGCCAGGTGAGGCCGAGCTTGGTCGCGCTCTTTCCCGATGCGATGTGCTGTCGAATCTCCCTGCCCTCGAGGGCGTGCCGGACGTAGCGCACGGTGGGCTTGCCCTCGTCGGGAGACTGAAGTTCCAGATCCTGATCGATGGTGAATCCGGAGGGGGCATCGCCCTCGGCCAGCCATTGCGTCATGGCTGCGGTAGGGGAGAGGTGCGTGGTCAGCGGTTTCGCGGGCACTTCGTCGATCGCATGGCGCAGGGCCTCGATCGCTTCCTCGGCCTTCTTCGGTGCGGCCGCATTCACGACGAGCAGGCCGGACTGGGGCGCAATCCACACGTGCGTGCTGCGCCGGCGCGCAAGCGCCTTGGGCAGCAGCTCCTCCGTGACCTCCTCCCTGATCTGGCGCATCTGCTTGCGCCCGACCGGGAAGGGCTGGCGGCTCGCGAGCTGCTCCGCGCGCTCTTGCGCCACCTGCCGGATGACCGACGCGGGCAGGAGCTTCTGTTCGACGCCCAGCTCCATCAGCCACTGCTGCTCGAGTCGATGGACGTACACATCGGCGTCGCGCGGACAGAGCCACCCCTTGCTCTCCATCTCGAAGCTGCCACAGTGCTGCAGCCGCTTACGCGCGAGCTGGCGGTCGAGCTCGCCGGCATCGGCCGGCCAGGGCATGGGTAGCCGGTAGACGGCCAGGTTCTTGAACCACATGCGGCGCTCAGCTCAGATGGGACGCGACGAGATCGACCTCGTCGGCGCTGCCCAGGATGACCGGGGTGCGCTGGTGGATGTCCTCCGGCTGCACGTCCAGGATGCGCTGGCCCGTGGCGGCCAGCGCCTTGCC
>CAYLTE010000458.1:0-2120 GCA_964386195.1 uncultured Burkholderiales bacterium | reverse complement strand
TGCTGTGCAGGGTCACGGGTCGCGGACAAAACCGTAGGCACGGGCATAGATAACTTCAGGCTTACCTTTGATCGTTTCAGGCTCGCGCCGCACCATGCGGTCATACTCGGCGAGGTAGCGGTGGAGGGGCGCAACGAAATCAGGCGGGACAGTGAACTGCGCGCCCGTGGGTACGCACATCAGAACAACGCCGCCGTGCCGGCCGTGGTCGCTCATGCGCAGCGCGCCGTTAGCGTAGAGTGTGGTGTCGATGATGGTCATGGTTCAGAAACCTCCGAGGCTGAGCAGCGCTTCGATAGCGGCGCTGAGGATGAGAGCCCCGGCGAGAACGCCGAGGCCAAGGGAAGCGAGGCGCAGGTCGCGCATGTCAGAACCCACATGCAGCGAGGAAACGCAGCTTATCGAAGCGCGCGTTGTCCTCGGCGAGGGCGAAGGCGAGCTTACCGGCGATGCCTGCGAGATGACGCCGCGCAACCTCCCATTCAGCAACGCTGATCTTTCCGAGATCGTGGGCGGCGGCCTGTTCGTTATCCAGCTCGTTAAGCTGCTGCTGGAAACGGGCGGCGATTGCGTTGTAGTGCTTCTTGGACATGGCCATCTGAAATCTCCGTTTGCTGTGGCTCGTCGATCAAGTCGACGCACCTTCCTTACGGTACCGCGGCGGTACTGTCAAGCGCCTTGTTGAAATAACTCGATCCAGCAGGTATTCTTCCACTCATGAAAACCATCAGCCAGGAGCGCCGGGCCGGCCACGTCGAGACCGCACCCGTGCCAGCCATCAAGCGTCGCCGAGGGCGCCCGTCCGAGTACGAACCGTGGATGCTCACCCGCGCCGCCGAGCTGGCGCATGGTGGAGCGACCGACGCGGAGATCATCGCGGACCTGAAAATTTCCTCGTCGATCTTCTACGTCTGGATGCGGCAACGCCCAGATTTTATGGAGGCCATACGCTCGGCAAAGGACGTTCCAGACGAGCGCGTGAAGCGTTCTCTGTTCGACCAAGCGCTGGCTGGAAACACCACGGCGGCGATCTTCTGGCTGAAGAACCGCCGGCCTCACGAGTTCCGTGATCGGCAGGAAACCGAGCTTATCGTGCCAGTCGACGAGCGCCCCGGCGACACGCAGCACGACGTGCGCAAGCTGGCGCTCGCCGCCATTGCGCTGATCCGTGAAGCGCCTGACGTGCCGCTGATCGACGCAACGCCAATCGCATCGTACGACACACAAGAGGGGGGCGGCTTTGACGAAGAAATCGAAGGCGGTATCGACGTCGATCTCTGACCGCGACGAGCTGGCCGCGCGCTATCTCGATCGCCTGGAGGTGCGCGAGCAGCGCGCCGAGGTCGACAAGGCCGCGCGCGAGGCCGTGGAAGGGCGCCAGCTCGATCTGTGGGGGCAGCAGTGACCGAGTTCAAGGCAGAGGCCCTGCGGGGTTACGAGGCAGAGCTGGAGCGCACCCGGCAGCTGGAGCTGGACAAGCGTAAGCTCGACGCTGCACGCAAGCGCGCGGCAGAGATGCCGTCGAGCCTGCGGTTTGAGCAGCCGCGCCAGCCGTTCGAGTATGGCGAGCTGCGCAGCCGGGTGTGGCAGGCGCCGTTCACCCACGGCCTGACCGATGTCTGGCGCCGGCGCTGCGACGAGTACTGGGCACGCATCGAACAGCGCTTCGGGCTCATCGTGAGCGAGCCGCGTCACACCTGGGTTGACGACATCATCCACGGCCCGGTCGTCGGCACCTACGCCGTTGTGCTCGTCGTGCTGCCCGGCGAGCGCTTTGTCATCCCGGCAGGTGAGAGGATCGTGCATTGACCCCCAAGGCCGTCTACGACGCTGCGTTGCGGCTCAAGGCAGCCGATGATCGCGATGGTGTTGGTGCCAACACACTGCTCGTCCAGGCGAGCGGTGGGAGCGGCGCTGAAAAGGCGCGCCAGCACCTCGCCGATCTGCGGCTGATATATCGTTATTTGCTAGACGAGCCACGCCGATGAGCGCTCTGCTCGACCTTGACGCGATGGAGGCGCGTATCCGTGCCATGTCGCCGGAGAAGCGCGAGCAGCTGCGCCGCACCGTGGCGACGATCGCCGACCCGCCGATGAAGGCGAAGTCGAAATTGAAGATCG
>CAYLTE010000457.1:0-2121 GCA_964386195.1 uncultured Burkholderiales bacterium | reverse complement strand
ATCAAGTCCGATTGCAAGAAGCGCGCACGGCTGAACGCGATTCGCTACATCCTGCACAAGCTGCCCTACGCCAACAAGGACATCGACGCGATCGGCCCGCTGGATCCGTTGCTGGTCGGTCGCGCGCATGTGGTCTACGAGCGCGGGGAAAAGCAGGCGACAGCGCTGCTTTGATCGGCACACGCACTCGCGCGGAAGACGCTTACTGATCGCTTACACTTTCGTCCATTACCAAGGCAATACCGCCGATAGGCGCGATGCACCGTCATCCGTAGCCTATCTGTATGTTCGCACAGCTTAGACTTTCTCTCGCCGGGATCGCTGAAGTGCGCGTTGCACGTCGACCCGACAACCAGCGGGGGAAGCCCTCGCCTGGCTGCTGCATACAGATCATCGGAGGTGCCATGATGCGCAATGGAATAGCATGCACAGTAGTGTCAGCCTTGTCTCTTCTGGCCGCTTCTGCCGTTGCACAAGCGGCTGACATCGAATCGGTCAAGGTCGTCTTCGATCCCGGCGTCTCCAGCCGGACGAACATGGGCAGGCCGGCTGGCGAGACCAGCGAGTTGCGCGTCACGTTCGATCCGGGCGTCATGGCGCGCACCAACGTGTATCGCGCTCCCGAGGAAGCGCAGCCCCTTCGCATCTCGCGCGACGACGGATTCATGAAGAGAACCAACATGGGCGGCTCAGCGCGACCCGCTCCGATTCAGGAGACCGCACAGGCCCGATAGGTAGGTGGGTGGGTGGCGTGCCTTCGCGCATGCCGCCCTCCCGATTGCACGCGCCCATCGGGAAGTTCATCGGGACAGGAGAACTGCAATGAGCGCCAGACTGATCGTCGTTGCCGTCGCGCTGGCGGCATGCGCCAATGCCTTTGGGGGGCAGCTTCACGGACGCGACAGCATGTATGCCACCGGTGCGTCTGCACTGCCCAGCCACGAGATATCAGCAGGCCTGGTCAAGAGCGGACGCGACAGCGTGTACGTTGGAATGCTGCCATCCCCGCCGCACAAGGTGATTGGCGAGATCCCCATCAGACACGGTCGTACGTGAACCGCTCTGGGGCCCGAGTCTAGCGGCCGGTCTCTTACCCTAGGAGAGCGGCCGCAATCCATCCGGCCCCAGCGCAAGGACGCAGTCGGCGGTGGCCGCCGCGTGCCGTGAATGCGTGACCAGGATGCCGGCTGCGCCGCGCCGCTTCATTTGATCGCGAAGAAGCGACAGTACCTGCCCAGCGCTCTCCGGATCGAGATTGCCGGTCGGCTCGTCGGCAAGCACAAGCTTCGGTTCGTGCACCAGGGCCCGGGCAATGGCGACCCGCTGCAATTCGCCGCCGGACAACTCGCGCGGCGCACTGGAGACGCGTTCACCGAGCCCGACTGCGCCGAGCATCTCCCGTGCACGCCGCGTGGCAGTATGACCGTCCTCACCCAGCAGGTTGAGCGGCAAGGCGACGTTCTGCACCACGCTCAGGTAAGGCAGGACGTGGAAGGCCTGGAAGACGAAGCCCATCTTCTCGCGCCGCATGCGCGTGAGCGCTTCGTCGGACAATCCCGCAAGCGACGTTCCGTCCACCTCGATCTCCCCTTCGTCCGGCACGTCGAGCCCTGCGACGAGATTGAGCAAGGTCGACTTGCCGGCTCCGGACTCTCCCATGATGGCGACGTAGTCTCCGGATGCGAGTTGCAGATCGACCCCGCGCAGGACGACACGGCGCGCCCCTTCGTAGGACTTGGCGAGGGTGCGGATGCGAAGCATGGAGGGATGATAACTGGGCCCCGGCGTTCGCCAGGGTGACGATCAGCCCCGCCCCCGCTTCAACTGGCTTGCGATGGTCGCCACGTGCCTCCCCTGGAAGCGCGCGATGGCCAGCTCGTTCTCGCTCGGCATGCGCTTTCCATCGCCGCCGGTGATGGTGCTGGCGCCGTAGGGTGATCCCCCGCTGATCTCGCTCATGATCGTCTGGCGCTGCTCCGAGTACGGCACGCCGACGATGACCATGCCGTGATGCAGGAGGGTGGTGTGGAAGCTCGTGATCGTCGTCTCCTGGCCGCCGTGCTGCGTTGCGGTGCTGGTGAACACGCTCCCCACTTTTCCGACGAGCGCACCCTTCATCCA
>CAYLTE010000456.1:0-2128 GCA_964386195.1 uncultured Burkholderiales bacterium | reverse complement strand
AAAGTGGCGGAATTGGTAGACGCACCAGATTTAGGTTCTGGCGCCGAAAGGCGTGAGAGTTCGAGTCTCTCCTTTCGCACCAGGACAATGAAGGCGTCGACCTGCTGACTGCAGAGAGTCGTCTCCGCCGCCCTCCCGACTTGCGGCCTTTCGGGGCCCACGCATCGATCGCGGGGAATCGCCGATCCCGCGCTTATTCATGACCAGTTGCCAGGAATCGCACCAATGCAAGCCACGATAGAAAAAGTGAGCAACCTCGAGCGCAGACTGAACGTCGCACTGCCGATACAGGAGATCGAGGCAGAGGTCGAGAGCCGCCTCAAGCGCATGGCCCGCCAGGCGAAACTGCCTGGCTTCCGCCCCGGCAAGGTACCGTTGCGGCTGGTGCAGGCCCAGTACGGTGGACAGGTGCGACAGGAGGTGCTGGGCGATGTGCTGCAGAAGAGCTTCGGCGAGGCGGTGCGGCAGCAGAACCTGCGCGTCGCCGGCTTCCCGCGCTTCGAACCGAAGCCCGCGCCTGAAGGCGCGGAAGTGCAGCAGGTCGAGTTCAGCGCCACCTTCGAGGTGTATCCGGAGATCACCGTGGGTGACCTCTCCGCAGTCGAGTTGGACCGGCCGGTGGTCGAGGTCGGTGAGGCCGAGATCGACAAGACCGTGGAGATCCTGCGCAAGCAGCGCGTCCACTTCCACGACGTCACGCGGCCTGCCCAGGCGGGCGACAGCGTGGTGATCGACTACGCGGGCAGCATCGACGGTGTCCCGTTCGATGGGGGTAGTGCCACCGGGCATTCCACGGTGCTCGGAGAGGGGCGGCTGCTGGCCGACTTCGAGAAGAGCGTGATCGGGGCCACACCGGGGGAGCAGCGCTCGTTTGAATTGACATTCCCGGAGGACTATCATGGCAAGGACGTCGCCGGGAAGACGGCGCGTTTCGAGGTCACGGTCCGGCAGGTCGCCGAGCCCCATCTGCCCGAGGTCGACGCCGAATTCGCGAAGGCGCTGGGTGTCGAAAGCGGGGACGTGTCGCAGATGCGCAGCGACATCAGGGCCAATCTCGAGCGCGAGGTCCGCAGGCGCACGGAGGCGCGTGTCAAGGATCTGGTGATGAAGGCGCTGCTGGAGAATTCCAGCATCGAGTTGCCCAAGTCCTTGGTGCAGATGGAAATGGAGCGCCTGATGGAAGGCATGCGCCGCGATCTCGCGCAACGGGGACTGAAGGCCGAGGACATGCAGATGCCGAGCGAGATGTTCGAGCCGGAGGCGCGCAAGCGGGTTGCGCTCGGTCTCATCGTCTCCGACATCGTGCGGCGCGAGAACCTCGTCGCCGAGCCCGACAAGATCAAGGCCCTGGTGCACGACTACGCCGAAAGCTACGAGCGCCCCGAGGAAGTGGTGCGCTGGTACTACTCCTCGCCCGAGCGCCTGCGTGAGGTCGAATCCCTCGTTCTGGAGAACAATGTCGTCGAGTGGGTGCTCGCGCGCGTTAAAGTCCAGGACAAGGCGACCGATTTCGATGACCTGATGGGCAGCCGCCAACAATGAGCCGTCAACAATGATCTGGGACCGCAACAGCAATCACATGGAACGTCGAGGCATGGAACCGCAGGCGCTGGGGCTCGTCCCCATGGTCATCGAGCAGAGCGGCCGGGGCGAGCGCGCGTACGACATCTATTCGCGCCTGCTCAAGGAACGCGTCATCTTCCTGGTCGGGCCGGTGAACGAGATGACCGCCAACCTGATCGTTGCCCAGTTGCTCTTCCTCGAATCCGAGAACCCCGAGAAGGACATCTCGATCTATATCAATTCCCCGGGCGGTTCGGTGTCGGCGGGATTGGCGATCTACGACACGATGCAGTTCATCAAGCCCGACGTCAGCACGCTGTGCATCGGACAGGCGGCGAGCATGGGCGCGCTGCTGCTGTCGGCCGGTGCCAAGGGCAAGCGCTTCGCGCTACCCAACTCCCGGGTCATGATCCACCAGCCGATGGGCGGATTCCAGGGGCAGGCCACGGACATCGAGATCCACGCCAAGGAGATCCTGTATCTGCGCCAGCGTCTCAACGAGATCCTTGCGCGGCATACGGGGCAGGACATCAAGACCATCGAGCGCGACACGGAGCGGGACAAC
>CAYLTE010000455.1:0-2137 GCA_964386195.1 uncultured Burkholderiales bacterium | reverse complement strand
TGCCTTCGTCGTAGCAGGCGCGCGGGCCGATCGGGTTGACGCTGCCGGCGTAGTCCTCGCGTTGCGGATGCATATCCGGATCGCCATAGACTTCCGAGGTGGAGGCCTGAAGGATGCGCGCCCCGGTGCGCTTAGCGAGCCCGAGCATGTTGATGGCGCCGTGCACGTTCACCTTGGTCGTCTGTACCGGGTCCCACTGGTAATGGACCGGCGATGCAGGGCAGGCGAGGTTGTAGATGTCGTCCACCTCCACATACAGCGGGAAGGTGATGTCGTGACGCATGAACTCGAACATCGGATGGCCGATCAGATGGCGGATGTTGCGCTTGGAGCCTGTGAAGAGGTTGTCCACGCAGAGCACGTCGTGCCCGTGTTCGAGCAGACGTTCGCACAGATGCGAGCCGAGGAATCCGGCGCCTCCCGTCACCAGGATGCGCCTGCCAGGGAAGCTTTCCATTGCGTGCTCCGGGAACGATGTCGGGCCCTGTCGAGCAAACGGCATTCCGCGTCGCGGTATCGACGTCCTTCCGCGAGCGCCGGCGCCGGCGGCGCGGTGGGCTAGAATTAGGCGCTTCCGCCATCCGCTACATGTCCTCCCGCGCCATTTCCGACATCTTCGCCAGCGACGGCCCGCTCGCGCGCGCCATCTCCGGCTACCGCATGCGCGCGCAGCAGATCGATATGGCGCAGTCGGTCGCGGACGCGATCGAACGGCGCAGCGTGCTCGTCGCGGAGGCCGGAACGGGGACGGGCAAGACCTTTGCCTACCTGGTGCCCGCGCTGCTATCCGGAGGCAAGGTCATCCTCTCGACCGGGACCAGGACCCTGCAGGACCAGTTGTTCAATCGCGACCTGCCGATGGTGCGCGAAGCCCTGCGCGTTCCGGTCACCGTAGCGCTTCTGAAGGGTCGGGCCAACTACGTGTGCCACTACCACCTGGAGCGCAACCTAGAAGACGGACGCTTCGCCAGCAAGGAGGACATCCGCCACCTGCGTGCGATCGAGCGCTATGCGCGCACGAGCAGGAGCGGCGACCGCGCCGGGCTGAGCGACGTGCCCGAGGACGCGTCGGTGTGGCCCATGGTGACCTCGACGCGCGAGAACTGCCTCGGCGGGGAGTGCCCCCACCACAAGGACTGCTTCGTCCTCGAAGCGCGCAAGCAAGCCCTCGCCGCGGACCTCGTGGTGGTGAACCACCACCTGTTCTTCGCCGACCTGGTGCTGCGCGACGAAGGGGTGTCCGAACTGCTGCCCCAGTGCAATACCGTCATCTTCGACGAGGCGCATCAGCTCCCCGACACCGCGACGCTGTTCTTCGGTGAGAGCGTGTCAACCTCGCAGCTGGTGGAGCTTGCGCGCGACACGCGGGTCGAGGCGGCCGCGAACGCGCGTGATTTCGTCGCGCTCCCCGATGCCGCGCAGGCGATGGAGCGTGCGGCGCGCGACCTGCGGATCGCCGCCGGCGAGGATCCCGGCCGGCAGGGCGCGCGGCAGGTGGAGACCCGCCCCGCGTTCGCTGACGCGCTGAGCGTACTGACGCAGAAGCTGGCCGCACTGCAGGACCTGCTCGAGTTCCAGGCCGAGCGTAGCGAAGGGCTGAAGAACTGCGCACAGCGATCTGCCGAGCTCGCCGCACGCCTGGATCGCTGGCGTGGGCAGTCGGGCAGCGACACCGTGCGCTGGGTCGAGGTGTTCGCGCATGCACTCGCGCTGCATGCCACGCCGCTGTCCACTGCCGCGATCTTCCGCAAGCAGCTCGAGGGCAGCGCGCGCGCGTGGATCTTCACCTCGGCCACCCTCTCGGTGAAGAAGGACTTTTCGCACTACCAGCAGGCACTCGGACTCGACCAGGCGGAGGCGACGAGCTGGGACAGCCCCTTCGACTATGCCACGCAAGGGATTCTGTACGTGCCCGAACGCATGCCTGGGCCGAACACCGAAGGCTACACGGCCAAGGTGGTGGAGGCAGTGCTGCCTGTGCTGCGCGCGAGCCGGGGGCGCGCCTTTTTGCTCTTCACCAGCCTGCGTGCGATGCGCGAGGCGCACGCGCTGCTCTCGGAACGGTTCGCGCGCGAAAGGCTGTCGTTCCCGCTGCTGTTGCAGGGGGAGGGATCGCGCAGCGAACTGCTCGATCGGT
>CAYLTE010000454.1:0-2140 GCA_964386195.1 uncultured Burkholderiales bacterium | reverse complement strand
GGTGATCTCGGCGGTCTTGCCGAGCATGATCGACGCCGAACAGTACTTCTCCGCCGATAGCTCGATCGCCCGCCTGACGTGGCGCGGATCGATATCCACGCCCGTGACGACGAAGTGGAAGTGGATGCGCGTGAACACCTTCGGGTCCTGCGCCGCCCGCTCCGCGTCGATCTCGATGTGGCAATCGGTCACCTTCTGGCGCGCCTTGCGCAGGATCGCGATGACGTCGTAGGCCGTGCACCCGCCGGTGCCGGCGAGCAGGGTCTCCATGGGCCTGGGGCCAAGATTGCGCCCACCGCCCTCTGGCGCACCGTCCATGAGGATGGTGTGGCTGCTTTCGGTCTGCGCAAGAAAGCTTACGCCCTCCACCCATTTGATGCGAAGTTTCATCGTCTTATCCCTCGTTTGCCATGCTCTGCCGCGCGCCGAAGCGCATTGCTCGGTGCACTGCAACAAAAAAGCTTGCGTCAATGCGCTGCTTCTGGAACAATTCAAAGCGTTCGTTGCGCGCGCGAAGCGTCCGCAACAGCAGTCTCCTCCATCCTCCTCCTAAGGTGGATTTAAGCGCAACCTCTTGGTTGCGCTTTTTTTTGCCTCGCCTCCCGGTTCTCTCCCGCCTGCTGCCCGCCTGTTTCAGGCCGTCGCCGGACGTGCGCGCGATGCGTGGTCTGCACCGCAATATGTGCGGTGCGGCGAAGTGAATGAACGATACCCGCGTCGCTCGGATTTCTTAGCGGAAATCAGTAGCTTGAATCGAGAAAGCTGATTTCTCGCGTGATATATTCTAGAATACGAGGGTTTTACAAAGGCGCAGACAGGCGCAGACAGGATGCATCGGCATGGCTGAAGGCACGGTAAACAAGCAACGCCGGTATTTGCTCGGAGCGGCCAGTGCGGCCGGCGGCGTGGCGGCGCTCGCGGTGGCGACGCCGTTCTTCCTGAGCATGTTCCCCAGCGCCCGCGCTCGCGCGGCAGGCGCCCCGGTAGAGGTCGACATCTCCAAGGTCGAGCCGGGCATGATGATTCGCGCGGAGTGGCGCAGCAAGCCGGTGTGGATCGTCCATCGCACCCCTGACATGGTGAAGTCGCTTGAGACCCTCGATCCGGTGGTCGCCGACCCCAACTCCGAGCGGCCCATGCAGCCCGACTACGCGCAGAACGAGACGCGCTCGGTCAAGCCCGAGTGGTTGATCGTGGTGGGCATCTGTACGCACCTGGGGTGTTCGCCCACCGACAAGTTGCAGGCCGGTGCCGACAGCGGCATGGGCAGCGACTGGAAGGGCGGCTTCTACTGTCCCTGCCACGGTTCCAAGTTCGACCTTGCCGGGCGGGTGTTCAAGGACATGCCGGCCCCGACCAATCTGGAAGTCCCGAAATACCAGTTCCTCACCGACACCCGTCTGCTGATCGGTGAAGACGGAAAAGGAGCGTGAGCATGACCCGGTCGCAGGCAATGTTGAACTGGATCGACGAGCGCTTCCCGCTCACCAAGCTCTGGAACGAGCACCTGGCCCAGTACTACGCGCCGAAGAACTTCAACTTCTGGTACTACTTCGGGTCGCTCGCGCTGCTGGTGCTGGTGCTGCAGATCGTCACCGGCATCTTCCTGACCATGAACTACAAGCCGGACGCCGCGCAGGCGTTCGGCTCGGTCGAATACATCATGCGCGACGTACCGGGCGGATGGATCATCCGCTACATGCACTCGACCGGCGCGTCGATGTTCTTCGTGGTCGTGTATCTGCACATGTTCCGCGCGTTGCTGTACGGGTCCCACCGCAAGCCGCGCGAACTGATCTGGGTGCTGGGCGTGCTGATCTACCTGTGCCTGATGGCCGAGGCCTTCTTCGGCTATCTGCTTCCGTGGGGCCAGATGTCCTACTGGGGCGCCCAGGTGATCGTGAACCTGTTCGGTGCCGTCCCGTTCATCGGCGAGGATCTCGCAGTTTGGATCCGCGGCGACTACGTCGTGTCCGACGCGACGCTCAACCGCTTCTTCGCCTTCCACGTCATCGCCATCCCGCTGGTGCTGCTGGGGCTGGTGGTCGCGCACATCATCGCGCTGCACGAAGTCGGCTCGAACAATCCGGACGGCGTGGAGATCAAGAAGACCAAGGGTCCGGACGGCAAGCCGCTCGAC
>CAYLTE010000453.1:0-2160 GCA_964386195.1 uncultured Burkholderiales bacterium | reverse complement strand
CATACACACATGCAGGACACGTTCGGCATGAACATGGTCGCCCTGGTGGACGGCCAGCCGCGCGTGCTCGACCTCAAGGCCCTGCTCGAGGCGTTCCTGCGTCACCGGCGGGAGGTGGTCACCCGCCGCACCGTGTTCGACCTGCGCCAGGCGCGCAACCGCGCCCATATCCTCGAGGGTCTGGCGGTCGCGCTGTCGAACGTCGACGAGATGATCGAGCTGATCAAGGCCTCGCCCTCGCCGGCCGAGGCGCGGGCGGCGCTGCTCGGCAGGGCGTGGCGCTCGTCCCTCGTGAGCGAGATGCTGGCGCGCGCTGGTGCCGAGCAGGCGCGGCCTGAAGGACTGGTGCGCGAGATGGGGCTGCAGCCGGACGGCTCGTACCGGCTCTCCGAGACGCAGGCTCAGCGCATCCTCGAGATGCAGCTCCAGCGCCTGACCGCCCTGGAGCGCGACCGGATCCTCGACGAGTACCGCGAGGTCATGGACAGGATCGTCGACCTGCTCGACATCCTCGCCCGGCCCGAGCGCATCACCGCAATCATCGTCGAGGAGCTGCGCGCGATCCGCGAGCAGTTCGGCGACACGCGCCGCAGCGAGATTCAGGTCAACGCTCAGGACATCTGTCTCGAGGACCTCATCGCGCCGGCCGACGTGGTGGTAACGCTTTCCCATGCCGGCTACGTGAAGTCGCAGCCGCTGGGAGAGTACCGCGCGCAGCGCCGCGGTGGCCGCGGCAAGCTCGCCACCGCGACCAAGGAGGACGATTTCGTCGAGCACCTGTTCGTGGCGCATACGCACGACTACATCCTGTGCTTCTCCAGCCGGGGACGGGTGTACTGGATCAAGGTCTACGAGGCGCCGCAGGGTGGCCGTCAGAGCCGCGGCAAGCCGATCAACAACCTCGTCCCGCTGGCCGACGGCGAGAAGATCACCGCCGTGCTGCCGATCAAGAGCTTCGACGATGCGCACTACGTGTTCATGGCGACCGCCAACGGCACCGTCAAGAAGACGCCGTTGACCGATTTCTCGCGTCCGCGCCCCAGCGGCATCATTGCGGTGAGCCTGGACGAGGGCGATCGACTGGTCGGCGTGGCGGTCACGGACGGCCACCACGACGTGATGCTCTTCTCCGACGGGGGCAAGGCAGTGCGCTTTTCCGAGCAGGATGTCCGTCCCATGGGCCGCGAGGCGCACGGCGTGCGCGGCATGACGCTCGGTGCGGACCAGCAGGTGATCTCTCTCGTCGTGTGCGACGAGGAGACCAAGCCGGTGCTGATCGCCACCGAGAACGGGTTCGGCAAGCGCACGCCCGCCAGCGAGTTCACCCGCCACGGCCGCGGCACGCAGGGGATGATCGCGATCCAGACCACGCCGCGTAACGGCAAGGTGGTCGCGGCGCGACTGGTCCTGCCGCAGGACGAAGTAATGCTGATCACCACGGGTGGGGTGCTCATCCGCACCCGCGTTTCCGAGATCCGCGAAATGGGCCGTGCCACGCAAGGCGTCACGCTGATCGGACTGGATGCGGACGAGAAGCTGGCGGGTCTCGAGCGCGTCATAGAGACCGACGAGAACGGCAGTGCCGATGATGCCGGCACGGATGACGCCGGTGCGGAAGACGCCGATGCGGAAGATGCCGGTGCGGAAGACCTCGGCGCACCCGGGGAGGACGGCGAAGCGTCCTCCGAGGCGGGTTCACCGGAGTAGACGCAGCCTCAGGCAACGAACGGCGGCGCGACCGCCGGGCAGCAGCAAGGAATAACGATGCGGGTATTCAATTTCAGTGCTGGGCCGGCGGTGCTGCCGGAAGAAGTGCTGCGCCAGGCGCGCGACGAGATGCTCGACTGGCACGGGTCGGGTATGTCGGTGATGGAGATGAGCCATCGCGGTAAGGAATTCATCGAGATCGCCGAGACCGCAGAAGCCGATCTGCGCGAACTGCTCGCGATTCCCCCCGGGTACAAGGTGCTGTTCCTGCAGGGCGGCGCCTCGCTGCAGTTCTTGATGGTGGCGATGAACCTGCTCCAAGGCGGCTCGGCGGACTACATCGACACCGGCGTCTGGGCGAACAAGGCCATCAAAGAGGCCAAACGGTACGGCACCGTGGTGGTGCCGTTCTCGGGCAAAGCCGAGACCTACCGCCCGGTTCCCCAGTCTTGG
>CAYLTE010000452.1:0-2176 GCA_964386195.1 uncultured Burkholderiales bacterium | reverse complement strand
GGGCAGGGTAGGTTGAACACCTGGGTCAGTTTTCGGTCGGCACAGGCCTCACAAGGGGGTCAAATTTCGGTCGGCGACAACACCTTATCGTCGTCCATGTCGGCCCAAAGCGACATCGTCCTGTCACCCTTCTTGAACCGAACGGCGTGCTTGGCGCGATATCGCTGGCCGTCCTCGTTGGTGCGGTACTCCTCGCGGAAGAACTGCGAGATGTCGGCGGCGATGGCGTCGACCACGGTCCGCATGCTGGGCTTGTGCAGCCCACGCTGGTAAGCCCACACGGCCACGGCATGCGGGTCGAGCAAGCCGTCGCCTCCCTGCTCGGCCTGGTAGCGCTCGATGTACGACTTGACCTGGTTTCCGTAGGCAGACATGGCAACTCCCAACGCGGTGTCGATTACTCGGTGAAAGAACCCCAGCCGTCGACATCCGCCGACGGAAGCACGTGCACCCGCACCTTCACCTGGTGCTTGCGCAGAAAGTCATGGCGGCCCAGCCGTCGCTGCAGCTGTCCGACCACCAACCCTGGATGAACGTTGATGCGCATGGCAAACCGAAGCACCTTCTCCTCGGAGAAGTACGGCTGCACGCGGGCAATGAAGTTCTCCAGCTCGGCTGTCGGCACGCAGAAGTCCGCACCTGCGGCGTTGGCCCGACGTTCGCACTCGGGGAGGTCTTCCTTCGACTCGCCGAGGTCCGAGTCGATGACGGCCTCGTCGTCTTCCTTCCCGTCCTCTTGGAGCACGTGCTCGATTTCATGCCGGAGCACGAACCAGAAGTTGTCGATGCGGGCGTATCGCAGCGCCATCCCGATGACGGGCTTGTCGCCATCGAGCCAGAAGCAGGCGCCGTCCATCTTCGAACCGGCAAGAGGCTCGACGAAGACCAGACGCACACCAGACTCCGCAAGGATGCGGGGCACCTGGCGCGCCTCCTCCGGCGCCAGGGTGAGCGCCCTCAACTTCTCGAGCGCCGCGGTCAGCTTTGCCTTCGAGTAAGGAGGCACCACCTGCTGGCCCGCCATGGACCGCACGCGAAACAGCCACGCCAGCTGCAGCGGCGTGGTGTCCGCCATGGCATGGGTCTTCTTTGCCTTGTGGCACAGCTGGGGCGAAGCATCCGGGCTCTGGATGCCGAAGAACTCGCAGAACCGCTGCTCGAGGACCTCGATGTTCTCGCTCGCGCGAACCCACCCGCGACGGAGCATCTCGCGCACGGGGAACTTGCTGTACAGGCGCGCTTTGCGCGCCACGTTGTCGTTGGGCAGCTTCACCTTGGAGAGCTGATATTGGCTCTCCAGGTTCATCCAGTAGTCGGGCGAGGTGCCGAACGCATCGGCCAGGCCCTTGGCCGTCTCGGGGGTGATGGCGCGCTTGCCGGCGATGAGCTCGCTGATGAGCCGCGGCGGGCGGTCCAGGATGTCCGCCAGCTCCTGCTGCGTCCACTCGCGCGCTTCGAGCTCTTCCCGCAGGAACTCTCCGGGCGGGAACACCTCAGCGGGCACGCGTGCGTTCATGGGGTTCTCCAGTCTTCTAGTGGTAGTCAACGATTTCGATGATTCCGACGACCTTGCATGGGTGGTCGCCTCGGATTTCCAGGATGAGGCGCCACTGCAGATTGAGCCGGATGGAGTGCTGTCCTTTCCGGTTGCCTCTGAGCTTCTCGAAGTGCAAGGACCTCAGTGCCATGAAGTCGCGCTCGTCGCGGGCGGCCCGAATCTGCTGCAGCTTCTTGCGGTAGGCGCGCACGATTTCCTGCGCGAACCCCGCCGTGAAGTTGGGGTCGGTCTCCAGGCGGTCCAGGTCCTCGTCATCGAACTCGACTTCCATCCCCGGGAGTCTAGGAAAAATCTCTAGGCATCGCAAGTACAACATTACACCATGTGTAAAGCTGTACTAGAAGACCTGGGGGGCGCCGTTGGTCACCATGGATGGGCAGCCGAATCAGGGCTGCCCCGCCTGGCGGGCGGTGCCAGACGGACCGACTCGGTTACCATCCCCGTGCGGTGGTGCTGTCAGTAAACCTGTCAGTAAACAGACCCCGCCGAGGTGTCGATTTCTGTCGGGCGATGTCGGGCGGAGTCGGCTAAGTTGTTGTTTCTATTAGGTCTTGACTCGTGTGTCGCCCGTCCAGCGACCCCGATTGCCCGCTGTTAATCCGTAGGTCCCTGGTTCGA
>CAYLTE010000451.1:0-2185 GCA_964386195.1 uncultured Burkholderiales bacterium | reverse complement strand
CAGAGCGCGATGACAGGCGTAATGATCCGGCTCGAGGGTGACGGTCCGCGCGAAGTCCCGAATGGCTTCGGTCCGGCGCCCCAGCACCGCCATCGAGACGGCGCGGTGGTAGAAGGCGGACGCATAGTTCGGATCCGCTTTGATCGCGGCATCGAACTGTGCGATCGCGGCCTCATGTTGGTTTCTGCTGCCCGCCAGCACGCCGAGATTGTGAATGACAGCGGCGTGGTCCGGCACAATCTGCAGAGCCGCGCGATACGCGGCTTCCGCCTCCGGAAGCCTATCCGCGTTGTGCAGGGCGACCGCTTCGGTCACCAGACGGTTGAATTCCAATCTCCTTTCGTTCTGGCTCATCGGATCCGGACCACGACGTCGGCATCCCCGGTCCGGTAGGCCTCCGTGAAGCGGTTTCACGCGCGTTATGGCGCTTTGGGCCGCCGGGTTGCAAGTGGCAGGGCCGGATTCAATGCGGTTCCGCGTGCCGGCGGCGCCCAATGGCAGACCGCCGCCCGCACGGATGCCGCGGACTATCACGCCGGCAAACTCGCGTCGGGAGACCTGCGGGTGATTTCGCTGGACCGAATGCCGTCCGCGAACAGCCGGACGTCCGGTCAGCTCGCGCTGGCGAGCCTGAGGCCTTCCAGATGTTTTACGACGTCGCGGACCGACATCACATCCGCGTACTTGTGATGCAGATCGAACAGATTCACCTTATGCGCGACCATGCTGCGATCGAAACAGCATTCCTCCACGACCACCACGTGGAGGCCGCTCGAGTAGGCATCGACGGCCGAGGCACGAACGCAGCCCGATGTCGACTCGCCGCAGACGATGAGGCTACGGACGCCGAGTTGAGTCAGGTGCGCCATCAAAGGCGTTCCATAGAAGCCCGACGCCCGCTGCTTCGGGATGATGACGTCACCCGGCTGCGGCTTGAAATCGGACCTGATCTCGTAGACCTTTGGATCGACCGAGACGTTCCGGCGGCGCGTCGCGGTCACAGACTGCGGCAGGGCTTCGGGTCTCGTATCGGACGTGGTGTAGAAGATCGGGACGCCCGCGGACCGCGCGGCGCCGATCAGCGCCTTGGTCGGCGCGATCGCGGCGTACGCGTGCTCGCCGCAGGTCGAAGGGTAAGTCCGGTGCAGCTCGGAGACAGGCTTCGGTCCGCCCTGATAGGCCAGCTCGTACAGATCGACCACCAACAGCGCCGGCGCAGGACCGACAAACGTCTGACGCGCATAATGCGAATAAATCTCAAGCTCGGCAGCAGGAATGATGTCGCGCCAGCAGTGATCCTCAAAACCGTCCACCATCCGGCGCTCCTCTTTTCTCAATGCATACTCTAGTATACAAGGCTAGCCCCGAAGCTTGGAGAGCCCAAGCTGGGCCTTCGATCGTGCGCGGATCAATAGACCCTCGACCCGTCCGTTGGCAGCATTTTCATCGCCGGGGAATGGCGCAGGAAAACTTGGCGATCCTGACCCCTGCCTGCCGATCATTTCGACCGAGAAGGAAGAGAACGTGACCAAGAACATCCCATTGACCCTCGCCTGCGGAAACTACGAGATCGTGAGGCCGCTGATCGACGGCACCGTTTCGCCGGACGGCATTGATCTCACCATCCTGACCGACATGGACTCGACCACGCGCCACTGGCGCTTCCTGCGCGAGGGACATTTCGACGTCGCCGAGACCTCATGCTCGTCCTACATCGTCGCCCGGGACAGGGGAATGCCGATCACCGCCATTCCGGTGTTCCTGCATCGCCGCTTCCGGCACGGCTTCGTGTTCATCAACACGACCAAGGGCATCAAGAAGCCAACCGACCTGATCGGCAAGCGGATGGGTGTGAAGTCGTACATGGTCACCGCCGTTCATTGGATGCGCGGAATCCTCGAGCACGAGTACGGCCTGCCGCACAAATCGATGGAGTGGCTGGCCGAGCTCGACGAGGACGTCGACTTCACCCCGCCGTCCGACCTCAACTTCACGCGGCTGCCTGACAACAAATCGGTCGAGACCATGCTCGCCGAGGGCGAAATCGAAGCCCTGATCCATGCCGACATCATCAAACCGATCGAAGCCGGGGACCCCCGCGTGGGGCGCCTGTGGCCCGACTACAAGGCCGAGGAAATCAACTTCTACAAGAAGACCGACATCTTCCCGATCATGCACGTCATGG
>CAYLTE010000450.1:0-2218 GCA_964386195.1 uncultured Burkholderiales bacterium | reverse complement strand
TAACTGCTCGGCGGCATCTGCACTGGTGATCACGCAGGTCCCGGCAGCCGGGACAACGGCAGCCTGGAATCCGGCTATTTCGCGCTCGACGCCGCGCACATGCTCGACAACGAGATCTGGGGCCAGGGCTTTCCCGCGCCGCTGTTCGACGACGTGTTCCGCGTCGAGCGCCAGCGCCTGCTCAAGGACAAGCACCTCAAGCTCGAGCTCTCGCGCGGCGGCGCACGCTATGAGGCGATCCGCTTCAACCATGCAGAGGGCGCGGCCGGCCAGATCCACGCCGCCTTCCGCCTCGGGGTGAACGAATACAACGGCGTTGCAAGCGTGCAGCTGATGCTGGAGCACTTCGAGGCCGCCTGACCCCGCTGCGGGCCGGGCACGCGCCGGCTCGGGAGGGCTGGCAAGACGCCTCGGCACCGTTCATCGCCTCATTGTTGCGTAAGCCGCAACAATGATTTGCGTACAAGCGGTATTTCTTCGCCGTCTGTCCGTCTAGAGTGTGTCCAATGACACAACGCGTGCGAAGCCACGCGAGGACGGACTCACGATGACCACGCACTACACCGCAACGGCCAAGGCGATCCACTGGCTCATGGCCGTGCTCATCTTCGCCATGCTCGGGCTGGGCTTCTACATGGAAGGCCTGCCCCTCTCGCCGACCAAGCTGCAGCTCTATTCCTGGCACAAATGGGCGGGGGTGACGGTGTTCGCGCTCGTCGTCATACGTCTCGCCTGGCGGATCACCCACCGCCCGCCGGCGCTGCCCGCGCACATGAGCGCGCTGGAACGGATGGCCGCCCACGCGGGTCACCACCTGCTCTACGTGCTGATGTTCGCGATCCCGCTTTCCGGCTGGCTGATGAGTTCGGCGAAGGGCATCCAGACCGTCTGGTTCGGCGTGCTGCCCTTGCCCGACCTGCTCGCCAAGGACAAGGCGCTCGGCGATCTGCTGCAGACGGTGCACATGAGTCTGAATCTGCTGCTCGTCGCCATCCTTCTGGCCCACATCGGCGCCGCCTTCAAGCACCACCTCATCGACCGCGACGACGTGCTGACCCGCATGCTGCCGCGCCGCCCGCAATCGACCATCAAGGATTGACCGTCATGAAACGCACCCTGCCCGCCACCCTCGCTGCCACGTTTTCCAGGACCCTCACCGGCGTGCTCGCCACGCTCGCCCTCGTCACTGCCAGCCATGCCGCGACCTACGAGCAGGTCATTCCCGAGCGCAGCCGGATCGGCTTCGGCTTCCAGCAGATGGGCGTGGCGATGGAGGGCAGCTTCCGTCGCTTCGCGAGCCAGCTCAAGTTCGACCCCGCGGCGCCCGCAGACGCGCACGCCACGATCGAGGTCGAGCTCGCCAGCGTCGACACCGGCAGCGTCGAGGGCGACGAGGAAGTCGCGCGCAAGACCTGGTTCAACACCAGCGATTTCCCGGTCGCGCGCTTCGAGTCGAGCGCGGTCAAGGCCCTCGGCGACGAGCGCTACGAGGTCGCTGGAAAACTGACGATCAAGGGCACGACACGGGACGTCGTCGTCCCGGCGCGCTTCACCACCGCGGGCGACGTCGGCGTATTCGAAGGCGAACTGGGCATCAGGCGTGGCGACTTCTCGATCGGCGAAGGCGCCTGGCGTGCCTTCGACGTCGTCGCCAACGAGGTCGTGATCAGGTTCCGCATCGCGGCCGCGCCGCGCTGAGGCACTCCCCGCTCCGCGCGCAATCCTCCCTGACTCCCCGCAAGGCACTGCATAACCCAACCCCAACCCCAACTCACTCCCAATCGAAAGAGGATCCTCAGCATGAATCGTCTCCACGCCCTCGCCGCCAGCCTCCTGGTCTCCGCCGCCGCAGCCAGCCCTGCCCTGGCCGCACCCGAAACCTACACGGTCGATGGCACCCACACCTTCCCGCGCTTCTCCTACAGCCATTTCGGCCTGTCCACCCAGCTGGCCCAGTTCGACAAGACGACGGGCACCGTCACCCTGGACAAGGCCGCCCGCAGCGGCGCGGTCGACATCACCATCGACATGAGCTCGGTGAACACCGGCTATGCCACCTTCAACGAGCACATTCAGGGCGAGGACTTCCTCGACACCGCCAAGTACCCGACGGCCACGTTCAAGTCGACCCAGGTCCGCTTCGAGGGCGACAAGCCGGTCGAGATCGACGGCGAGCTGACCATCAAGGGCGTGACCAAGCCGGTGACGCTGAAGGTGA
>CAYLTE010000449.1:0-2246 GCA_964386195.1 uncultured Burkholderiales bacterium | reverse complement strand
GATGAGCACGTTCGAGGGACCGATGATGTCGATCAAGACGGTCAACTCGCTGTCGCACTACACCGACTGGACCATCGGCCACGTGCACTCGGGCGCGTTGGGCTGGGTCGCGATGATCACCATCGGCAGCCTGTACTACCTGATCCCGCGCCTGTACGGCAAGACCGAGATGTACAGCATGAAACTGGTCACCACGCACTTCTGGGTGGCCACCATCGGCGTGGTGCTCTATATCGCGGCGATGTGGATCGCGGGGGTCATGCAAGGCCTGATGTGGCGTGCGGTCAATCCCGACGACGGCACGCTGACCTATACCTTCGTCGAGAGCGTGAAGGCGACCTATCCGTTCTACGCGATCCGTCTGCTCGGTGGCGCCATGTACCTGTTCGGCATGCTGCTGATGGCCTACAACGTGTTCAAGACGGTGACCAGCGGCAAGGCCGTCGATGCGCCGGTCCTGGCACCCGCGCACGCTTGATTGACTAGGAGAACGACACCATGGCCGTACAAGCATCCGGTCACGAGTTCCTCGAGAAGAACCTGACTCCGCTCATCATCCTGATCATCCTGGTGGTGAGCATCGGAGGACTGGTGGAAATCGTGCCGCTGTTCTTTCAACGCGTAACCACCGAGCCGGTGCAGGGCCTCAAGCCCTACGAGCCGCTGCGCCTGGTCGGCCGCGACGTCTACGTCCGCGAGGGCTGCTACAACTGCCACTCACAGATGGTCCGCCCGTTCCGGGCGGAGACCGAGCGCTACGGGCATTACTCGGTGGCGGGCGAGTTCGTCTACGACCGGCCGTTCCAGTGGGGCAGCAAGCGCACCGGTCCCGACTTGCACCGCGTAGGCGGCAAGTACAGCGACGAGTGGCACCGTCTGCACCTGATCCAGCCGCGGGACGTGGTGCCCGAGTCCAACATGCCCGCCTATCCCTGGCTGGCCAAGAACTCGGTGGCCGACGATCCGATCGAGGCGAAGATGAATGCGCTGCGCACGGTCGGGGTTCCCTATACCGACGAGGAGATCGCCGGCGCCCGCGCCGCGCTGGAAGGCAAGACCGAGATGGACGCACTGATCGCCTATCTGCAGGGGCTCGGCACAACGCTCCAGGGAGTCAAGTGACATGGACGCTTCCGATCTGCGTGCGCTTTGGACCTTGCTGAGCTTCGTCGCCTTCGTCGGCATCGCCGTCTGGGCCTACAGTTCCCTGCCCAGGAAGCGCTTCGAAGAGGCGGCACGCCTGCCCCTGGACGACGATCAGCCTCTCGCGCCGGCAATGCGGCGCCAGAACATCAAGTAAGGGAGAAGTAGCGTGAACGAGTTCACGAGTGGATTCTGGAGTGCCTACATCAGTGTGCTGACCATCGTCAGCATCCTCGCCTGTTGCGTGCTGCTGTGGAAACTGTCGACCAAGCGCCTCGCGCCGGGCGAGAAGGCCGGCGTCATGGGACACGTCTGGGACGAGAACCTCGAGGAGTACAACAACCCTCTGCCGCGCTGGTGGATGTGGCTGTTCTGGATCACGCTGGTTTTCGCAGTCGTCTACCTCGTCCTGTACCCGGGTCTGGGCAGCTATGCCGGCGTGCTCAACTGGTCGTCGACCGGGCAGTGGGACAAGGAACAGGCACGCGCCGCCGAGCGCTTCGAGCCGAAGTTCGCCCAGTACGCTGCGATGGACATTCCTGCCGTGGCGGCGGATCCGAAGGCGCGCGAGATGGGGCAGCGCATGTTCTTGAACTACTGCGCGCAGTGTCACGCCTCCGACGCACGCGGAAGCCGTGGCTTCCCCAACCTTGCGGACAACGACTGGCTGTACGGCGGCACGCCCGAGGCAATCGTGGCGACCATCACCAACGGCCGCACCGGCATGATGCCGCCGTGGCCGCAGCTGGGTGAGGAGGGCATCCGCAACGTCGCCCACTACGTGCTGCAGATGGCAGGCCGGACGCACGACAGTCTGAAGGCAACGCAGGGCAAGGATGTCTACGCAGCCAACTGCGCGGCCTGCCACGGCCCCGACGGGACCGGCAACCATGCGCTCGGGGCGCCGAACCTGACCGACGACACCTGGCTCTACGGTGCTGGCGAGAGCACGATCATCGAGAGCATCACGAAGGGCCGCAACGGCCAGATGCCCGCGTGGGGCCCGTTCCTCGGGCCGAACAAGACGCACCTGCTGGCGGCCTACGTGTACGGGTTGTCGCAGGGGAAGTAAGGCAGGGGCTGGGGACTAGGGGTTAGGGGCT
>CAYLTE010000448.1:0-2249 GCA_964386195.1 uncultured Burkholderiales bacterium | reverse complement strand
CCGGATAAACAGGCCCTCCACCCCAACACCTGCAAACATACAAGCCGGTGCCCAGTTACGGTGCCAGGACTCGAGGTTACCTCGAAGTACCCCTGCTCTGTTCCTCGAGAAACGCTACCAGCAACCGACTCACCTCCTGCGGCTGCTCCTGCTGCACCCAATGTCCCGCGCCGTCCAGCAGATGCACGCCGACCATGTCTGTACACAGCTGCGTCTGCATCGCCTCGAAGTCGCCCGGCCACTGGTACACGCCCCAGTCGCTCTTGCCAGCGATGAAGGCGGACGGCACATCGATGGTCCTGCCGGAGAAGAGCTGGAATCCGGCGTTGTACTCGGGCACGAAGCGCGTGCGGTACCACTGCAATCCGCCTTGGAAGCCGGTGCGTGCATATTCGCTGCTGTAGACGCGCATCTCCGCCTCGGTCATCCATGTGCACGCCGCAATCTCGGCCGCGCTCGGCATGTGGGGCGCGACCGTCTGCGCCATGTCCTGGTCGCGGTCCATGATGTAGTAGGTCGGCATCTTCGCCAACTCGGCAGCGGTGCGACCCGCGAGCCGGTACGGCTTGTTGTCCTTCCAGTCCGCGCTCTTGTGATGGTAATAGGCACGCATGAAGGCGTGCAGGCCCTGCGGCGCGTTCATCATGTCCGCGTTTGCACTACGTCCCGAGTAATACCACTGGTAGTGCTTGCGCGGGCGCGGCGACAGCTGTTCGAGGGTGGCAATGACGTTTTCCACGGGCTCGGCGCCCGAAGGTACATCGGCGGTGCCGAACGGCAGCGCGGGAATCGGCGGAATCGGCGCGCTCATCATGACCACCGAGCCGAACACGTCGGGGCGCGTCAGCGCGCAGTAGGCTGACACGGGCGAGCCGAAGTCGTGGCCGACCACCGCGGCGACCGAGCGATAGCCGAAGGCGTTCACCAGTGCCAGCGCATCGCGCGCGATGCCCAGCAGGTGGAACGCGTGCAGGTCGCCGTCGTACTCCGCATCCCAGCCCGTGGTGCGTCCGTAGCCACGTTGATCCGGGGCGATGACGTGATACCCGGCCCCGGCGAGCGGCAGCATCACCTTGCGCCAGCTGTAGGCGAGTTCGGGGAATCCGTGCAGCAGCAGGACGCAGGGACGCCCGCGTGTCTCGAAACCGGCTTCGAGAACGTGCATGCGCAGGCCGTTGACGCCGTCGACATAGCGTGAGCGGATGCCCTGGGGCAGCGGCAGTGGCGGAAGGGTCGATGGATCGGTTTGCATGGTGGGTGGCCGTGTCGGAAGCGACCGTGGCGTGCGCCGACGAGTCGAGTGCGTAGAATACAGGCTCGCGGAGGCACCACGGCACTGCAATTGCCGCCGGCTGCCCGTCCTCACGTTGACCTGTTCGCCCGTGCCGCACACCGACATTCCGCATCGGCTCGATGCACTCCCCTGGTCGCGCTGGCACTGGCGCGTGGTCATCGCGCTCGGCGTGACCTGGATCCTCGACGGGCTCGAGGTCACCATCGTCGGCTCCATCGGCCCTGCGCTGCAGCGCCCCGAGGCGCTCGGGCTGAGTGCCAGCCAGATCGGCTACACGGCCTCCGCCTACATCGGCGGCGCCGTCCTCGGCGCCCTGTTCTTCGGCCGGCTCGCCGACCGACACGGACGCAAGCGCCTGTTCCTGGTGACACTCGCGGTCTATCTGCTGGCCACGCTCGCCACCGCCTTCACCTGGGACTTCACCAGCTTCGTGATCTGCCGCTTCTTCACCGGTGTGGGCATCGGCGGCGAGTACGCCGCGATCAATTCGGCAATCGACGAACTGATTCCCGCGCGCGTACGCGGTCGCGTCTCGCTCGCCATCAACGGCAGTTTCTGGGTGGGCGCGGCGTTCGGTGCGGGTGCCGCCGTCTTCCTGCTCGATCCGCAGTGGTTCGGACCGGAACTCGGATGGCGGGTCGCGTTCGCAATGGGCGCGGCGATGGGGATCGCCATCCTGCTCGTGAGGCGTCACGTTCCCGAGAGTCCGCGCTGGCTCGTCACGCATGGCCGGGAGGCGGAGGCCAAGGCGGTCATGCAGGCGATCGAGGCGGACATCGGCCATGAACACGGCAACGCCGTGTTGCCCACGGTTGCCGTGGGCATGCGCGCGCCGCCGACACTGCTCGAGGTGTTCCGGGTGATGGTCGCGCATCATCGGCGGCGCGCGATCTTCGGCCTGACGTTGATGATCGCCCAGGCGTTCTTCTACAACGCCATCTTCTTCACCTATGCG
>CAYLTE010000447.1:0-2252 GCA_964386195.1 uncultured Burkholderiales bacterium | reverse complement strand
CCTCGCCGACCATCGACGTAACCCTGCGTGCCCGCGCATTGAAAAACGCGCTCTCCCGCTTCGGCAAACGCGCTATCGTGGTCGAGGAGAACGAAGGCAGCGAAAAGCCCGCCGCCTTCTTCGACCAGCTCGAAGCTGAATACGACGCCGTGATCCTGACGGCAGCTATCGGCGCAACCCCCTGGTTTAGGCTGGCGACCCGGCAGGCGGATCGAATTTGGGTGCTTGCCCGTTCGGACGCCCGCCCCTCGACGCCTTTGATGCCGGAGGAGACATCCCCGGCCCAGCGCCTGAAGCTGATCGACGTGATCCTTATCCATCCCGGCTCGGAACGCCGCGCGTCCCGCCCACAGGAATGGATGCAGGCTGCTGGCGCACGCCGCCTGTTCCACTGGCAGGGAGACAATGGCGAAGATGCGGGTGCACGAACTCGCCACCGAACTCGGCGTCGACGCGAAGGTCGTGCTAGCTGTAGCTCTCCGTGACGTTGTGAACGCGTTGGATGGGTGAGAGACCGTCGATGCCGCCGTGGGCTCTGTGGTGATTGTATTCGTGGAGCCAGTCGGCGTACGCAGCAAATCGCTCGGCTTCTGAACGGTAGGGGCGCGCGTAGGCCCATTCGGCGGCCAGAGTGCGGTTGAAGCGTTCGACCTTCCCGTTGGTCTGCGGGCGGTAGGGGCGGGTGAACTTGTGTTTCACGCCGACGCCGAGTGCGTCGTTGAAGGCGTGGGATCGGTAGCAGGAGCCGTTGTCGGTGATCACGCGCAGCACGGTGATGCCGTGCCCGGTGAAGAATGCTTTGGCGCGCTCCCAGAACGCGGCAGCTGTCTCCTTGCGTTCGTCGCCGAGGATCTCCGAGTACGCGAGTCTTGAGTGGTCGTCTATGGCGTGGTGCAAGTACGCGTAACCCGGTCTGCTCGTCTTCCGGTTGCTCTGTCCGCGCTGGCGGCTCATTACGCGGTGACCGCCGCCGTCGGGGATCCGGCCGAGCTTCTTGACGTCGACATGGACGAGATCGCCGGGGTTCGGGTGTTCGTAGCGGACCGGCTTCGGGCGCCGCACCGGCAGTCCGGTCGCCTTGTCCAACTGCGACAGGTGTGGCATCCGGTAACGACGCAGCACGTTCTCCACCGTCGAGCGGGACAGGTGCAGGTGCCAGGCGATCCGATGCGAGCCCCACCGCCTCGCGAACCTCAACGACACGATCCGTCTCTCCGTCCGTCGCGCCGTTCGCGATGGGGACATCAGCGGACGTGAGGACAGATCGCGCATCCCCGCGGTGCCTGCGGCCCGATACCGGTCTGCCCACTTCTTCGCTGTCGCCGGAGAGCAGCTGAACCTTTCCGCTGCTCTCCGCAACGGCCAACGAGAATCGACAACAAGCTTCGCCAGCCGCAGACGACCGGTTTCGGACAAGGGAGCATTAGCGTGAGTCACGAGGACCTCCGGTGGTCGAAATGAGTGTGGTAACCCACTTCGATATCGGAGGTCCTCCCAATTCACCTCACGCCACGCTGATCACAACCTCCGGGAGAGCTACATCTAGATCACGAACTCCCGTCAGCGCGGCGCGGGCTTGCCTGTTCAATTGGCGAGGAGCAAACAGTTGAGAGAGATTGAGATCCGGGGCCGTGTCATCACGATCCGGCACGTGGACACCATGGCCAGCGCTGACGGTGCCATCCAGGAGTACGAGATCGCTATCTCCAGCAGCAATGTCGTGACGTGCCAGTGGTCCACCCTGCAGGAAAGCACCGACGTGACCGCGAGCGTCACGGCAAACGCCATCGACACGGAACTGCTCCTCGACTACGAGGGGAGTTGGCAGTCCGGTCTGCTCCGCGATCAGGCCGTGCGTGCTTGGCGAGACTCGAACCGCAGTCAGATTCAGGAGACCGTGGACCATCTACGCAGCGGCGTGTTCAATGACGATGACTCGTCGATGAGCGGTGCGGAACAGGCATTGCGGCACCACTTCGACCTGCCTGAGTGAGACCCGGAGGCTGTACGCGAGCGCGTCTCAACGTGTCCAAGGGGAGTGGGGCGCCGGACGCCGTGAGCAATAGTCCAACGACCCGTTGGACTATTGGCACCAAATTCGCCAACGACCCGTTGGCGGATTACTAAGGCCCGCGGCCAACCGTTGCGACGGCGCTTGGAGCCTTCTTGGTAAGTCCGCGGGTCCCGATAGGGTGCGCGTAGGAGCGGACGTCTGGCGACGACTGCTCGGGGGAGGTAGTTCGATGAACGAG
>CAYLTE010000446.1:0-2268 GCA_964386195.1 uncultured Burkholderiales bacterium | reverse complement strand
CGTGTGCAGCGGCGGGTCGTTGAACACCAGGCTGGTGGTGTGGTGCTCGTACAGCAGCGAGTCGCCGTACTTGGGTTTGAACTCGGCGCGTTTGTCGGAACTGAAGGTCGCAGCATCCTTGTAGACCGCAAGCACGTCAGCGTAGCGCGTCAGCAGACGGCTGCCGTCCGGCATCGTCTTCACCGGCGCGTGCGTGCGCAGCGCACGGTAGTACGGATAAGGATCGTCGTAGAAGCCCGGCGGCAGTCGGCGCAGGTCGAACTGCGCGATGTCCGGGTCGGTCAGGGCACTCATCGGGTCGATTGACGCGCCAAACGTCGATGCGTGCAGGCTTCCATGCACATGGGAGCGCGAGCATGGTGGCAGCCCACGCGGGACAGGTCAGACCCCCGATGATAGTCGCTTCCCGCGCGCCGATGTCGACCGGATCTCGCGCGGCTCGCGCGCAGCGCGCAGACAGCTTGCGGGACGCTGCCAGTCCCGCGGGGCGTCGGTCAGTGCAGGTCGGACTTCACCCGTCCCTTGATACCGCCGTAGGCTTGCGCCGGCTCGTCTTCGCCGTTCGCGCGAGCCTTCGCTTCCATGTTCGCGCAGTTGTCGCCCGTGTAGGCGACGCGCGTGGGATGGCCGATCACGCCGAGGTAGCGGTTCTGGATGTTGTAGGCATCCAGTTCGCGGTGGAACCAGCGGTCGCACGGCGTCATGTCCGCGTACTCGCCGCTGGTGTCCTGGAAGTAGTGCACCAGTTCGTGCAGCAGAATCGACCGGTGGAACAGGTTCGACTCGGGTCGCAATGCGTCGTCGAGGAAGATGCCGTCGCCCGGGCGATACCAGGCCTGGATCGCGCAGTGCGTGCCGCAGACGTAGTTCTCCAATTCGGCCCTGGGAACCCGGTAGATCTTCGGAGCGTCCTTGGGCATGCGATAACGGGAGAGCTGATGGATGGCGCGGCTCAACGTCTTGACCACCTCGTCGATGCTGCCGGCCTCGCCGGTCTCGAAGGCGCGGTTGAACACCGGTGAGTTATCGCCCCGATAGGTGCTGTACATGCCGCCGTCGGGTTCGGCGTGGGCGGCCTGGAGGGTCGCGAGGAGCAGGCCGATCAGGCCCAGTGCGGTGACGCGGAAGCTAAGCATGTGCAGCCCCTTTGGTTAGCTCCCCCCACTCGCCTTGTGCGGCAGCCTGTGTGGTCGGCGGTTCTCGCCGGTCGGCTGCTGTCATCGATTCTTGCATCAATCGTGCCCGCGCAAATCGGCCTCTCGAACCTCGACGGTCCGCTCGCGCGCACCATCCCAGCGCCAGATGGTATCGGCCGGCCTTATTCTGGTGCCACCCCACCAACGTTCTACCGGCTCGATCGGCCGTGCCTGCCCGGCGAGAAGCGCCTGCCCGGCGGGCGTGAGCGCGAGCACCGAACGCTCGATGCCGGCGCCGGGAACCGACAGCTGGCGGGAGAGCAGCGGACGGGCGCCGGCTTCCAGTGCCTCGAGTGCCCGCCACAGCCAGGCATCGCCCAGGAACGGGCGCGACTCGCGCGCCCGCAGCGCAGCGAACAACGCCGAGGCGCTGAGCGGCTGCGTGGCCAGGCACTCCAACGCGCTGCGTTCGCTTCGCGACAACCCCGTGTCCAGCCATGGCAATTCCTCCAGCACCCGGTGCACCGCATCGGGCAGGCAGGGCAGCGACTGCAGTGCGCCTGCACGCCACAACCCCTCGAGTTCGCGCGGCGTGGGCGCGCGGTACGCCGACCAGGCGCGCTGCGCGACCTCCAGCTGATCCGGCGCGAGCGCGCATCGCGCGCCCAGGAGTTCGTCCACCCGCGCCGGCTCCAATTCGCCGGCCGCCTCAAAAGTATCGTCCTGCCCAAGGTCGAGCTGAATCAGGGAAAGCCGCAGCGGCCGGTGGGACGGCTCGGCGTACCAGTCGAGCACCTGCAGCAGTTGCAGCTGGTCGTACAGGTCCGATTCGAACCAGCACACCACCTCGTCCTCCGCCTGACTGCCCGCAACGCGCACGTCGCGCTCGTAGAACTGACCGCGGATGTCGTCGTAGTCGCCGAATCCGTCGTCGCTGAGGAAGCGGGCGCGAACCGATGACAACTCCTCCAGCGGCAAGCCGCCCGGGACCGGGCCCTCGTGCAGCACGTCGCGCCAGGGAAGAACGTCCCCCGGCGCGATACCCGCGCGAACGAGCGCCTCGGCAGCGCAGTCGCCGTTGGTGATGTGGAGCATGGCTCGCTGGGGGCTGGGGGCTGGGGGCTGGGGGCTG
>CAYLTE010000445.1:0-2273 GCA_964386195.1 uncultured Burkholderiales bacterium | reverse complement strand
CAGGATCCCAACCAGGTGTTCACGATCGTGGACCGCATCGATGGCGCGCCGGCGATCCGGGTGAGCGGACAGGACTGGGGTGGGATCACGACCCGGCAGGAGTACGCGAACTACAAGCTCGTGCTGGAATTTCGCTGGGGCGCCGTCACCTGGGGGGCGCGTCAGGACCGCGCGCGCAACAGCGGCATCCTGCTGCACTGCATCGGCGAGGACGGCAACTACCGCAACAACTTCAAGGGCCACTGGGTCGCCTCGATCGAGTACGAGATTCTCGAAGGACGGATGGGGGACATCATCCTCGTCGGCGGTTTCAAGCCGGGCAGCGCGGAGAAGATCCTGCCGCGGCTCACCATGACGCAGACCACGGAGCGCATCTGGGATCCGAATGGAACGCCGAAGGATTTCATCCCGGGCATGGGACACCTGCACTGGCAGCACTGGGATCCGGAGTGGAAGGATGTGTTGAACTTCCGGGGACGCCGTGACCTCGACAAGCCCCTCGGCCAGTGGAATGTCGCCGAGGCCATCGCGGACGGTGACAAGCTGGTCTATTACTTCAACGGCGTGAAGGTCATGGAGGGCACCAAGGTCTGGCCGACGAGCGGCCGGATCCTGTTCCAGTCCGAGGGCGCCGAGATCTTCTTCCGCCGGATCGAGCTGCATCCGCTCAAGAAGTAGTCCGAACCGGGCGCGATCGCCTGAGGTCCGGCCCGCAGCGTGGCAACGCGCTGCGCGGGGGGCGTTGGCGCAGCCGAAAGGTGCGGTCGCGCTTCGAGACCCGCCCGCGTCGCGCGGTAACTGCGCAAACCGGACCGGACGAGCCCAAGCGGTTGAGTGGCAGCCAGTCCGCGCCCGCGCCCCGCCCCCGTCCCTCGCGCCACCGGCTCGACCCGCCGGGCTGGAACCTGTCACTCCAGGGTCAATTCTCGGGGCGGTAGCGTCCGAAAGGTTCAGCAAAAAGGCGGATCATGGTAGGTGGTTTGGTGAACAACCTACAACCACCCGAAGGAAGGAAGAACCATGACCCGCCCGAAGCGGAACGATGAGACGATTGACCTGACAAAACAAGAACTGCTGCGTGTACTCACCGAAGACGACGCGCTGAAGAAGCTGATGCAGACGCTCCTGCAGGAAGTGCTCGAAGCGGAGATGGACCAGGCGCTGCTCGCCGGCAAAGGGGAGCGCACCGCCGGCCGGCTCGGCTATCGCAGCGGGCATTACACGCGTTCTTTGGTGACGCGCGTGGGCAAGCTCGAGCTGCGGGTGCCGCAGGACCGGCAGGGGCGTTTCTCGACCGAACTGTTCGCCCGCTACCAGCGCAGCGAGAAGGCCTTGGTCGCCGCCCTGATGGAGATGTACGTGCAGGGCGTGTCCACCCGTCGAGTGAAGGCGATCACGGAGGAGCTCTGCGGCCACGAGTTCAGCGCCTCCGCGGTCAGCGACATCAACAAGAAGCTCGACGAGGAGCTGACGCGCTTCATGACCCGCCGGCTCGAAGAGGAATATCCCTATCTCATCCTCGATGCCCGCTACGAACGGGTGCGAGAAAACGGCGTCGGCCACAGCCGCGCCGTCCTTATCACCCTCGGCATCGGCTGGGACGGCCGCCGACACGTGCTGTCCGTCGAGCTGGCCAACCGCGAGAGCGCCAGCAGTTGGAAAGACCACCTCGTGCGCCTGAAGGAACGCGGCCTGCACGGCGTGCGCCTGGCGGTCAGTGACGATCACGCCGGCTTGAAACGCGCGATCATGGAGACCCTGCCCGAAGCGCACTGGCAGCGCTGCTACGTGCACTTCCTGCGCAACGCGCTCGACCATCTCCCGCGCAAACAAACCGACGACTGCCTCACCGAACTGCGCTGGCTCTACGACCGGCACACCGCCGAGGAGGCCCGTCGTGATCTCGCCCAGTGGCTCACCCGCTGGCAGGACAAGCACCCGAAACTCTGCGCCTGGGTCGAAGCGAACATCGACGAGACCTTCGCCTTCTACCGGCTGCCCCGCGAACATCACAAACACCTCAAATCGACCAATATGCTCGAACGGCTCAACCAGGAGATCAAACGCCGCACGCTGCTCGTGCGCATCTTCCCCGACGAGCCGAGCTGCCTGCGGCTGGTGCGCGCGCTCGCCGTCGAGATCCACGAGGAATGGGTCGATGAGAACCGCTACCTCGACATGGAGCTGCTCCGCGAACACCTCAAACGACTCACCGCCTCTCAGCCGGGATCATGCAATTGAAGGCAAGATAAGTTGGTGAGGGCCGGCTCTGG
>CAYLTE010000444.1:0-2290 GCA_964386195.1 uncultured Burkholderiales bacterium | reverse complement strand
TTCAAATCCTCTCGCCCCGACCAATAAAATCAAGCACTTAGCCGGTTTTCTAGCTGGGTGCTCGATCCGAGTGCGGGATTTTGTTGTCGCCGACTGAAAATTGACCCACTTGTGAGGGTTTTGCCGATTTAGATTTGACCCGGGTGTTCAACCTACCCTGCTGCTTTTTTGAGCAGCTGCAGCGGGGGCAGACGAGGTGATCACCATGTCGATGATTGGCAAGATCCGGCGGATGTACTTTCGCCAACGCAAGACGGTGCGAGAGATCTCGCGGGCGACAAGTCTGTCGCGCAACACGGTGCGCAAGTACCTGCGTATGGCGCAGGTCCAGGAGCCGAAGTACGAGCGCACATCCAAGGCGACGAAGCTCACGCCCTTCCACGAGACGATCGTGGCGGCGTTGAAGGCCGACGCACGGCGCCCGAAGCGGGAGCGTCGTACTGCGCTGGCGCTGTTCGATCAGATCAAGGCTCAGGGTTACGACGGCTGCTATTCGCGGCTGACGGACTTCATTCGTGCCTGGCGTAGGGACCACGCGCAGGCGGCCAGCGCTGCGTTCGTGCCGCTGAGCTTCGCGTGGGGCGAGGCGTTTCAGTTCGACTGGAGCGACGAGGGGCTGGTCATCGGCGGGGTATACCGCAAGCTGCAGCTGTCGCACATGAAGCTGTGTGCCTCGCGCGCGTTCTGGTTGTGCGCGTATCCGAGCCAAGGGCACGAGATGCTCTTCGACGCTCACACCCGCAGCTTCACCGCGCTGGGCGTGGCACGCCGCGGCATCTACGACAACATGAAGACGGCTGTCGACAAGGTCGGCCGGGGCAAAGTGCGTGCGATCAACGAGCGCTTCCAGGCGATGTGCGCGCACTACCTGTTCGAGCCGGACTTCTGCAACGTCGCCTCGGGCTGGGAGAAGGGGATCGTCGAGAAGAACGTCCAGGACAGCCGTCGACGCGTGTGGCTGGAGGCGACGCGCCGACGCTGGTCCAGCCTGGAAGAGCTCAACGCGTGGCTGGCACAGCGCTGCCGGGAGCTATGGCAGGAACTACGCCACCCGGAGCACTCGGCGTTTACCGTGGCGGAGATGCTCGAGCACGAGCGTGATCACCTGATGCCGATGCCCGTGCCGTTCGACGGCTACGGGCCCGGCCAGGCGCGCGTGAGCAGTACGTGCCTGGTGGCAGTGGCGCGGAATCGATACTCCGTGCCTTGCGAGTACGCCGGGCAGATGGCCGATACGCGGCTGTACCCGACACGGGTGAAGGTGGTGATGGGCAATGCAGTCGTCGCAGATCATGCGCGTCTGTTTGACGAGGGCAGAACCCAGTACGACTGGCAGCACTACATCCCGTTGCTCGAGCGCAAGCCCGGGGCACTACGCAACGGCGCGCCGTTTGCTGACCTACCTGCACCGCTGCAGCAACTGCGCCAAGCGCTGTTGCGCGAACGCGGCGGTGACCGCGTGATGGCGCAGGTGCTCGCGCTCGTGCCCAAGCTCGGACTGGACGATGTGCTGGTCGCCGTGGCGTTGGCGCTGGAAGCCGCGCCGCCGTCGGGGCGGGTGAGTGTCGAACACGTGCTGAACGTGCTGGCGCGCTTGAAGGAGGCACCCACGCCGCAGCGCGTGATGACGCCGTTGAAAGCCGACATCCCGCCGATCGCGGACACTGCGCGTTACGACCGACTGCGCAGCACAGCCGACGACGAGGCTAGCGTCGAAGTGCCGGGGGTGAACCATGCGTGATCTGACTGCGGAACTCAAGGCACTGCGCCTCTACGGCATGGCCGAGGCGTGGGTCGAGCTGGCCGGTCCTGCGCATGGCGCCGGCGTGGAAACCTCACGCTGGTTGCTCGAACATCTGTTGCAGGCCGAAGCCACCGATCGGGCGATGCGCTCGGTACGCTACCAGATCACCTCGGCGAAGTTCCCGATCCACCGTGACCTCGCAGGCTTCGACTTCGACGCGTCCCCGGTGGATCGCAAACTGGTCATGCAGCTGTCCGAGATGGACTTCACCGAGCAGGCGCACAACGTGGTTCTCCTCGGTGGACCCGGCACGGGCAAGACGCACCTCGCCACGGCCATTGCGATGTCGGGGATCACACGTCATGGGAGGCGGGTGCGGTTCTACTCGACGGTAGATCTGGTGAACGCACTGGAAGCGGAGAAGGCGCAAGGCAAGGCCGGACGCATCGCGTCAAGCTTGCTGCGCGTCGACGCCGTAATCCTCGATGAGCTGGGCTATCTGCCGTTTAGCCAAGCCGGCGGCGCGTTGCTGTTCCATCTACTGAG
>CAYLTE010000443.1:0-2294 GCA_964386195.1 uncultured Burkholderiales bacterium | reverse complement strand
GCTCACTCGCTCTGATTCGATGCCCGACCAGGTCGGCGAGGAGATGATCTTGCGCGGCTGCGCCTGTACGTCGCGGAAGCGGATTTTCTCGTCCTCGCGCGGGATGGCCAGATGCTGGTGCTCGCGGCCCGTGATCTTCGACAGCGCGTCCCAGGCCTTGACCGCGACTTCGCCATTGGTCTCCGGAGCCAGCATGAGGATGACCTCGGCGGCATCGATGTCTGTTTCGATGCGCGGCAGGCCCATGCTCACGCCCGGCTCGCTGACGACATTGTTGAGCTGCGCGAGGTTCTTCACCTCGTGCTCGGTGTTCCAGGAGATGCCCTTGCCGCCGTTGCCTGCTTTGACCATCAGCGGGCCCAGCGCGGTGAACTTGCGGTAGGTGTTGACGTAGTCGCGCTCGACCACGGTCATCTGCGGTCCGGTCTTGCCGGGCACGAGGTCGCACTCGCCCTTCTTCCAGTCCTTGACGTCGAGCGCCTGTGCCAGTTCGGCGGGCGTGTCGTGCATCAGCGGCGTGAGCACCAGTTCCTTCTCGACGCCCAGATGGCCGTCGGCGATCTCCGAGAACTTCTTCGCGATGCCTTTGTAGATCTCCCAGTCGGAGCGTGCCTCCCAGGCGGGGTCCACCGCGGTCGACAGCGGATGGATGAAGGGGTGCATGTCCGAGGTGTTGAGATCGTTCTTCTCGTACCAGGTCGCGGTCGGGAGGACGATGTCCGAGTACAGACAGGTGGTGCTCATGCGGAAGTCGAGCGTCACCAGCAGGTCGAGCTTGCCCTCTGGTGCCCGCGCGTGCCAGGCGACTTCCGTCGGCTTCGCGTCGTCCTCGCCCAGATCCTTGCCCTGCACGCCGTGCGTGGTGCCGAGCAGGTGCTTGAGGAAGTACTCGTGGCCCTTGCCCGACGAGCCGAGGATATTCGAGCGCCACACAAACATGTTGCGTGGGAAGTTCGCCGGATCGTCGGGGTCTTCGCAGGAGAGCTGCAAACTGCCGTCCTGGAGCGCCTTGACCGCGTACTCCTTGGGATCCATCCCCGCCCTGGCCGCGTCGCGGCACACCTGCAGCGGGTTGGTCTTGAGCTGCGGCGCCGAGGGCAGCCAGCCCATCCGCTCCGCGCGCACGTTGTAGTCGATGAAGCTGCCGCCGAAATCCTTCCCGTCGGCCAGCGGCGAGAGGATCTCGTCGACCTGAAGCTTCTCGTAGCGCCACTGGTCGGTGTGCGCATAGAAAAAGGAGGTCGAGTTCTGCTGACGCGGCGGACGGTGCCAGTCCAGCGCGAAGGCGAGCGCGGTCCAGCCCGTCTGCGGGCGCAGCTTCTCCTGACCCACGTAGTGGGCCCAGCCGCCGCCGGACTGGCCGATGCAGCCGCACATCATCAGCATGTTGATGATCGCGCGGTAGTTCATGTCGCTGTGGTACCAGTGGTTCATCGCGGCGCCGATGATCACCATCGACTTGCCCTGGGTCTTCTCGGCGTTCTCGGCGAACTGCCGCGCGACCGTGATGACGTGTTCGGCCGGCACGCCGGTGATCGATTCCTGCCACTTGGGCGTGTAGGGCTTGTCGTCCTCGTACGATTTCGGACAGTGATCGCCGAGATCGCGGTCCACGCCATAGTTGGCGGCGAGCAGATCGAAGACGGTGGTCACCAGTGCGTCGCCGTCAGCCAGTCGAAGTGCCCGCACCGGCACGTTGCGCAGGAGGACTTCCGCACCCTGGTCGTTGTGCTGGAAGAACTCGTGCGCGATGCCGCCGAAGTAGGGAAAGGCCACCGGTGCGACATCCTGTCGCGAGGCGAGCGCGGACAGGCGTAGCCGCACGTCCTTTCCGCTGGCGTCCTTCTCCTCGAGGTTCCACTTGCCGAGGTCCTCGCCTTCCTTCTGGTTCCAGCGGAAGCCGACGGCGCCGTTGGGCACCACCAGATCGCCGCTGCGTTCGTCGAAGGCCAGCGTCTTCCACTCGGGGTTGTTGGTCTGCCCGGCGCTGCCTGCCAGGTCGCTGGCACGCAGGAACCGGTCGGCGACGTAATGGTCGCCGCGCCGGATCAGCTTCACCAGCAACGGCATGTCGGTGTAGCGGCGTGCGTAGTCGGCGAAGTAGGGCACCTCGCGCCGGACGTGGAACTCCTTCATGATGACGTGGCCCATCGCCATGGCCAGCGCCGCGTCCGTCCCCTGCTTGGGGTGCAGCCAGAGATCGGCAAGCTTGGCCACTTCGGCGTAGTCCGGCGTCACCGCCACGACCTTCGCGCCCTTGTAGCGCACCTCGGTGAAGAAGTGCGCGTCCGGCG
>CAYLTE010000442.1:0-2336 GCA_964386195.1 uncultured Burkholderiales bacterium | reverse complement strand
AGAACGCATTGACGTCGGCGACATGCTCGATCACTTCCAGCGCGAGGACGGCGTGATCATGGAACTGGGACCGGGAAGCGGACGCGTCACCCGCCATCTGGTCGGGAAGTGCAAGCGCCTCGAACTGGTCGACAACTCCGACTTCGTCATCGAATGGATCCAGGGGTATCTGAAGGGCAAGTGCGAGTTCCGCACTCATCTGGCCAAGGTGCCGCAGGTTCCAGCGGTGGAGGATGCCAGCATCGACTTCGTCCTGGCGCACGGGGTTGTCGAACATCTGGACTTCGACGAGACGGCCTTTTTTCTGGACGAGTTCCATCGCGTCCTTCGGCCCGGCGGTCATGTTTCCTTCAACTACAACTCCCTGCACGGATCTGCTGGTGAGCAGTGGTTCCGCAAGCACAGAAGGGCGCCAGGGCATCGCTGCATCTTCCGCTTCTATGTGCCGGATTTCATCCACCGGCTTGGGGAGATGAGCGGTTTTCGCGTGCACCAATCGGTCGCAGATGATTCCAGGCTGGCGCACGTCGTCTTCGTCAAGCCGCAGTGAAACCCGTCGACGTTCTGATCACGATCGAGCACGTCGACAGGGAACTCGACGCTGCGAGTTGCGTGGCCTATCTGCTGCGCACCCGGCTCGGACTGAGCGTCGAAGTCCGCAACTTCTACGCCGACTATCCACTCGCCTTGCGCCTGGATCCGAAGGTGCTCGCCGTTCCGTTCTTCTACTTCAAGGGGCATTCGCCCATGCAGGAGTATCTGGAGCGGTGGCCGCAGGCGCAGGTGCTGAATCTGGCCTGGGAACAGATCCTGTACAAGATGAACCAGACCATCAAGGTGCCGAGCGACGACGTCGCCAAGCGCCACGTCTGGCACGTGTGCTGGACGCGCGAGTACCGGACCTTCCTCCAGGAGTTGGGCGTCGACGGAACCAGGCTGTTCTGGACGGGCAACCCGGTCATGAAATTCTATGACGCGCCTTACCGCCGGTACTTCACCGAACGCCCGGCGCTCGCCTCACGTTATGGGTTGCCTCCGCAGGCGAAGTGGGTGCTCTTTCCCGAGAATTACCGCTGGGGCTTCTTGTCCGACGGGCAGGTCGAGAACTTCGTATCGCTCGGTGGTCGCAGGGAGGAACTGCTCGAGGCGCGCAGTTATTGCCGCCGCGCACTGTCCAAAGTGCTGACATGGATGCGCATGGCGTGCTCTGGCTCCGAGATCGTCGTCATCCTGCGTCCGCGTCCAGCGACGAGTGCTGCGCAGGTCGAAGCTTTCGCGCGCGAGAGCATCGGCCGGATACCGGCTAACCTGCGCATCATCAAAGGAGAAAGTGCGCGCGAGTGGATCATCGCGAGTGATCACGTGATGTCCTCGTATTCGACGACACTGATCGAAGCATCCTTGTGCCGGAAGCCGGTCCATCTCGTATCACCCGACCCGCTACCTGAGGGATTGCAGGACGATTGGTACGACAAGCTGCCGTGGATCGAGACCGCGGAAGCCTTCGTGGAGGCAGCCAGGACGCATCCATTGCAGGAGAGCGGCTCACGCCTGGGTGAATGGGCGCGCGACAGGCTCCTGGGTAATGGCGATCCGATCGCCAATATCGCCGCGGCCATCGCGTCTCTGCATCCGCGGAACAAGGGCGCGCGCTATGAGCAACTGCTGGAAGTCGTATCGGGTGCGCCGGTGACGGCTTATTCACCTCCGCCAGCGCTTTCGCGCTGGCTCGACGAGCGACGCAAGGGTCTCATGCGCTCGGTCAAGTACCAGAAGTATCTTGCAGGTCGTCACGCAGGCTACTCGTTCACTTTACAGAAGCACGAGAAGGATCTGTTCAGCAGCCAGGACGTACACCGGCGGATGGAGGTCTGGCGGCGGATCGCTGGCTGATGTGCCTACCCCACCCCCGCCTCCTGCGCCTGCCGATCCGCGTGGTAGCTCGAGCGCACCAGCGGGCCGCACGCCGCGTGGGCGAAGCCCATCGCCAGCGCCTCGCGCTCGTAGTCCTGGAAACGTGAGGGCTCGACGTAGCGCACCACCGGCAGGTGTCCGGCGGTCGGCTGCAGATACTGGCCGATGGTGAGCATGTCGATGTCGTGGGCGCGCATGTCGCGCATCACCTGCACGATCTCCTCGTCGGTCTCGCCCAGGCCCACCATGATCCCGGACTTCGTCGGGATAGCCGGGAACCGCTGCTTGAATCCCTGCAGCAGTTTGAGCGAATGCGCGTAGTCGGCGCCCGGCCGCGCCATCCTGTACAGGCGCGGAACCGTCTCGAGGTTGTGGTTCATGACATCGGGCAGTCCCGATGCCAGCGCGTCGAGCGCCTTCTC
>CAYLTE010000441.1:0-2366 GCA_964386195.1 uncultured Burkholderiales bacterium | reverse complement strand
GCCGCAGGATTCGCTTCGAGCACCTTCTGGGAACCGGCATCGAGCACGACGATGGGCTCCGAGGCCATCTGGAACAGCAGGCGGTAGCGCGTCTCGGCGTGGCGCAGGCGCCAGTAGTCGCGCTCCATCGACTGTTGCGCATCCACCAGGCGCTGCTGCAATGCGGCCACCGCACGCAGGTCGCGGCCGATCGCGACCACGCGCCCGGCCTTTCCGGCCGCAACCCCGGAGTAGAGGATCGGTACGTCGTGTCCGAGGGTGGAGGGATGGTTGACCTGCCGCCAGCGCACTTCCCGCGATGCGGCTGCCTCGCTGAGCAGCGCGTCGACCTTGGGGCGCGTTTCGGCGGTGACGGTCTGCGCCCAGGGCTGGCCCAGCCAGGCGGCCGAATCGAGTTCGTGCGCGAGCTCCTCGGTCCCGACCGCGAGGTCGCGGATCACGCCCTTGGCATCGACGATCAGCGCGACGTCTGCCGCTGCCGCAATCAGGGCGCCTGCTGCTTCGGCGTCGAGATCCCCCAGCGACCGCTTCGGGGACTTGAACCGCTTCGTAACCACTATGACTCCATCGACGAGGGTTCCTCCTGCCCTCGTCCCGCCGGCTGCGCACTCGCGCCGCCGGGCCACATGTTCTGACTCAGGTACGGTGTGCGGCCATCGCCAGCATGCACTCCGCCTGCAAACAAGCCTGCCTGCCATCCACGGCAGTGGCATCGGCGCCCACCAGCCCGACCAGCTCCGGTCGCTGCACGAACACCTGGCCGCCCACCATGACGCCCATCGCACGGTTGCGCGATGCGCGTCGCAGCGCGTAGATCTGCCCGGCAAGGCCCTCGAGTTTGACTTCGCATCCGACCGAAATACCGACTATCGCAAACCATTCGTCCCGCACCAGCTGCACCAACTCTTCGCACCCCGCGGACGAGACGCACCGGACGGTCCAACCCGCCCGGCGAAAGAACTCCGCCACCATCGACAGGCCGAACGTGTGCTGCTCGTCCGGCGCAGCCGCGAGCAGCACCTGACGTCCGTGATCTTCGTGCTTTGCCTCGTTCTGGAACGCAGGGCTCAGTTCCCGAACGATCTGGTGCAGGCGCCCGAGGCCGAGTGTGACGGCCGTGAAGTCGCACCAGTCTTCCGCCCACATCTGTCCCAGATAACGCGCAGCAGGCGCCAGCAGATTCAGATAGATGGACTCGAGGGAAGTGCCGCGTGCCCGGCGCGCCTCGATGAAGGACATGGCCACGGACATGTCATGCGACACGACCAGGCGCGCAAGCTCCTCCACCTCCGCGCTCGGCCGCCGCTCGTTCGCCGGACCATCCGGGCGCTGGACCTGGGTGGCCCGGTGCGCGAGCACCAGACGCGGTACGACATGCAATTCTATCGTGCTGGCAAGATGCTGAGTGGGTGAGCCATCGGGTCGGCAATCGACCAGGCCCTGCGCCCACTGCTGCCCCACCACCTGCCTCTCCAGGCTGGCGCCGGCGCTGCGACGACGCAGCGCTCCCCGTCTAGTCACGTCGTCCATCGGTCTCCTCCTGCCGATGAGTGTTGGCCGAGCCTCGCGCCTGTAGTTGTAGGGCAGACGTCGGCCGACGGGCCGTGTACGCGGGCAGCACGACGAGCCGGTGTTACGACCGGTGGCGTGCACGCAGCACTCTCCTCCTCTTCCGCAAGCCTGTCAACAGGAGGTGTCATTTATTATGGACGTCTAGTCCAGTTGACACATGTTGCGAACGGGTCTAGTCTGGCCTGACGGAAACGAGGAGGAGACTAGAAGCGGTGCAGCGCGATCGTGCAAACCGCCGAACCGGGCAGCGCGCCTTCCGCGATGCGGACGCGCACGTCGAGCGCCGCGGCATCTACACGCCGGAGGAACGCAGGCGCCGCGATGCCTCGCGCTGGACGTTGGTGCAAGGCGTTCTCGCGCCGCTGCAGTTCGCCGTCTTCCTCGTCAGCCTCGTCCTGGTCGTACGTTTCCTGCTCACCGGGGAGGGGCTGTGGGCCGCGAGTGCATCCGTCGTCGTCAAGACCCTCGTGCTCTACGCCATCATGGTCACCGGCGCGATCTGGGAGAAGGACGTGTTCGGCGTCTATCTCTTCGCACCCTCCTTCTTCTGGGAAGACGCGGTGAGCATGCTCGTCATCGCGCTGCACACCGCCTACCTGGTCGCATTGTTCGCCGGCGTGCTCGACGCAGCGCAGCAGATGTATCTCGCGCTGGCTGCGTACGCCACGTACGCGATCAACGCCGGGCAGTTCCTGCTCAAGTTGCGTGGCGCTCGCCTCGAGCGCGCCGCCGCGCCGATGGCCCTGGTCCCGGGAAAATGACCGATCTGACCGCCTTCGCCCCCCTGACACGGC
>CAYLTE010000440.1:0-2372 GCA_964386195.1 uncultured Burkholderiales bacterium | reverse complement strand
CGCCTTCGCCACCGCCATCTCGTTCGCCTGCTCCGGCAACTCGATGATGTGAACGTCGATGCGGTTGATCCTGCCGCGGCGTTTGCCCTTGTGTCCCTTCAATGCCTTGTCCACCTCAGCGTCATCGAGCCCTGCGCGCGTCTTGACCAGAAGGCGCCCCTTCGCGTAATAGCGGCCATCAGGCAGTGACTGAACCGCCAATTCCGCCAGGGAAGTGGACGGCAGCATGAAAGGGCTAAGCGCAGCAGCGCACGCAAACAATGCAGCGTGAAGGACGCGGTGGATCGAGCGAGACATGTCGAGGCGGTATCCGTGTTCGGGGAATAAGTGACCACGGACGCGGAACGCGCGTGGGCCGCGCGCCCTTTAGCAATGTGCCTGCCACCGCGACGATGTAAGGGGGATATTCCTAAATGACGCAATAGAACAAGAGGATGTCCTACTGCACCTCTAATGCCATAGTCATTTAGGGTGTTGGAGCAGTCGGGCTGGCGCGACAGCCCTTCCCGGTGACTCGTCAGGTGGAACCCGACGCGTACTCTCGAGGCCTACAGGGACAGGCGCCGTGCAGCGCGACACTTGCGTCGCTGCACCGCGACACCCGTGAAGCGGTGTGTCGGTGAGCGTCAGATAGAGGGTATCGCACGGCAAAAGAAAGCCGGCGTGAGGCCGGCTCTGAACGGAACGATCGATCCAGGCTAAGCGCGGCGCCTCAACACCCAACCGGTGACCCCCACGAGCGCACCCAACAGCGCAAGGAGGTTCGGCTCCGGAATCTCCTCAGGCGGATTTCCGCCACCCGTGTCGAACCAAACGATGTTCGAGAGTCCACCGAGGTCGCAATCCGCGCTGAGATCTGCCGGCTCATTGTTCGGGCCGCAACTGTTGAACGCCAGGAATGGATACAGAACGCCTGGAGCTGCAGTGTAGGCGGCGTAGTCGGTTGAACCGCTCGTCACGATGTAATGCAGGGTCAGCAGATCCTGAGGAGACCCGTCCTTCGTGATCCACGCGGTGGCATAGAGCGGAGGATCGCCAACCTCGTAACTCCAGGTTCCTTCGTTCTGCCCGAAAGAATTCACGTCGAAGGACAGGCCATCGGCGAAGTCCCCACCCTCATTGTCGGCGCGGCCGATCGCCGGAGTCACTTGGCCGTCGATGGTGAGAGAACAGTTCGCGAGTGGACCGGGGGGACAGTAGTTTGGATTGCCCGAGGTGTCCACGAAGGTCTCGTAGTACACGTCGAACCCGTCCACACCGGCAATGTCCAGGAAGCCGGAAGACGGCACAGCCACCGCCGACGCCGATAGACAGAGGGTAGCCAGTCCACTACCTCCGGCAAACAGCACTGATAACTTACTCATCGGTCCCTCCCTGTCGAATCTCGCGTGTCCGAACACCCGAGCCTGCTCATTGAGCAACCGACATTCCCCAATTTATTCATCGCAAAAACAATGGTGTAGAGCTGGCGTCGCGTTTAGGTGACATCCACCTGTAAGCCTCGGCGACAGCACGGAATCCTCCATTGGATGAGTCGTATGCGAATGGGGTCGGTATCGGCGGCAACTGGCTGAAGGCTATGCAGAAGTGAAAATCTCGCAGAATGTCAATTTCTTCGACATTGCGGGACGGTCCGCACCGGGGCCTCTCACCCGCGTATGGGAGTTTTCGAATTTTTCTTGTAGAATCGCGGGCTTCGCCGCGGCGGCATCCTGCACCCGGCGAACCCGCGATCTGCCGCCACGTCCGTGGCCGGGGAGCGCGCTACCTACAAAACCTCTAGGGGGATAAATGTCAGCCGCACTGATCTTCGCGCTCGCCTGCGCGATCCTCGCAGTCGTCTACGGCGTGATATCGATTGGCTGGGTACTGGGCAAACCCGCGGGCAACGCGCGTATGCAGGAAATCGCCGCGGCGGTCCAGCAGGGGGCACAAGCCTATCTGAACAGGCAGTACCGGACGATCGCCATCGTAGGCGTGGTGCTGTTCATCGTCATCGGTCTGGTGCCTGGACTGGGATGGGCGACGGCCATCGGGTTCCTGATCGGGGCGGTTCTATCGGGCGCTGCGGGCTACATCGGCATGAACATCTCGGTGCGCTCCAACGTCCGCACCGCGCAAGCCGCGACGCAGGGCCTGAACGCTGCCCTCGACATCGCATTCCGCGGCGGCGCCATTACCGGAATGCTGGTCGTCGGACTCGGTCTGCTGGGGGTTGCGGGCTTCTACGCTCTGCTGCTGAACTTCAGCGCAGATACCACCGACATGCGCCATCTCCTGCACCCGATGATCGGGCTGGCGTTCGGCTCCTCACTCATCTCCATCTTCGCCCGTCTCGGCGGCGGCATCTTCACGAAAGGCGCTGACGTAGG
>CAYLTE010000439.1:0-2375 GCA_964386195.1 uncultured Burkholderiales bacterium | reverse complement strand
ACCCTCCTCGACGTCGATCTCGATGATCGACGAGCCGAGGATGTGGCCTGCGTTGCGAAATCGGCAATGTACGCCGGCACCGGGCGCAATCATCTCGTCGAAGGCGGCGTTGCGCAGCCGCCCAAGGCTGGCGCGTGCCTGCTCGACCGTATACAGCGGCGCGAGCTCGCCGGCGCGGCCCGCCCTGCGCGCGCGCCGGCTACGCAACGCCCACTCGGCCTCCTTCTCCTGGATGTGCGCGGAATCCATCAGCATCACGCCGAGCAGATCGACGGTCGCCGCGGTGGCGAAGATCCGCCCCTTGTAGCCGAGCGCCACCAGCCTCGGCACGAGCCCGGTGTGATCGAGGTGCGCATGCGTCAGGAGGACGAAGTCGATGTCGCGTAGCTCGAAACTCAGGGCTTCGCGATTCTTGCGGTGGGCCTCCCGCCCGCCCTGGAACAGCCCGCAGTCCACGAGGAAACTGCCGCGCTCGTGATCGACTCGCAGACAGGAGCCGGTAACCTCACCCGCCGCACCCAAAAAAGTCAGCTTCATGGCACGCCTCCGAGGAAACTGCGCACGCCCGCCGAGAATCGGCGTCTGTTTGATCACGATCAATCATGGCCGGGCGCTTCACATCGCTATAATCGAATCGTGACACACAACAGGGAGCGTCCGTCATGTTCAAGCACATTCTGGTTCCGACCGACGGGTCGGCACTGTCCGAAAGCACCGTTGCACGGGCAGTTTCCTTCGCCAAGGAAGCCGGGGCACGCATCACTTTCTTCTACGCCCAGCCCGACTTCCCGATGCCGATCTATGGCGAGGGCGCGCTCATCGATCCGACCACGCCCGAACAGTTCTCCAAGTCGGCGGCGGCCGAAGCGGAAGCAATCCTCGCCAAGGCAAGAGGCGCGGCCGAGGCGGCCGGAGTCGCATCGGACAGCGACACCACGGTGAACGAGGTGCCTTACGAGGCGATCATCGACGCCGCAGACCGTCACGGCTGCGATCTCATCTTCATGGCTTCGCATGGCCGCCGCGGCATCGCCGGCCTTCTGCTCGGCAGCGAGACACAGAAGGTGCTCACGCACAGCAAGACGCCGGTTCTGGTCTACCGCTGAACGAGCGACGGCCTCAGCGCAGAACGAAAAACGGCCCGCGATCGCGGGCCGTTTTCTTTCGCTGCCAATCCGGCCGGATCAACCCTGGCCGCTCATTCCCGCCTTCCGCTCATCCTCGGCGATATGACGGCGCGCGAAGCGGTAAAGATACGCCGCCATAACGAGGATGAAGACGATCGTGAACAGGCTGAGCAGCCCGATATCACTGGTCAACAACAGTTCCCAGGCCATGACTTACCTCCTCTCCAAAGAAATCAGACATTCGGATCAATCGTGATCTCCATCTCTGCGGGGAGGAATGCGGACCCGTCCATGCGCCAGCTGCGGGCCTCGTCTTCTATGACAAACAGCCAGCGCCCGGTACTCAGGGGCGCCAGCGGGGTTTCATACACGCCGCCAGCCCCGGCGACGAGCAGTTCCTGGTCCAGCCCGCCGCGGGTGGGGTGGGCCACCGTCAGGCGGATGCTTTCGGGCAGGCTCTTGCCCTCGGCGGCCGAAAGCTCGATGCGCAGGGACTCGCTGCGCACCTTGAGCGCCGCGCGCAGACCCAGCTCACGCGCGTGCTCGACGCGTCCGATCGTCTGCACGATCGCCCGACCCTCCTTGTAGTAATCGTCCACCACCATGCCGTCGAAGGTGTTGATGGCAATCACCATGGTGATGATGCCACCCACGACCGCGGTCGCGGGGAAGGCAATCAGGAACCAGGGCCAGCCCTGGCGGTACCAGGGCTCGCGGGACTTCTCGCTGAGGGTCGAGCGCATGTTCATCGTGGTATCAGGAAGGTGGTTTCTTCCTTCAGGGTGAGCGCCGCGTCATCCTCGGCGGTCACCTGGAAGGCGATATTGTTGGCACCAGGCTGCCCCGAGTCGTAGGGCACGAGCACCTGCAGGGTCACCGTCTGGGTCGCGGCCGAGGCGACCTCGACTCGCTGTTCGCCGCCGATGCGCACCCCGGGCAGACCCGACACCTCGAGTCGGAAGGCGCGCGGCGCCTCGGTCATGTTCATGACCTGAAGCTGGTAGACGTTCTCGATCAGCCCGCCCTCGACCTCGCGACCGAGCGAGGAGCGGTCGCGGATGACATCCACGCGCAGCGGCTCGCGCGCCGCCAGCCCCCATACGAATCCGACGCAGATCAGGACCAGGACCGCGCCATAGACCAGCGTCCGCGGACGGAACACGTGCCCCAGGATCTCCTTGCTGCCCCAGTGCCGCTTCATCGCGTTCTCGGTCGAGTAGCGGATCAGGCCGCGCGGGTAGTTCATCT
>CAYLTE010000438.1:0-2402 GCA_964386195.1 uncultured Burkholderiales bacterium | reverse complement strand
TGTACGCGAGCTGGGTCGGCATGATGGTCGGCCTCGTCGCCTCGACCGGCGGCTACGGGTTCCTGACTCGGCTCGCCGACATGATGTCGTCGCGGCGCGCGGGCCGCGAGTTCCTCAGCGTCGAGGACGACGAACGCCCGCTGCAGCCCACGACCTACCGCGAGGCGGCCGACAACTACGTCGTCGCCGTGTCCGAGCAGGGGCGCATGCTGCTGTTCCAGATCGCGGAGATGAAGCAGATGGCGCGCGGGCGGGGCGTGATCGTCATGGGGCTGGAGAAGGGCGAGAAGCTCGTGGCGGTCGCGGTGACCAACCAGCGCACGCTCACCGTGTTCGGCACTGCACGCGGGGGCAAGGAGCGCGAGGTGACCATCTCGGCGAAGGACATGGGGCACTACGCCGGTCACCGCGCACGCATGGGGCGCGTGCTGCCGGACAAGCTCAAGCCGCAGGCGCTGCGCCTCGAATCGCCGGAGTCCGGCACGCAGGGCTAGAGAGAAGCGTCAGGGAGGACCGATACGGGGCTGCGAGTGGGCGCGCTGGCGGTATCGGTCCTCGAGCGGCTCAGACGCCGTTGACCCGTGCGTGGTAGTCGATGAGTTGCGAAGCGGACATCGCGGGGGAAAAGTAGAAACCCTGTCCCTCCTGCACCCCGGCATCGCGCAGCGCGTCGTACTGGAGTTGCGTCTCGATGCCCTCTGCGACGAGATGGACGTGGCGGCTCCCCGCCAGCGCCGCGACGGCCTTGAGCCATTTCGGCATGTCGCAATCGGCCCGGACTTCGGCCACCATCTGCCGATCGAGCTTGATCAGGTCGAAGTTGCCCCGGGACAGCACGGCGAGATTCAGGCCGCCGGGCGTGACATCGTCCAGCGCAATGCGCACGCCCGCGTGGGACAGGGAATTCAGCGCGTTCAGTCCGATCTGATCCGGTATGCCGCGCTCGGTCACTTCGAGGACGATCTGTCCGGCAAGGTCGGTGATGCCTGCCTTGTGGGCGGCATACTCGAGGCCGCCGCGTCCCAGTATCTCGGGCGGGACATTGATGCTCAGCTGCGCCGAGCCGTTCTTTCGCAGCCAGTCGCCCAGTTCCTCCGCCGCGGTGTCGATGACCCAGTAGGTGAGCAGCCCCGAAACCGAGGTGTTCTCCGCCAGCGGAATGAAGCAGTCCGGCAGCGTCACCCCACCGTTTCGGCGCCAGCGCAACAGGGCCTCGGCGCCCGTGCAGTGTCCGTCAGTCAGCCGCACGAAGGGCTGGTACTCGAGGAAGAATTCCCCGTTGCGCAGGCCCGAGCGGATATCCTCGATCTGGATCATGGCGATGGACCGCTCGTGAGGGCGGAGAGAAGGGAGTGCGCCAGATGGTACACGCGCTCGTCGCGCGCCGCGCTCGGGGTGCTGTTCAATGCGTGGCGGGCAGGATGGGCGCCTCGTCCTTGAGGGCGACACCCGAGAGGCGCAGACGGCGCGATGCGCCCATCAGGTGCAGCAACTGGTGCGCCGCACGGGCGTAGTCCAGCCCCTGCGGACGCACGTTCGAGATGCAGTTGCGCTGTGCATTGCTGCAGCCGGGCAGCGGATTCCACGTGAGGTAGATCCCGAGGCTGTCGGGTGAGGACAGCCCTGGCCGCTCGCCGATCAGCACGACGCTCATCGCGGCGTTCAGCAGCGATCCGACCTCGTCCCCGACGGCGACGCGGCCGTGCTGGACCAGGCACAGGGGGGCGAGCCGCCACCCGTTCGCATCCAGCGCCGGCAGCACCCGTTCGAGCAGCGGAGCGGCATGGCGCTCGAGGGCGATCGCGGACAGGCCGTCGGCCAGCACGAACACGACATCGGACTCGTGCGCCGCGCTGCTCGCCTGGTCTTCCAGAAATGCCTTCGATTCAGGCGCCAGGATGCGTCCGAGGTCCGGCCGCTGGATGTAGCCGCGGCGATCGGGCGCGGCGCTGCGCAGGCGCAAGGCGGTCCAGCCGCGCGCGTCCAGCGCCGCCTCCAGCGCATCGAAGTCGAGGTCGCGCGCCACGGCGTCGCGCGCCTGGGCGTGGGCGAGCTGGAACTCGAGCAGCGCGCGCGTCGGCAGGCTGCCTCCCGCCCGCCCCAGCGCGATGCGCGCATCGGTGAAGCGTCGCAGTGCGCGCCACGGGTCGGCGCGGTGCGCGGGTTTCCCGGCCTCGTCGCTCATGCCCCGTCCGAAGATGCGCCGGGCACCAGACCGAGCAGGCGGTGGGTGGCCGGCGCAGGACGCAGCGTGAGCGGGCTGTCGAACAGTCCCATGCGCAGCAGCCAGTCCTCGAACTCCGGCGCCGGACGCAGCCCGAGCGTCTGGCGCAGGTACAGCGCGTCGTGGTAGGAGGTGCTCTGGTAGTTGAGCATGATGTCGTCGGCGCCGGGGACGCCCA
>CAYLTE010000437.1:0-2469 GCA_964386195.1 uncultured Burkholderiales bacterium | reverse complement strand
CGACGACATGATGCGCTCGAAGGCTTCGAAGAGATCCATGATGTGGGCGTCTTCCTTTTCGATCAGCATCCGAAATTCTCCCATAAACGGGTTGGCCGGGGACCGGCCCGCATCGCGCATGCAGCCGGGAGCACGCATGATGCGCGCGCCGGTGGCTCAGGAGATGAGCCTGGCTTTGTCCTGCGCGACCGGCACTCGGGAAATCCCCGTTAGCGCGCCGATCAAGTGCCTGCGGCCCTTGCCGTTAGAGCACCCATGTCCAGTTCCACCGCCGCCGCGCCACGCGCACCTGCCCGCCTCGGCCGCTTCCGGATCCTGCGGCGGCTGGGTCACGGCGCACAGGGCGAGGTGTCCCTGGCGGAGGACACGCGGCTCGGCCGGCACGTTGCCCTCAAGACGGTGCGCGTTTCTGCAGGCAGCGAGGCCGATCAGGTTCGGCGCGTGCGGGCATTGCTGGACGAGGCCAAGATCGTCAGTCAGCTCAGCCACCCGAACATCGTGGCGCTGTACGACGCCGGCGACGACTCCGGAACGCCCTACCTGGTCTTCGAGTACGTGGAGGGCGAGACACTTGCCGCGCACCTGCGCCGGCACCGCACCCTGCCGCCGGCGAAGGCAGCCGACCTCGCGGCGCAGGTCCTCGCCGCCCTCGGCTACGCCCACGACAAAGGGGTCCTGCACCGCGACATCAAGCCGGCCAACGTCATGCTTGCCGTAGACACGGCGCGCGTGATGGACTTCGGCATTGCCCAGCGCATCGACGCCGGCGGGGCCGCACGGCCACTGACAGGCACCCCTGCCTACCTGGCGCCCGAGACGATCGCGGGCGAGGACTTCACGCCCGCCTCGGATGTCTTCTCGGTCGGCATGATGCTCTACGAGATGCTCACCGGGGCCGTGGCCATCGACGGCGAGAATGTCTTCGAGACGCTGCAGCGCCAGCTCCACGAAGCGCTCGCCGCGCCGTCGCGGCGGGCGACCGGCGTGGACGAGAATCTCGACAGCATCGTGCTCAAGGCGCTGGCGCGCGATCCCGCTCAGCGCTACCCCAGCGCGCAGAGCATGCGCGAGTCGCTGCTGAACTGGCTTGGTGCGGGAAGCGACACCGGCTCCGGATCGGACGATGCGCAGTCCACCCTGCAGTTCGTCCTGCGGCGCATGCGGCACAAGTCCGACTTCCCGGCGCTGGCCGGGATGATCGGCACCATCAACCGCGCCGCCGCATCCGAGACCGAACGCGTGTCCGCGCTGTCCAACTCCATCCTCAAGGACTTCGGGCTCACCACCAAGCTGCTCAAGCTGGTCAACACGGCGACCTTCGGCCAGTTCAGCGGCACCATCAGCACCATCTCGCGCGCAGTGGTGATCCTCGGCTTCGAGAACGTGCGCCAGATCGCCGTCACCCTGGTCCTGCTCGATCACCTGCAGAGCAAGTCGCAGGCGGCACAGCTGCGCGACGAGATGCTTGCCGGCTACCTGTGCGGGCTGCTGGGTCGCGAACTGGTGAGCAAGGCCGGCATTCGCGACGCGGAGGAAGCGTTCATCTGCTCGCTGTTCCACCCGCTGGGAAAGCTCCTCACCGCGTATTACCTGCACGAGGAGTTCCAGCAGATCGCCAAGTTGCAGGCCGCGCAGGAACTGGACGAGGCGCGCGCGTCGACCCAGGTGCTGGGCCTGAGCTTCGAGGACCTCGGCATCGGCGTGGCCCGCTCCTGGGGCTTCCCCGAGCGGCTGCTGCACAGCATGCGGCACATCGACGCCGGGAAGGCAGCTAAACCCACCACCGTCGAGGAGCGCCTGCGCACGGTCGCCTCGGTGTCTTCCGACCTGTGCAACGCCTTGCGGGAGAGCGTGCCGGAGCGCCGGCGCAGCCGGCTGGCCGCCCTGTGCGCACGCTACGAGGCGATCGGTGTCACGGAGAAGCTGCTCACATCGGTGACCGAGAGTGCCGCGGCCGAGCTCTCGCGCGACTGTGGCGTGTTCGGCATCGTCGCGGCGAACAGCCCGCTCGTCGCACAACTGCGGGAGGCGATGCGCCAGGACCGGCGCGCGACAAACTTCGAGAACACCGACGGGCTGGCGCGCGCGGTGGGCGACGCGATGCTCGACACCGCGCAGACGCCAGCGCTCCCCGCAACCGCGATGACCGGTGAACAGCGCAACGCGATCCTGAGCGCCGGCATCCAGGACATCACCAACAGCCTCGTCGGCGATTTCCAGCTCAACGACGTCCTGCGCATGATCCTCGAGACCATGTACCGCGGGATCGGCTTCACCCGCGTGCTGCTGTGCGTGCGCGATCCGGCGACCAACGCGCTCAAGGCACGATTCGGTTTCGGCCCGGAGATCGACCGCATCCTCAAGCGTGGCTTCCAGGTGCCGCTCTCGCCCAGCCGGGACGCTTTCCACGCCGCCATCAGCAACGGTGCCGACATCTACATCGCCGACATCGACGGCGAGCGCATCCGC
>CAYLTE010000436.1:0-2484 GCA_964386195.1 uncultured Burkholderiales bacterium | reverse complement strand
TGATGGACGAGCGGGTGATGCTGAACAAGTCGGTGATGAGCAAGTTCGGCGTGCGGCTGGGCGAAGTCGTGCTCGCCTTCCGCAGGCGCTGAGAGAGGCCGCGCGACGATGCCGCTCAACGCTCCCGTGCGCGACTGGCGCGATCGGCGTGTGTGGATCGTGGGTGCCAGTCAGGGCATCGGCGAAGCCTGTGCGCGCCTGCTGCTGCAACGGGGCGCGCGTGTCGCCCTGTCCGCGCGCGGGCGTCAGGGGCTGGAGCGGATCGCCGGTTCCGCCGCGCAGGAGCACAGCCTGGTGCTGCCCTTGGACGTCACGCGACCCGCCGACATCGCCGCGGCATTCGCATCGCTGCGCGCGCAATGGGGGATCCCCGACCTAGTGCTGATCGTCGCTGGCACGCATCGGCCGATGCGTGCGTGGGAGATCGATGGCGAGGCGGCGCGGCTGCTGGTCGAGACGAACCTGATGGGCGTGCTCAACGTGCTGGAGGCGATCGTTCCCGAGATGGTTGCGCACGGGCGCGGCGGCATCGGCATCGTGAGCAGCGTCGCCGGCTACCGCGGGCTTCCCACCGCGCTGATCTACGGCGCGACGAAGGCGGCGCTGATCAACCTGGCCGAGACGCTATACCTCGACCTGCATCCGCGCGGACTGAACGTGCACCTGATCAATCCCGGTTTCGTGAAGACGCCGCTCTCGCAGCGCAACGAGTTCAAGATGCCCGCCCTGATCGACGTGGACGAGGCGGCGCGGCAGACCCTGCGCGGCATCGAGCGCGGCGACTTCGAGATCCACTATCCGAAGCGCTTCACGCGGCTGATGCGTGGACTGCGCCTGCTGCCCTATCGGCTGTACTTTCCTCTCGTGCGCAGGACGACCGGACTGTGACGCGCGCTGCCGTGGAGGGCCTGGCCGCCTGGTTCGAGGCCATGACGCCGGCGTCCCTGGAGGACATCGGCCGCTACTACACCGACGACGCGTGGTTCAAGGACCCGTTCAACGAAGTGCGCGGCGTCGATCCGATCCGCGCCATCTTCGCGCGGATGTTCGAGCAGGTCGACGCGCCACGGTTCGCGATCCTGCATTGCGTCGTCGATGACACGCAGGCCTTCCTGGTGTGGGACATGCACTTCCACTTCCGCGGCAGCAGCCGAGCGCAGTGCATTCACGGCAGCAGCCACATCCGCCTGTCCGGCGACGGGCGCGTGTACTACCACCGCGACTACTGGGACACGGGCGAAGAGTTGTACGCGAAGATTCCCGGTCTGGGCGCGCTCTTCCGCTGGCTGCGCCGGCGTGCGCACTGAAGCGGGCATGCTCGACTGCACGCTCGTCTGGTTCCGGCGGGACCTGCGCGTGGACGATCACGCCGCGCTTTCTCATGCATTGGGCCGGTCGCGGCGCGTCCACTGTGTCTTCGTCTTCGACACCGAGATCCTCGACGCGCTCGCCGATAGCGCCGACCGGCGCGTCGAATTCATCCTCGAGAGCGTGATGGAGTTGCACGAGGCGCTGAAGGGTCTCGGTGGCGGGCTTCTCGTCGAGCACGGCCCGGCGCGCGAGCGCATCCCAGCTCTGGCGCGCGCGCTCGGCGCCCAGGCCGTGCTTGCCAACCGCGACTACGAGCCGTCGGCTCTCGAGCGCGATACCGAGATCGCGCGACACCTGGCCGACGAGGGTATCGCGTTCGAAACCTTCAAGGACCAGGTCGTCTTCGAGCGCGACGAGGTGATGACCCGCGGCGGCACACCGTTCAGCGTGTTCACGCCGTACCGCAATGCCTGGCTCGCGCGGCTGAACGCCGATGCGCTTCGGGCTTTTCCCGTACGCGCGAGGGCGCAGGCGCTGGCTCCGGCCACCCGGACATGGATGCCCTCGCTCAAGGACATCGGTTTCCAGCGCACCAATCTGCGCGAACTGCGCATGCCGGTGGGAATGAGTGGCGCGCGGCGCCTGTTCGACGACTTCCTCGGGCGCATGGACGCCTACCGCGAGCGGCGCGACTATCCCGCGGTGAAAGGCCCCTCCTACCTGTCGGTGCACCTGCGCTTCGGCACCATCTCCATCCGCGAACTGGCACGCGCGGCGTACGACCGTGGCGGCGAGGGCGCCGCGACGTGGCTCTCGGAACTGATCTGGCGGGACTTCTACTTCATGATCCTCTACCACCATCCGCGCGTGGTGGAGCGCGCCTTCCGCGCCGAGTACGACACGTTGCAGTATCCGGGCAGCGACGAGCACTTCCGCGCGTGGTGCGAGGGACGGACGGGCTATCCGCTGGTGGATGCCGGCATGCGCCAGCTCGGCCAGACCGGGTACATGCACAACCGGCTGCGGATGATCGTGGCGTCCTTCCTGGTCAAGGATCTGCTGGTGGACTGGCGCAAGGGCGAGCGCTGGTTCGCGCGCAAGCTCAACGACTACGATCTGGCCGCCAACAACGGCGGCTGGCAGTGGGCGGCTTCAACCGGCTGCGATGCGCAG
>CAYLTE010000435.1:0-2487 GCA_964386195.1 uncultured Burkholderiales bacterium | reverse complement strand
ACCTCGGTCGAGTCAGTCCGGATGACGATCTTGCCGCCGTCGGGCATGGCATCGCGTGCGTTCACCACGATGTTCAGGAGGGCCATCTGCGCCTGTGCGCGGTCCAGGCGTGCCAGCAGTCCATCGTCTCCGAGGGTGTACTCGATCTCCACCTGCTCGCTCACCGAACGCCGCAGCAGATCCTCCATCTCGCGCAGCAGCGCGTTGACGCTGAGTACGCGTCCTTCCAGCTTCTGCTTGCGCGAGAAGGCAAGCAGCTGCTGCGTGAGCGTGCGGGCGCGGGTCGTCGCCTGGTTCATCGTGGCGATCATGTTCAGGCTGCGCGAGCTGGAGATGCCGGTGTCCCGCCTGAGCAGCTCCAGAGCGTTCATCATGACCTGCAGCAGGTTGTTGAAGTCGTGCGCGATGCCGCCGGTGAGCTGGCCCACCGCCTCCATTCGCTGCGCGTGGCGCAGGGCCGCCTCGGCGTCGCGGCGTCGAGATACGTCCAGCTGCGAAGCGAAGAAGTAGGCCAGCCGGCCATCCGTGTCCAGCACCGGGGAGACGAACAGCGCATTCCAGAACGAGGCCCCGTCCCGCCGGTAGTTGAGGATCTCGACGGTCACCTGCTCGCCGCGCGAGACGGCTTCGCGGATCTCGTACACGGTGCTCGGATCGGTGTCCGGTCCCTGGAGGAAGCGGCAGTTGCGTCCGATCACATGCTCCGCGTCATAGCCCGTCAGCCGGAGGAACGCCTGATTGGCGAACACGATCGGGTTGTCCGGCCGATGCGGATCGGTCAGCAGCATCGGCATGCGCGTGGTCTCGATCGCAGCGAAGAAGATGTCGGAGTTGTGCAGACCGTCGGCCGATTCGATGCGCGGCGACACTTTCGGGGGGCGGCTCACGCCCGTCAATCCATCGTCGAAATCCATTGTTCGTATCTATCTATATGATAAGACGCTGTTAAAGCGCCTCTTGCAACCCGCGTGCCGCGCTTCGGTCCAAGAGCGAGGTGTGGCACTTGCTGTGCGCCCCTTGCACTTTCTTCACGCCCTCGTTCACATGGATACGACACCGATGAAGCTTGTCCGCACGACAGGGGCGGTCCTGGCCGCCCTGGCATCCCTGCCTCTCCTCGCCGCCGACTGCAAGCCGCTGCAGAGCGCGACGCCCAACGCACCGGAGCAGCGTCCGGCGTTTCCAGCGCAGACGCGCGCGTGCGGCATCGAGACCGACGCTGCGTTCGACGTGACCGTTGTTGCAGACGGTCTGAACACGCCCTGGGCAGTCGAGCCTCTGCCCGACGGTCCGTTGCTGATCACCGAGAAGCGTGGGCAGATGCGCATCGTGTCCGCGGACGGAAAAGTCAGTGAACCGATCGAGGGTGTGCCGGCGGTGGACGCGCGGCGCCAGGGCGGGTTGCTCGACGTTGCACTCAGCCCCGGATTCGACAAGGACCGGACGATCTTCTGGAGCTTTTCCGAGCCCAGGCAAGGCGGCAATGGCACGAGCGTCGCGCGCGGCGTTCTGTCCAAGGACATGCGCCGGCTGGAGAACGTGGGGGTGATCCTGCGCACGCAGCCGACCTACGACAACGGGATGCACTTCGGCTCCCGGCTTGCGTTCGGGCCGGACGGGATGCTGTTCGTGACCATGGGCGAGCGCTCCGATCGGCCGATGCGCCGTCAGGCGCAGCAGCTCGACAGCCATCTGGGCAAGGTCCTGCGCATCGATCGCAACGGCAAGGCGCCCGCGGGCAATCCCTACGTCGGCAAGACGGATGCGCTGCCCGAGATCTGGACGCTGGGACACCGCAACATCCAGGCTGCCGCCGTGGACGCGCAGGGCCGCGTGTGGACGATCGAGCACGGCACGCGCGGCGGTGACGAATTGAATCTGCTGCAGAAGGGCGAGAACTACGGCTGGCCCGTCGTGGCCTACGGCGAGGAGTATTCGGGCTCGCCGATCCCGAACGCAGTCACGCAGCGGGAAGGATACGAGCAGCCGGTCTACTACTGGGACCCGGTGATCGCGCCCTCCGGCGCGCAGTTTCATTCCGGCAAGGCGTTCCCGGAATGGAAGGGCAACCTGTTCATCGGAGGCCTGAAGGAGCGCGCGCTCGTGCGGCTACGCATCGAGAACGGCAAGGTGACAGGCGAGGAGCATCTGCTCGGCGATCGCGGCCAGCGCATCCGCGACGTGCGCGAAGGGCCGGACGGCGCGCTCTACGTCGTCACGGACAGCAGCGACGGCGAACTGTGGAGGATCGCCCCGAAGCGTTGAGGGGCATCTCCAACGCTGGGATCATTTTAAGCGTCGGGATCATTCACGACGCTGGTGTCATCCCGAGCGACAGGGAGGTCATCCAGCTCCGGTGTCATTCCCGAGCGTCAGCGAGGGATCCTCGCTTTGCAGTGTCCACGGCGAGGATTCCTCCCTCCGGTCGGAATGACACCGATGGTGATTGACACCAACGTAACGTCACCCCGGTCTGCCCGGCGCATC
>CAYLTE010000434.1:0-2517 GCA_964386195.1 uncultured Burkholderiales bacterium | reverse complement strand
CGTTCGCATCCGGGCCGTTGGTGATCCACATTTTGTTGCCGTTGAGGACGTAGCGGTCGCCCTTCCTGTCCGCACGCAGCTTCATGCTGACGACATCCGAGCCGGCGTTGGGTTCGCTCATGGCCAGCGCGCCCACGTGCTCGCCGGAGACGAGCTTCGGCAGGTACTTGCGCTTCTGCTCCGCGTTGCCGTTGCGGCGGATCTGGTTGACGCACAGGTTCGAGTGCGCACCGTACGACAGACCCACCGACGCCGACGCGCGGCTGATCTCCTCCATCGCGACGATGTGCGCGAGGTAGCCCATCGCAACCCCGCCGTACTCCTCCTCGACGGTGATGCCGAGCAGCCCAAGTTCGCCCAGCTTGCGCCACAGGTCCATCGGAAATTCGTTGCTGCGGTCGATCTCGCCCGCGCGCGGCGCGATCTCCGCGGCAGCGAACTGCTGCACGCTCTCGCGCAGCAGGTCGAGCGTCTCGCCCAGGCCGAAGTCGAGCCCGGGAAAGCGCGCGAGCGGCGCGGAAGCGGAGGGCATCGGGGCATCGTGCGGCTTCATCGTTCGATCTCCAGGAAAGACAGCATCTTAGCAAGCGCGCCCAGGCGTGCGGCCGGCATTGCGGCACCGCAACATCTCGGTGCGGCAGCAGGTCGGATGGTTTACCATGCCTGTTTACCCGATGGCCACCACGCCTTTATCCGATGGCCACTACCGCGGGCCCGGCAGACATGAACCAACAGGCTGTTGCAACGGCGTCCCAGCAGGCGCTGCGCTTTCCATTCTCCCATCCTCCGGAAGCGGGACATACGCTCGAAGTGGTCCCCGGTGTGTTCTGGCTGCGCATGCCGCTGCCCTTCGCGCTCGATCACATCAATCTGTGGGCGCTGCGCGAGGACGACGGCAGCTTCTCTCTGGTCGACTGCGGACTGAACACCGAGACCACGCGGGCGTTGTGGGAGCAGCATTTCGATGGCCTGCTGCGCGGCATGCGCGTGGCGCGGGTCATCGTGACGCACTTCCACCCCGACCACGTCGGACTCGCGGGTTGGCTGACCCAGCGGCTGGATGCGCCGATGTGGATGACCGAGGGCGAGTTCCTCATGGCCCACGTGTCCTATGGCGAACTGCCCGGCCATCGGCGCGAGGATCAGCTTGCGTTGTACCGTCTGCACGGCCTCGACCGTGCGCGCGAGGAGGCGATCCGCAACCGTCCGCACAGCTACCGGCGCGGCATCGTCGAGCCGCCGGCGACGTTCACCCGGCTGATGGCCGGCGAATCCGTGCGCATCGGCGGCCGCGACTGGGAGGTGATCGTCGGACACGGCCATGCGCCCGAACACGCTGCCCTGTACTGTGGGCTGGCGGGCACGATGATCTCGGGCGACATGCTGCTGCCCAAGATCAGCACCAACGTCAGTGTCTGGCCCGAACAGCCCGACGCCGACCCGGTCGCGCTCTTCCTCGCGTCGCTCGAGCGCTTCACGCCGCTGCCCGAGGACACCCTGGTGCTGCCCTCGCACGGCCTGCCGTTCCGGGGTGCGCACGCTCGCATCTCAGCCCTGAACGCGCATCACGCCGACCGGCTGGCCGAGGTGCTCGAAGCCTGCGCCGCGCCGTCCAGCGCGGCCGACATCGTCCCCGTGCTGTTCCGGCGCACGCTCGACGATCATCAGATGTCCTTCGCGATGGGCGAGGCCATCGCCCACCTCAACCACCTCTACAGGCAGGAACGCCTCGTGCGCACGCAAGGCGACGACGGCGTGTTGCGTTTCGTGCGTACGGACTGAACCGCGACGAGCGATACCCCCATCAGCGACTCCGAGACGAGCAACCCATGGCGACCGACAACACCCCCACCCCCGCGACGCCCCCGACGCCCGAGGAACTGGCGAAAGAGTTCTCCGAGATCGCTGCGCAGAGCCAGCGGCTGGTTTCCGACTATCTCGAGCGCGCCCAGCAGGGCAAGGCGCTCCTGCCCGCAGACGATGTCGGCGTGACCAACGCCTTCCTGGAACTGTCGAACAAGCTCATGGCTAACCCCATGCTGCTGGCCGAGGCGCAGATGCGCATGTGGCACGACTCGATGCGCCTGTGGCACAACGCGATGTCGCGCATGCTCGGCGAGAAGCCGCCGCCGGTGGTGGACGCGAAGGCCGACAACCGCTTCCGCAACGAGGCGTGGCAGAGCAACTTCCTGTTCGACTACATCAAGCAGTCCTATCTGATCGCGGCGCAGAACATCCAGCGCACGGTCAGCGAAGTGCAGGGCCTCGATCCGCAAACCGCGCGCAAGGTGCGCTTCTTCACGCGCCAGTTCGTCGACGCGCTCGCACCCACCAACTTCGTCTTCACCAATCCGGAGGTGCTCAAGGCCACGCTCGACTCCGGCGGGCGCAACCTGATCGACGGTCTGCATCACCTGCTCGAGGATCTGGAGCGCGGCGATGGCCAGCTCGCCATCAGCATGACGGACTACTCGGCGTTCGAGCTCGGCAAGAACGTCGCGACCACGCCGGGCAAGG
>CAYLTE010000433.1:0-2520 GCA_964386195.1 uncultured Burkholderiales bacterium | reverse complement strand
TCGACATAGGCGCCGCTCTCCTCCCGGTCCAGGCCGCGAAGCGCATACTCGAACGTGATGCGCTGGCGCAGTTGGCGGATCGACTCGGCGGCCAGCCTGCGGTCGAGCTCGGGCTGGCCGAAGAGCACGATCTGCAGCAGCTTGCGCTTCTCGGTCTCCAGGTTGGTCAGCAGACGCATGGTCTCCAGCGTGTCGAGCGGCATGCCCTGGCTTTCGTCCATGCACAGCACGACGCGCCGCCCGTTGCGCGCGTGATCGAGCAGGACCCTCGTGATGCCCCGCATCAGGTGATGCTGGTCGACGTCCGGGCCCACCGGCACGGAGAGCTCCTCCGCGATCGCCAGCACCAGAGCCCGCGGCTCGAGGTTGGGGTTGGGAATATAGGCACTCGCCCACCCCTCCCCGAGCGTCGTCAGAAATTTCCGGCAGAGCAGCGTCTTGCCCGTGCCGACCTCCCCAGTGATCTTGATGAACCCCTCGCCGTTGCCTACGGCGACGAGCAACGTGTTCAGCGCCTCCTGGGTGCTACGGCAGGCGAAGAAGAAACTCGTGTCCGGTGTGATGCCGAAGGGCGCTTCGCGGAGACCGAAGTGCCTGAGGTAGTTCACCGATCCCCCGCGTCGCGCGCGGGCCGCGCCGGCATGAAGCGCTCGAGCCGCTCGCGCGTATCGCGCAGGTCCTGGCCCCAGCTCGCGTCATTCTGGATGATGGTCGGCTTGAGCAGGATGACGATCTCGCGCTTTCGCGCCTGGCGATCCGTGTTGCGCAGCAGGAAGTTGCTGTCGGCCGCGCCCGGGATGCCCGTGCGTCCATCGCGTACGTCCACGCTCATCAGACCGCCGATGGCGACGATGTTGCTGTCGGTGACGCGCACCACCGTGTCGGACTCGTTTACGGCCGCCTTGGCCAGCGGCAGCGTGATGGAAGGGATGGAGCCCCCGAGATCCACCACGCGGCGGGATTCGGTCACCTCGCTGATCGAGGGATGAATGTGCAGGGTGATGTTATTGAACTCGTCGATCTGCGGCGTGACGTCGAGCATGATCCCCGAGAAGAACGGCGCTACCGTCACCGTGGGCGTCTGCTGGGTCGTCGTCCCCGTCGTCGTGGTGACCGTGGCGACGTTGGTGACGAAGAACTCGTCGGTGCCGACTTTCAGCACCGCCTTCTGGTTGTTCAGCGTCGCGATGCGCGGGCTGGACAGCACCTGCGTGGTGCCCTGCGAGTCGAGAAACTGCAGCAGTGCGGCAAAGTTCGAGGTCTGGAACGCAAGCCCGAACACCGCGCCGCCGTTACCGGCGGCTGTCGCCGCGGTGGCGAGCGTTCCCGCCAGCGGGTTCACGGTAAGACCGCCGCTGCTCAGGCTTGATCCGCTCGTGCTGGTGCCCAGCGTCGTGTTGTTGCCCACCTGCCCGATCGCGCCGCGCGGGCTGTCATGCGTGCGAAACAGCGACCAGTTGATTCCGGATTGGAACCCCTCCGCGAGCGTCACCTCGATGACTTTCGCCTCGAGCATGACCTGCCGCTCGACCACGAGCCGCGTCTCGCGCAGGTAATGCTCGACCGCGCGCAGCTCCGGCGGGAAAGCGCGCACCAGCACCACGCCGGACTGCGGCGTGACCACCACGCTCCTTCCGTTCCCGGTGCCGACGATCGCGGCAAGCGCCACCCTCAGATCGCCCCAGAAATCGTTGACGACGCTCGTCGTCACCCGGGTGCTGTCCAACGAGCGCGCGGCGCCACCGCCGAAGGTTTGCGTTCCGGGAGGACTCGGGCTCCCGGTCGTCGCGGGGGTCGGCGGCGCACCCGGCGCGCCGGAATCAGCCAGCGAGCCCGACTGCACGCGAACGTCGCTCGTGCCCCTGCGCTGGCCCAGCAGGTAGTTCACGCGGTAGATCTTTGTCTGCAGTCCAGCTGGCTGCACGAAGATGCGCGTGCCGTCGATCCGGTAGTCGTAGCCGTAGAGCTCGCGCAGCGAGTCCATGGCTTCGCGCACCGTCACGTCCTTGAGGTTCACGGTGATCGTGCCCTTCACCTCCGGATTGAGCAGCATCGAATAGCGGGTACCAGAAGCAATGGCCATGAACACCTGAGCGGCCGGCGCATTGCTGACCGAGAGGTCGAATCGCGGGTCCATGGGCTGGCCCGCGACGGCGGGCAATTCCATGCGCAGCGGGGGCAACAGCGCCTCGCGGGGAACGGGCGCGGGCTTTGGCCCCGGCCCTGCGACTGCGCGGTCGACCTCGCCCGTAATGGCGGCGTCGACGACCGCAGGACGCGGCGGAGGCGTGGCGCAGCCAGCGAGCAGCAGCGCGAGGAACAATGCTAGCGATCGCTTCATCTGGGGTTCCCTCGATCCGATTGTGCCTGAGCCGGGACGCGGCGGTAGCGCTTGGCAGCCTCCGGGAGCAGGCGCAGGGTCTCGCCGCGGTTGCCGGCCTTCAGCTTGACCCAGCTCTCACCGATCTCGACGACGATCGCATCCCCGAAGCGATCTCCCGTCGACACCGTGGTTCCGCT
>CAYLTE010000432.1:1747-2522 GCA_964386195.1 uncultured Burkholderiales bacterium | reverse complement strand
GCTCAGCCGGTTCGTCCGCTGGTGCTCCGACCACGGCCATCCGCCTGAGGAGATCAGGGATGGCCACGTCCTCCGGTATCTGGCGTCCTGCCAGCACCAGCTAAAGCACCCCCGCATCCACGTGCGGAAGGTGATTGCGCTGTGGAACGCGGCGGCGACTTCGGTCGCCGACTGGCCAGCGACCAGGCTGCTTCCGCTCCCTGCGGTCAAGGAGATCTATGCTGCCGAGCCAGCAGAGCTGGCGCCCGAACTGTGGTCGGCTCTCGAGGCTTACTTCGGGGAGCGTCTGACGGCCGCCTCATCTCCACTGCGCCGACGGTCAGGTGGCTTTCAGCCCCTCCGTCAGCAATCCGCGGACAAGGGGATCGGCAACTTGCGTCAGCTTCTCGGGATGATGCGAAACCAGGGCAAGGACATCGGCACGATCCGCACGATCGAAGATCTCCTCCGGGACGCGACGCTGGAGGTCGCTTTGACCGCGATCCACGAGCGGCGGCGGCGGGAAAGCTCCACGCAGGCGGCGAATATCGCGGCCACCGTGGTCGCGCTCGCACGTGATCTCTGTCCGGGGCTCTATGAGACCGTCCGCGAGATGTTCGAGGCCCTGAAGCCGGTCTACCGGGGGATGACGGATCAGAACATCCAGCGCCTGACACCCTTCCGCGACCCGGGCAACCGGCGGAAGCTGGCATCCCTGCCATTCGCCTGGGCCGAGAAAGCGCGCCGGCAAGGTGGCAAGCAAGGGGCGCGGCTGATGCGGGACGCCCGACGGCGG
>CAYLTE010000432.1:0-1737 GCA_964386195.1 uncultured Burkholderiales bacterium | reverse complement strand
ATGCTGCTGATGGCGGGCGCGCTCCGTCGCGGCGAACTCTGCGCACTCAGGATGAGCGATCTGACGTTCGATCGCGAGGGGCAGCCGAAGATACTGACCGTGCTGATCCGCGCGGAGGCCACCAAGACAGGCCAGCGCAAACCGTTCCAGCTGTCGGGCGCCAGCCTGGCCCTCGTCCGTGACTACATCTCCAAGTGGCGGCAGTTGATCGCGCCGTCCGGTTCGATCGATCTGTTCCCGGGGCGAGGATTAACCCCCATGGATGCGGGCTCGCTGGCCAACAAGCTGCAGCAGAGGATCAAGAACGATCTCGGCTGGACGTTCAACGTCCATCTAGTGCGCGGCTTCGCCGCCCTCGCGTATCTCGAAAACCACCCTGGCGACTTCCCGCATCTGATGAAGATCCTCGGGCATCGGCGGGTTGATACCCTGATCACCCACTACGCCTGGATCGACGAGGCCGACGCCTTTCGGCGCCATCAGAACAACGTGTTCGGCGACGGAACCGATCGCCGTCAGCCTCCGCGGCGCGGGGACGGGCGGGGAGGCAGGCGCTGATGTTCAGCAGATCCCACCCCCTGCCGCTTCCTCGCCGGGGCGGGGCTGGCCGCCGCATCATCATGGACGTCAGCGAGATGCCAGCGGCGGATCAGGACCTGATCCGCCGCGCCGAGCAGCCTCGACTGTCGCGCCGGGCGCTCCTGCGCGCACCTTCGTTGGTGCGGACGGATCACCGGGCAGGACACCCGACCCGACGCCGGCGTCCTGGTCACCGGCTCTCGGCCGCCACGATCCGCAGCCGCCGCGCGGCCTACGGGCTGTGGCTCGCCTGGCTCGATCACACAGAGGGGCTGGGCACAGAGCCGCCCGCGACGCGGGTCACGCCGGAGCGGGTCGATGCGTTCATCGACTTCCTGGCGCAGAACGGCATGCAGGAGGCCACGATCCATGCACGGATCTTGTGGCTGACGCAGCTCCTGCGGGCAGGCGAGCCGTCACAGGATTGGCGCTGGCTCGCCCGGACCGTCCGCGGACTTAACCAGAAACGCGATCCGGATCTGATCCTCAAGACCGCGCTGCAGATCTCCCTTCGTGACCTGGCAGCGCTTGGCCAGCGGCTGATGACGGAGGGCGAGGAACTGGCGCAACGCCCGCGCGCACGGACCGGCAGGGCCGGCGCCGTCGTCTTTCGCGACGGGTTGATGATCTCGCTGCTGGTGGCGACGCTGCAGCGCCGGCGAGCTTTCCTGTCCTTGCATCTGCGCCATCTGTGTCGCGACGGGGAGAGCCTCTCCATTCATGTTCCGGCGGAGAGCACCAAAAGCGGTCGCTCCGCTCATATCCCGGTGCCAGACGAACTGGTGCCGGCGCTGGATCGATATCTGAACATTCACCGTCCACGGCTGCAGGCAGATGCCACCGCGACCGGCCATGTCTGGATCGGAGACCGCGGCACCCCTCTCGGTCCGATCGGCATCTGGCATGCCATCACCCGCCGCACGAGAGCCGCTCTGGGGATCGCCATCCCGCCCCACATCTTCCGGCATCTGGCAGCCACCGGCGCAGCCCTTGATGCGCCGGACGTGCTCCACGCCATGCCGACCGTCCTAGGTCACCGAAATCCGCAGGTCATGCACGAGCACTACGAGTTGTCCGGCGAACTGGAAGCGCGGCGGCAGTGGACGGAAATCCTGGAAGGTTTGCAGGACAATCAGCCCGACCTGCCGCAGAGGCGTG
>CAYLTE010000431.1:0-2531 GCA_964386195.1 uncultured Burkholderiales bacterium | reverse complement strand
CGCCTCTCACGAGGCGGGGTGGCGGCGCAGCCGCCGGGGCGGTGTGGGGTAGCGCCGGCATAACCAACCTGCGGCGGCGCCCCTCCTTGAAAAGCAAAGAAAAGACGTCCGGCTACTTCCGGTACGGCGCCACCGGCAGCACCGGTACCTGCGCGAAGTTCGCCGGCACCTCGCCGGTGAGCGTCTCGAGGAACGCGACGATGTCCTTTACCTCACCGTCGGTCAGATCGCGCCCGAGCTGCAGCTTGCCCATCACCCGCACGGCATCGCCCAGTTCGGCAACTGAGCCGTCGTGGAAGTACGGCGGCGTGACCGCGACGTTGCGCAGTTGCTGCACCTTGAACACGTACGCGTCGGCCTCGTCCTTGGAGTCGTGGAAGCGGCCCATGTCGCGTCCCTTGAGCACCGGGTGCTCCTTGCTACCGGTCGCCGTCCAGTAATCCGCGGTGATCCCGAACTTCTGGAACATGCCCCCGCCCACCAGCACGCCACTGTGGCAACCCGAGCACCCGACGTTCATGAACGTGTCGAGTCCGCGCTTGGCCTGGTCGCCGATGGCGCTGGTATCGCCCTGCAAGTATCTGTCGAAGGGTGCGGGCGTCATCAGCACGCGCTCGTAGGCGCCGATCGCCAGGCCCCAGTTCTCGACGTTGACCGGCTCGGCCTGCCCGGGAAACGCCTTCTCGAACATTTCCCGGTAGGGTAGCGCGCGCAGCCGCTTCTCCACTTCGGCGTAGTCCTTGTTGCCGTAGGCAAGTCCGCTGGTGAGCGCCTTCACCGCCTGTTCCTCGACGTCCACCCGGTTGCCGCCGTAGTGCTGCGAGAACTGCAGCGCGGTATTGAACACGGTGGGAACGTTGCGCGGAAGTTCGCGCCCGCCGTTGCCGACCGACTGCGGCAGCGCATCGCCACCATAGAAGAACGGGTTGTGACAGGCAGCGCAGCTCTGGCGACCGTCGGTGGACACGCGCGTCTCGAAGAACAGGGCGCGACCCAGCTCGACACGCTCGGGCGTGATCGGGCGTTCGGGCGTTCCCGCGTCTGCAGGCAGAGGCTTGAAGATCGCCTGCGCGCGCGACAGTAGTGCCTGGTCGGCATCCTCGCCAGCGCCGACGCCTGTCGCACCGGCGACGAGACCCGCGCCGATTGCGCACGCAATGATGGTTGTTCTTCTGGAATGCATTGGTCTTCTCCTGATTTCGTGCTACGCGCGTCCTGGCTGCTCCGCATAAGATACATGGCCTCGCGGGGAGAGCAAATAGCCGAATGCCTCACTGCGGAACAGCACTACACCACAGTGCTTGCTTTGGCGAACTACCGACTCCAGCTGGTGGCGGATTCCGATCCCTGAGTCTGCATAATGTGTGCGATCAAGGCTTTCGCGCAGCCCGGAAGCGCCTCCAGATCTCTTACCAAGATGCTCCGGTCTCGCTTTGCCCATTCATCGTGCAACGTAATCAAGTCGATTCGGCTGCTGCGTCGGTAGCGGGTTGCGGGCCCTTCCGGCATGACCCCGATTCCTACGCCGGCTTCGATCATGCGACACATCGCCTCGAAACTCCGCAGCTGAACTCGTATGCTCAAGGCGGTGCCTTGTGCACGAGTTACTTCACGAAGGAATTCAGTATGTGAACTGCTCTCGTGCAGACCAACGTGCTCGTATTCCGCGCACTCAGCGAGTGACACTCGACGTCTTGCTGCGAGCGGGTGATGCTCGGGAACGACGAGAACAAGTCGATCGCTTCCGAAGGGAATAACCTGGTAATCGGCGCTCGGTACCGGGCCCGCGACCAATCCCACGTCTGTCGCACCGTCCAAGACGCCGCGGAGAATTTCGCGCGTGAGTCGTTCTTGCAAGTCGATGGTCACCAGAGGTCTGGATGCCATGAACGTCGCCAGCACTTGGGGCATGAATTCAGTGGCTGCGGTTGTATGCGCAAAGATTCTGATGTGCCCGGCGTCATCCCCTGCGAAAGCCGCGATCTCACCTCGCGCATGCTCGACTTGGCGCAGGATGATTCTCGCATTGCGCACGACGATTTCACCAAGCGGCGTCAACGTCGTGCCGCGATTGTCTCTGTAGAAGAGCTTTCCTCGCGTCTGGTCTTCGAGTGCCTTGAGACGCGCGCTTGCTGCCGCTGGCGACATGAACGCAGCCTGCGCACCTCGGTTGAGCGAACCCACCTCTGAGATTTGAACCAGTAGACGCAAATCCGCTAGATCAAAGTGCATCGGACTCCACCCTATTGGCGTTCAATTTTTCGAACGCCGCATCAACGAAAGACGAATACCCCAGGCGTCGCGAAAGATCCCAGAATTCATCCTGCTCATCAGGCGTCGAATACGGCGCTCGCTGAGCGTCGACCAATGGGAGGATGTGATGAGGCACTTTATCTCAAAGCGATCCGGTTCCGGAATCGCCTTTGTGGTTACCGCAATGCTCTCTGCGCCGGCCTTCGCAGCCGACGTCACGTTTGATCGGCTGGTGCAGAGCGAGAAGGAGCCGGGCAACTGGCTCAACCACCACGGCA
>CAYLTE010000430.1:0-2558 GCA_964386195.1 uncultured Burkholderiales bacterium | reverse complement strand
CACGCCGACGCCGACCACGGCGATGTCCATCTCCGTGCGCGGGATGAAGCGCAGGTAGGCATCGCCGGAGTGCGGTCGAGGGTGGGGCAGCCGGATGCCGACGATGAATTCGCCGGACGCCAGTGACGTGCGGCCCGGGCCGGTCACGATGGTCTCGACGGGCGCTTCGCGCACCCCTGAGGGACCGGCGATCTCGCACACCGCACCGGCTGCGATGAGCGCAGGCACGCTGTCCGCGGCGGGCGACGCGTTGCACAGGTTGCCGCCCAGCGTGGCACGACCCTGCACCTGCGTGGAGCCGATCAGCGTCAGCCCTTCCACCACGCCGGGCCAGACGCGACGCATGCCTGCGTGCTCGCCGATCTCGGCGCAACTGGTCGCGGCGCCGATGCGAATGCCCCCGGGGCCGCTCTCGATGCCGTGCAGCCCCGGTATCGCCTTCAGATCGACGATTGCATCGGGTTCGATCATGCCGGCACGCATCTTCACCAGCAGATCGGTGCCGCCGGCGAGCACCTGCGCGCCGGCGTTGGCGGCGAGAAAGCTCACCGCCTCCTCGACCGTCCTGGGTCGCTTGTAGTCCATCCTGGTCTCTCCTCCCGCTCGGACAAGGGGAATTATGCGTGTTTCCGAGACGCGTCGTCGCGAATGGCACCCGCCGGAGTGCCGTCGCGCCGGCCGCGCCCTCATTCGCGCAGCATGTCGTCGAGACGCCGCGTCTCGCCGTGCCGCATGAGGAAGAAGTCCTCGCTGCGCAGGCCGGCTGCCTGCCTGGCCGAGGCGAGCCGGTGCGGAGGCTCGTCCATCGGCTCGTCGGTGAGGATGAAGGTGCCCCAGTGCATCGCCACCGAGCGGCGTGCACGCAGGTCGAGGTGGATCTGCACCGCCTCCTCGGGATTGACGTGCATGACCTGCATGAACCAGCGCGGATCGTAGGCGCCGATGGGCAGTGCCGCCAGGTCGATCGGGGCGAAGCGCGCGGCGATGTCCGCGAAATCGCGCGAGTAGCCGGTGTCTCCGGCGAAGAAGAAGCGGAAAGCGGTGCCGTCATTCGCCGTGCGCGACGGCAGCTCGATCATCCACCCGCCCCACAGAGTGGTGTCGCGGTCGCGGGCCCCGCGCGCACTCCAGTGCTGGACCGGCACGAGATGGAAATCCAGCCCGCGGTGGCTCGCCCGATCCCACCAGTCCAGTTCGACTGCATCGTGCATGCCCCGCCCTGCGAACCAGCTCCTCAGGCCGAGCGGGACGAAGAAGCGTGGCGATCCGCCTGCCTGCCGGGCGAGGTGCTTCACCGTCCCCAGGTCGAGGTGATCGTAGTGGTTGTGTGAGATCACCACCGCGTCGATGTGCGGCAGCTCATGCAGCGCCATCGCCGGCGGCACGATGCGCGCCGGCCCCGCGAAGGCCAGTGGCGAGGCGCGCGCGGTCAGGTGCGGATCGGTGAGGATGTTCAGTCCGCCCAGTTGCAGCAGGAAACTCGCGTGGCCGATCCAGGTGAGCGCGGGCTGCTCACGGTTGCGCCGCAGCCAGGCCAGATCGGGATGAACCCGCTCGAAGCGGTAGCCGCCCTCGGGGATGCGCGGCAGGCCGTCGCGCCAGCGCTCGCGCTGCCAGCGCCAGAAGCTGCCGCGGGCGGGGGTCGGATAGTTGTTGCGGAATCCGCGCGGCGTATGATGGACTGGCTTCTTCGTCGTCATGCTCGTTCACCGTACCGCGCAGCGATCCCCTTGACTCAGGCGTCGGACGCTCCGCGTCCATTCCTCTACTTCGCGCACGCCAACGGCTTCCCCGGCGCAAGCTACCACAAGCTGCTCGCAGGCCTGGGCACGCACTTCGACGTCGCCTACCTGCCGATGGCGGGCCACGACCCGCGCTATCCGGTGACCGAGGGCTGGCCGCACCTGGTCGAGGAACTGATCGCCGACCTGCGGGCGCGCAGCCGCCTGCCCGCCATCGGCGTGGGCCATTCGCTCGGCGGTTACCTCACGCTTCTGGCAGCCGCGCGCGACCCCGCGCTGTTCCGTGCCGTGATCCTCCTCGATGCGCCGCTGTTCGGCGGCCTCGCATCGCGGGTGCTGCGCCTGTTCCGCGGCACCTGGCTGATGGACCGCATCACGCCCGCGGCACGCACGCGCTCGCGGCGGCGCCACTTCCCCAGCGAGAACGAAGCGGTCCGCTATTTCCGGTCCAAGCCCCTGTTCCGGCACTTCGACGCCGACTGTCTGCGCGATTACGTCCGGCACGGCACGCAGCCGGATTCGCACGGCCGCACGCTGCGCTTCGCGCCGCAGGTGGAGGCGCGCATCTACACGACCATCCCGCATCACTTCGGCGCCCTCGCGCGCGAGCTGCGCTGTCCGGCCGCGCTCGTCGCCGGGCGCAACTCGCTCGTCGCGCGCCAGGCGGGACTGGGCGAGTCGCGCCGCCACCTGCGTGTCGTCGAGGTGGAGGGCTCACACCTGTTCCCCTTCGAACATCCCGAGGCGACCGTGCGCGCGATCGAGCGCCTGTGCCGGGACTTCGCACTGCTCGAGACGGACCCGCGGGCGGACACT
>CAYLTE010000429.1:0-2585 GCA_964386195.1 uncultured Burkholderiales bacterium | reverse complement strand
GAAGGACAAGAACGACGGCTTCCGCCTGATGGGCTTCGGCCATCGCGTCTACAAGAACTACGACCCGCGCGCGAAGCTGATGCGTGAGACCTGCCACGAGGTTCTCGCCGAACTCGGACTGCAGAACGACCGTCTGTTCAAGCTGGCGATGGAACTCGAGCGCATCGCGCTCGAGGACGACTATTTCGTCGACAAGAAGCTCTATCCCAACGTCGACTTCTACTCGGGAATCGTGCAGCGCGCGATGGGGATTCCGACGAGCATGTTCACGGCCATCTTTGCCCTGGCGCGCACCGTCGGGTGGGTCGCGCAATGGAATGAGATGATCAGCGATCCGGAGCAGAAGATCGGTCGTCCGCGCCAGTTGTTCACCGGCGCGACGAAGCGCGACGTCGTGCCCATGGCCAAGCGGGGCTGAGACGACACTCCGGGCCCGCCACCGGGCAAGCGTACAACCCTAGCCAGGAAAGGATCGAATGGCAGCGCTGCTGAAGGAGTACCTGGGAACGTCCTACCTGTTCGGCGCCAACGCGCCGTTCATCGAGGAACTCTACGAATCCTACCTGTCGGATCCCGCATCCGTGCCTCAGGAATGGCGGCTCTACTTCGACCAGTTGCAGCAGCTTCCCGGCGCTGCGGATGTCGCGCACGAACCGATCCGCCAGTCCTTCGCCAAGCTGGTGCGTTCTCCAAGGCTGGTGGCAGCGGATGCGGCGACGCCATCGGTGGCAGCGGCAGCGAAGAAGCAGGTGTGGGTGCTTCAGTTGGCGAACAACTACCGGCGCATGGGGCTGCGGCATGCCAACCTCGACCCCCTCAAGCGATCGGAGAAGCCGCACGTCCCGGAGCTGGAGCCGTCTTTCTACGGTCTGGAGGAATCCGATATGGAGCAGGTGTTCAACACCGCGTCCATGTTCGGTCCCGACCAGCTTCCGCTGCGCGAGATCGTGCGCGCGCTGCGCGAGACCTACTGCGGCACCATCGGTGCGGAATTCTGGTTCATCGCCGACGGCGCGCAACGCCGCTGGATCCAGCAGCGACTGGAATCGGTCCGCTCGCAACCCAGCTACACGAGCGACTTCAAGCGCTTCCTGCTCGAACGACTCACCGCTGCGGAAACGCTCGAGAAATATCTGCACACGCGCTACGTGGGGCAGAAGCGCTTCTCCCTCGAGGGTGGCGACACGCTGATTCCGCTGGTCGATCATCTGCTGCAGAAGGCTGGCGAGAACGGCGTGCAGGAAGCGGTGATCGGCATGGCGCACCGCGGGCGCCTGAACGTGCTCGTCAACACCATGGGCAAGACGCCCAAGGATCTGTTCTCCGAATTCGAGGGCAAGCACGCGGAACATCTTCCGTCGGGTGACGTGAAGTACCACATGGGCTTCTCCTCCGACGTGAACACCCCCGGTGGGCCGATGCACCTGTCCTTGGCGTTCAATCCCTCGCACCTGGAGATCGTGAACCCGGTGGTCGAAGGCTCCGTGCGTGCGCGCCAGCACCGACGCAAGGACCGTGAGGGCAAGCAGGTGCTGCCGATCCTGATCCACGGCGATGCCGCCGTGGCGGGGCAGGGCGTCGTCATGGAGACGCTCAACATGTCGCAGACGCGCGGCTATCGCACCGGCGGCACCGTCCACATCGTGGTGAACAATCAGATCGGCTTCACCACCTCGGACACGCGCGACACGCGCTCCACGCTCTACTGCACCGACATCATGAAGATGGTCGAGGCGCCTGTGTTCCACGTCAACGCCGACGATCCGGAAGCGGTCTGCCTGGTGACGGAGATCGCGCTGGACTTCCGCATGCATTTCCAGAAGGACGTGGTGATCGACCTGGTGTGCTTCCGCCGCCACGGCCACAACGAGCAGGACGAGCCGATGGTGACCCAGCCGCTCATGTACAAGAGCGTGAGCGCGCATCCCGGTACGCGCCGCCTGTACGCCGACAAGCTGGTCGCTCAGGGCGTCATCCGCGCCGAGGAAGCCGACGAGATGGTACAGGCCTACCGCGCTGCGCTCGATCAGGGCTATCACACCAACAAGAACATCCTGTCGAATTTCAACCCGCCTTACGCCGTGGACTGGAGCCGGTTCAAGGGAGGGCGCTGGAACGACCCCTGCGACACCTCAGTTCCCCTTGCCGAACTGCAGGCGCTTGGCGAGAAGCTCACCTCCCTGCCCAACGGCTTCAAGCTGCACGCGCGCGTGGAGAAGGTAGTTGCCGACCGGCGCCAGATGATGCTGGGCAAGCTGCCGCTGGACTGGGGCATGGCCGAGAACCTCGCCTACGCAGCCCTGCTCAAGGCTGGATTCGGCGTGCGCATCTCGGGCCAGGATTCCGGCCGCGGGACGTTCTTCCACCGTCACGCGGTCCTGCACGATCAGGCGCGTGAGCGCTGGGATGCCGGCAACCACATCCCCCTCCAGCACATTGCCGAGAACCAGCCGCCGTTCGTGGTGATCGACTCCGTACTCTCGGAAGAGGCGGTGCTCGGTTTCGAATACGGCTACGCCACAGCAGAACCGAACGAGCTGGTGCTTTGGGAAGCCCAGTTCGGCGACTTTGCCAACGGCGCACAG
>CAYLTE010000428.1:0-2590 GCA_964386195.1 uncultured Burkholderiales bacterium | reverse complement strand
ATCTGGTCGTAGCGGTAGCGCGGGAAGGTGGCGCGGAACCACAGGAACAGGAACAGCACGAAGGCGACCTTGGCGGCGAGCCAGGGGAAGCCGTCGGGCAGGAACGGAACGGGCGAGAGCCAGCCGCCGAGGAACATGACCGCGCACAGCGTGGACACCAGGATCATGTTCGCGTACTCGGCGAGGAAGAAGATCGCGAACGCCATCCCCGAGTACTCGACGTGGAAGCCTGCGACGATCTCGGATTCGCCCTCGGCCACGTCGAAGGGCGCCCGGTTGGTCTCGGCCACCCCGGAGATCAGGTAGACGAGGAACATCGGAAACAGCGGGACCCAGTTCCACGACAGCAGGCCGAGTCCCCCCGCCTGACGCTGCACGATGTCGGACAGGTTCAGGCTCTGCGACATCATGAGCACGCCTACCAGCGCGAAGCCCATCGCGATCTCGTAGGCGACGATCTGTGCCGCGGAACGCAGGCTGCCGAGGAAGGCGTACTTGGAGTTCGATGCCCAGCCGGCAATGATCACCCCGTACACGCCCATCGACGTGATCGCCAGCACGTACAGCAGTCCGGCATTGACGTCGGCCAGCACGACCTCGGGGCTGAACGGAATCACCGCCCAGGCGGCCAGCGCCGGCATGATCGACATCACCGGTGCGAACACGAACAGAAACTTGTTCGCCCCCGAGGGGATGATGACTTCCTTGGTCAGCAGCTTGAGCGCATCGGCGATCGGCTGCAGCAGGCCCAGCGGACCGACCCGGTTGGGCCCGATGCGCACCTGCATGAAGCCGATGACCTTGCGCTCGGCGAGCGTCAGGTACGCGACCAGGCCCATCAAGGGGAGCACGATGGCCACGATCTTGGCCAGGGTCCACACCACCGGCCACGCCGGTCCGAGCAGTTGTTCGAAGAATTCCATGATCAGGCGCTCACCTTCTCGGTGCTCGATACCGGCTCGAGGCGCAGTTCGCCGAACATCGCGCCGAGTTCGGCAGTCGTGCGATGGGCCGCGGCGATCCGGACGCAGCCGGACGGAACGGTCTCGTCCGCGACTGCCTTGAGCACCGCCTGGCCGGTTCCCTGATGCACGCGCACGGGCTGGCCTTCCTCGACCCCGAGCCGGGAGAGAGTCTCCGGGGCCATGCGTGCTGAAGGGAGCGCGGCATCGCGCGTCATCTGCAGCGGCGGGGAGCGCCGCGCAAGGTTGTCGGCGAAGTGGATGGGCACCTCGGCGATACGCTGCAGGCCGGTCGACTCGCGGCCGGCGGCCTCCAGCGGCCCCGCCGCCGGCGTGTTCGACAGCCGGCCCGCGATGTCCACGTCGCGCAGGGCGGCCGATCGCACGTCCTCGGCGCTGACGAAGTCGAAACCGCCCAGGCCGAGCAAGGTGCCGAGCACGCGCAGCACCTTCCAGCCGGGCCGCGTCTCGCCGAAGGGGCGCACCACGCCCACGAAGCTCTGCAGGCGGCCCTCCGTGCTGACGAACGACCCTGCCGTCTCCGTGAACGGCGCGATCGGCAGCAGCACGTGTGCATACTCGGTGGCGCGATGCTTGAAGGGCGAGCACGCCACCACGAACTCGGCCGCCTTCAGCGCGGCGATGGCGCGCTGCGGATCGTGGCAGTCTAGCTCCGCCTCGACGTTCCACAGCACGTAAGCCTTCAGCGGCTTATCCACCATGGCCTGCGCATCGAGTCCGGCCGGCGTATCGAAGGGCACGGCGCCGGCGATGTAGCCGCCCACGCTGTTCGCCGCCTCGCCGAGGAAGCCCACGCGGGCGCCCAGGAGTTGCACCAAGGCATGTGCGAGCCGGTGCAGCACGGCAGCCTGAGGATGGTGCTGCGCCATATTGCCGAGGAACACGCCGACGTTCTCGCCGGAGACGAGGCTGCGCGCGAGCGCCTGCGCGGACGCCGAGGGCGTCGCGGCAGGCAGGCCCACGACGCTCTGCTCCTTCATCTGCGCTACGGCAGCCACTACCTCGGCGAGTGCCCCGGGCAATGCCGCGGGCGAGACCACCAGCTTGGCGGTGAGCGCGATGAGTGGGTCGTCGTCCAGGCAGTTGATCAGGTTGACCTGCATCGACTTGCGGGCAGCCACGCGCATGCGCGCGGCGAGCAGCGGATGGTCCTTGCGCAGCTGACTGCCGATCACCAGCACACGATCGAGCCTGGAGACCTCCGCGACCGGCATGCCCAACCAGGGCGCGCCGGCAGCGCTGCCATCCTGGCTGAAGTCGCTCTGGCGCAGGCGGAAGTCGACATTGCCGCTGCCCAGGCCGCGCAGGGTGCGGCCGAGGAGATACAGTTCCTCGAGCGTCGAGTGCGGGGTGGCGAGCGCGCCGATGGCCTGCGCGCCGTGCTGGTCACGCGCGCGCTTCAGCCCGCGCGCCACCTCCTCGAGCGCCACCGGCCACTCCACCTCGGTCCACTTGCCTTCGCGTCGGATCATCGGTCGCGCGAGACGGTCGGGCGAGTCCAGCCCTTCGTAGCTGAAGCGATCCTTGTCCGACAGCCAGCACTCGTTGACCGCCTCGTTCTCCAGCGGCACCACGCGCATCACGCGATCCTGCTTGACCTGCAGCAT
>CAYLTE010000427.1:0-2591 GCA_964386195.1 uncultured Burkholderiales bacterium | reverse complement strand
CCTCGCGACCCGGCGGAGGCAAGTTGGTCGCGCAGGTGAAACCCAAGCCGTTAGAGGGCTCAAGAAGGTTGCGGGCAGCGCCTGCGTACTAAGATCGCGAGCTGATCTCCATACCCCGTGAACACCCTCGCCCGGCGGCATTAGCCGGATTGGTCCCTAACGGCGGCGCCGCAAGTGCACTTCGCAGGTTGAAATGAACCCTCTACGCCGACGTCCGTGGTGGGGCGCCAAGTTGGGCGTCGCCTTGACGGCGATCCTTCTCGTTATCCGCAGCGTGGCGGGCTTTGAGTGGAGAGCGGTTGTCGCTTACCTCGTGTGTGGCGCTGTAGCAGGCCTCCTCTTCGGCTCTTGCATTCCCTACACGCGCACTCGTCTTGGTGCATCGTTGGTCGGAATTGTGGTGATCACACCGATTCTCGTTGCGCAAGCACTCTTCGAGGGACTCGAATTGTGGACATATGTGTTCACGGCGATTGCTGTCGGGGGCCTAGCCGGCTATCTGACCCGAGATCAGGTGTTCAAGGAACTCGACTATCTGGCAGCCAACCAAAGCACAGATGCCCGCAACGATCCGCCGTGAGCCCTCTAACAAAGGTTTGGTGATTGTATACTTGCCCAAGGGTAGGCGGGCGCTAGATTCGGGCGATTCCACCCCATCTAGTGGAGGTCGCAATGTCGAGTTCGGACGACAGGTCGGGCCATGCCCGCCTGGCGGGTTTTCCGCACGCCTTTGCTGCGGGCAAGGAAGGTCCCACGGGTCCCCAGCCCGCTCGTTTCACGCCAGAGCAGGCCGACCGGATCGTGCAGCGCATTCTGAGCAAGGCCGGAGGTACACTCCGATGCCATGTCTGCGACACGCACGAGTGGCACATGTCAGCCATCATCGCGCGCATCGACTCGGTGGGAGAGACAGACCGTGGCTATCCGGCGGTGGTGCTCGTCTGCAAGAACTGCGGCCAAATGCTCCTCTTCAACGCCCTGGTCCTTGGCGTGAGGTGGGAAGCATTGGACGCCGAGTCCGATGTCTGACGATCCGGTCGTCCAGGCGTCGGCCATCACACCAACCAGTGGACACGAGCTCACGTCGCTCGGTGGTGCGCGGGTGATGGCAGACTACATAGTCACCGAGCACGAAATGGAAACGCTGTCCTCCACAAGCTCGTCGATTGCCCATGCATACACATTGGCTGGCGCATTTGGCAGCTTTGCTGTCGGCCTATTGATGTACTGGAAACTGGACCAGATAGATGAAGCGTTCTTGCCAATGGTACTGTGCGTCGCGGTTGTTGCGATTGTGCTCTGGCAGGCCCGTGCTCCCCAAGACTTGCGCAGGAACTGTCTCGAGAGAATCAAGCGCGAGACTAGGCGGAACGTGATTCTTGCGAAGCCGGACGCTAGGCCGTGAGTGCTTCGTATTCCAGCGGCTCGGTGTCCATCATCCGCCGCAGCGTGTCGCGGAAGATGTGCGGGTTGTCGCGGTTGTTGAATCGCCACTCCAACTCTTCAAGATAGCGGTCGAGATGCTTGAGGCTGATCTTGTGAAAGCTGCCCATGATCGAACGCTTGAAGAGGCTCCACACACCTTCAACGCTGTTGGTGTGCGCGTCACCGACGACCCACTCGTCAGCGTTGTGGTGGACGGTGCCGTGCGGGATGCCGAGCCGCTCCCCCATGCCACGATACGACGGAAACTCGTCGGTGTAGATCGCGAGCGCTTCGTCGGTCACGGTGCGGCGCACGAAGTCGTCCAGCGTCTTGCGCTTGGTATCCGCGATCCGCTCCAGCCGCACCTTACCGTCACGTTGGACCGCGCCGACCACGATGGCCTTGTTAGTGCTGCTGTAGGGGCCGCGTCCCGCGCCCTTCTGGACGCCACCAACCCACGTCTCGTCCACCTCGATGATGCCGAACAGCGTAGGGCCGGTGAAGGGATCGTTGCCCATCGCTTCGCGAATACGATGGCAGAGGAACCACGCGGTCTTGTACGAGACGCCGAGCGTGCGCTTCAACTGGTTGGCGCTCATCCCCTTCTTGGACTCGACCATCAAGTAGATGGCGAGGAACCACTTGAAGAGCGGGATCTTGGTCTTATGGAGGACCGTGCCAGCCGTGACCGTGAACTGGTAACGGCACCCGTTGCAGTCCCAGCGGTCGTACTCCTTCAACTCCGAAACCGACATATCTCCGCAGCGCGGACACGCCACGCCATCGGGCCAGCGAATCTTGCGAAGCGCCTCACGGCACTTGTCGTCGTCCCCGAACCTCTCAATTAGCGAAACGAGGTTGATATCCGCAGCCATGGCTCAGAAACCGAAGAAGAAGGACAGGTTGCCGAAGGACATCGCCGAGCGCCCCGACCGGGAGGTCATGGAAAAGCTCTTCGGGAAGCGCGTCATGAAGAAGGTTGACGCCATTGTCGAAGAGCGGTCGAAAGACCCCGAAAACGCTAGCGAATGACTCTCCATGGATTCAATCTAATGGACGGCTTACCCTTGGGCAAGTATATAATCCCCAAAGGTTTGCTGCTGACACTTCGGTCAGCGTACGTGGCCCGCGTGGTTCGGCTTGCACCTCACCACGCGGTGCGGCCA
>CAYLTE010000426.1:0-2602 GCA_964386195.1 uncultured Burkholderiales bacterium | reverse complement strand
AGCTGCCCGAGGGTGAGGCAGACGAGTATTACTGGGCAGACCTGCAGGGATTGCAGGTGCGGAACCTCGAAGGCGCCACACTGGGTGTGGTGACGGGATTGATGGAAACGGGCGCAAACCAGGTGCTCGTGGTCGAGGCGGAGCGGGAGCGGTTGATCCCCTTCGTCGCAGCGGTGGTCAAGTCGGTGGATTTGGCGCAGGGGTCGATGGTGGTGGACTGGGGGGTGGATTTTTGATTCACTTCGACGCCGTTACCCTGTTCCCGGAGATGTTCGATGCCCTGACGCGGTCGGGAATCACCCGGCGGGCGTTCGAGAACGGGGTCTACGAACTGGTCCTGTGGAATCCGCGCGACTTCAGCAGCAACGCCTACCGGTCGGTGGACGACCGGCCGTATGGAGGCGGGCCGGGTATGGTGATGATGCCCGAGCCGCTCGAGAAGGCGCTGAAGGCGGCGCGGCAGCGGCAGAAGAGCTGCGGGGTGCGTGGGTCGAAGGTGATCTACTTCAGCCCCCAGGGCGTTGTCCTCACGCATGGCCTCGTGCGCGGGCTGCTGGAGGAGGACGGCGTGATCATGCTGTGCGGCCGGTATGAAGGCGTGGACGAGCGCCTGATCCGGCGGCAGGTGGACATGGAGGTGTCCATCGGAGATTACGTGGTCTCCGGTGGTGAACTGCCGGCGATGGTGCTGATGGATGCGCTGATCCGGCAGGTGCCCGGTGTACTGGGTGGGCCGGAGTCGGCCGCGCAAGATTCGTTCGTGCGCGGACTGCTCGACCACCCCCATTACACGCGGCCGGAAGTCTACGAAGGCGAGGAAGTGCCAGCGGTGCTGCTCTCGGGCAACCATGCCGAGATCGAACGGTGGCGAATGAAGCAGGCGCTGGGACGGACATGGATCCGGCGCCCGGAGTTGATGAAGGACTTGGCCCTGACTGACGAGCAGTCGGTGCTGTTGGAAGAATACAAGCGCGAGTTGCAGAGCTGATTTGCGCCCCGGTCATCGCAGGAGTCGGAACCATGGATTTGATCGCGAAAATCGAACAGGAAGAGATCGCCCGGCTGGGTAAGAAGGTGCCCGACTTCGCCCCCGGCGACACGGTGGTCGTCAGCGTGAACGTCGTGGAGGGCGATCGCAAGCGTGTCCAGGCATACGAAGGCGTGGTGATCGCAAAGCGCAATCGCGGACTGAACTCCTCGTTCATCGTGCGCAAGATATCGTCGGGCGAAGGTGTGGAGCGAACCTTCCAGACCTATTCGCCCCTTATCGCGAACATCGACGTCAAGCGCCGCGGCGACGTGCGCCGCGCCAAGCTCTACTATCTGCGCGAGCGCTCCGGCAAGTCCGCCCGCATTCGCGAGAAGCTCAACTTCTCGGCCGACAAGGGAAGTGCGGCGGAAGCCTGAGACATCGGTCGTCGCGCACGCCCGGAAAAGAAGCGGCCCCTCGAGGGCCGTTTTTTTTCGCCCGGCGGAGCGGCTCCCGACCGATTCGCGCCGAGGCTGACCGTGGAATACTGGTGCTTTCCTGCCCGCTGGAAGCTCCGATGCGAGATCGCCTGCGAATCCTGCTCTTCCGGCTGAGATCGTGACCGCGCGCCCCGCTTCGACTGCCCGTACGCATGGCGATTGTCCGCTGCTCGATGCGTTCATCGATTCGCTCTGGCTCGAGGATGGTCTGTCCCGCAACACGCTCGAGAGCTATCGGCGGGATCTGCGGCAATGCGACCTGTGGCTCAGGCGACACCGTGGACGAGGCCTCTCCGAGGCAGACAAGGCGATGCTCAACGCCTACCTCGCGTCGCGCTTCGAGGCGCGCGCCAAGGCGACCTCCTCGGCGCGCCTGCTGTCGAGTCTGCGACGATACTTCGCCTACCTCCTTCGAGAGGGCAGGCGCACGGAGGACCCGACCCAGGACATCGAATCGCCCAAGCGCCCGGCCCGCATGCCCCGATCACTGACCGAGGCCGACGTCGAATCTTTGCTGGATGCTCCCGACGTGAACGACCCGCTCGGGCTTCGCGACCGGGCGATGCTCGAGTTGCTGTATGCAACCGGCCTGCGAGTGTCGGAACTGGTGCCCCTGACGCTCGTGCAGCTGTCCCAGGACATGGGAGTGGTGCGGGTGCTGGGTAAGGGCGCGAAGGAGCGGCTGGTGCCGGTCGGCGAGGAAGCACTGAGCTGGGTGCGCCGCTACCTGCGCGAGGCGCGCCCGCTCCTGCTCGCCGGACGCGGCAGCGATGCGTTGTTCGTCACTTCCCGTGCGCAAGCCATGACGCGGCAGGCGTTCTGGTATCTGATCAAGCGCTATGCCACGCGTGCGGGCATCGCCGCGGCGATCTCGCCCCACACCCTACGGCACGCGTTCGCGACCCACCTGCTCAATCACGGTGCCGATCTGCGCGTGGTGCAACTGCTCCTGGGCCACGCCGACATCTCCACCACGCAGATCTACACGCACGTGGCCCGGGAGCGCCTCAAGCAGTTGCACGCCAAGCATCACCCGCGCGGGTGAGCGGCGCTGGTCGTCAGCGTCGCTGCCCGCGCTCGATCGTGACGCCCAGCCGGCGTACACCCCGCATGAGGCCGATCTTGGCGGCGC
>CAYLTE010000425.1:0-2609 GCA_964386195.1 uncultured Burkholderiales bacterium | reverse complement strand
TCCCCGTCTCCATTGAACGGGTGATATGACGCCGCTCTTCCAGCTCGCCGAGCATCCGCATCACGGTCGAGCGGTGCATGCAGCACTTGCTCGCGAGCGTAGGAATCGATGGCCAACAGTCCCCCTCGTCATTCGCATTGTCGGCGAGCGCGAGCAGCACGAGTTTCGCGCTGTGAGGCAATACGACGGCCCATGCGAGCGTCATTATCTTCACGCTCATCTGCAGCCGCGCTCCAGCCGGTACTCGGCCACGTGCACATCGCCGCGCTTGACGAGCCGTGAGGTGATCGGGTGCCCCTGGCGCTTGAGTTCGTAGACGCGAGCGCCGAGACGGAACGTGCCGAAGCGACGCAGCGCGACGATGGGCGTCAGCGGGCGGCCGGTGGCGAGGTAGTCGATAATGCGGTCGTTCTGGGGCCGTCTCTTCACGCCGCCACCTCCTCCGCTTCCGCCGGGTCACATGTATGCGGCCGATACGACCCGCACCACAGCTCGACAGCACCCCAATGGAGGCCCGAGTCCGTCTGCACGCGCACGACCGTGATCGGCGCGCCACAGTCGCCACAACGCGTTTGCGTGGCGGCGAGAACGGTGCCGGCCGGAATGTTGAAGGGCGGCATCACTGCACCGCTTCCGCCGCCCGCACGGCTGCGTCGAAAAACCGCCGGATCGTGTCCTCAGCGGCCTCGCCTTCCAGCACGAGGTAGGGATCCAGCTCGACCGTGTCGCCCGGCTGGCGGGTGGTCTGGCGGGCGTAGTGGTCGAAGTAGGTCATCGACGGGCGCGCCGCTTGGTACGCGGTCGGCCGCGCTGCTTCATCGGCGCGTTGACGACGAGTAAATTCTCGGCCGTCAGTTCCACTCCCGCCTCGGCGGCAGCGCGAATGACCTCGCCCCATGAATCCTCGGGAATGCGCCCTCGAAGCCGCCAACGCAGCACCGTGTCATATTCCCGACCAATGCCATCCGCCATCTGGCGCACACTCGGCCAGATGCGAAATATGTCCTGAACTGCTTGCATACCCCCCTTATAGCGCGGATAAATAATCCGCGCAAGGGGGGATAAGTTTGCAGGTGCTCGAATCCTCGTCACAACTGACCATGTGGGGCGTGTCACTACGTCGCCGCCCCAGCACGCCCGCACAATATCGCGCCGCTTTCATCAAGCGCACGCGAGCGCTGCGCGTGGCGTCCGGCCGTCAGCCCGCCGAAGTCGCCGAGGCCCTGGGTGTGAAACTCGACACCTACGGCAAGTGGGAAACCCGCACGCTTTTGCCGCACCACCTGCTGATGCCGTTCTGTGAGGCTACGGGATCGGACCCGTGGGTATTGCTCACCGGCCGCCCTTTCTCGCTCGGGCGAAGCCTACCGCCCACAACCGACCGCCTCGCAAGCTAGCCAGCCCGCCCGACGAACTTGCGCCGCAGCAAGTTCTCGCCTTGCTACGCAGCCGTGCGGTGTCTGGAAACGAATCGGATAATTAATCCTTGACTTGACGGATAACTTGTCCTAGTCTGCCTCCACACTCAGGAGGCAGCCATGTCCCGCTACGAAACCGAAGCCCTCGCGCTTCACCTCGACATCCCGCTCGCGCTGGCCGAGTCGCTGCGTCGCGTGCTGGCGCTGACCACCGACGACGCGAACCGCAATCACCCCGCGTTCGTCAACGCGCGCCGGGCGCTCGACGACTACCGGGCGGCGGTGTCGTCGTGATCACCATCCACGACGCCGTCTCGATCGCATTCCCGTTCCGCGAGCGCGACCTCGATCCGCCCACCGCGTACTGGACCGACGCCAACGAGCGCGACTACGCCGCATGGCTCGCCACCCGCCGCGCCGAAATGGAACACGAGTTCGCGCTCGATCGCGACGACGCGTTCGACGAGTTCTGCCGGGGTCGGTTCGAGGAAGAGTGCTTGTGAACGCCCTCTGCGACATCGCCATCACCAACCGCGACCCGCGCTATGTCGGCGCGATGGCCGAGATCGAAACCGACGACGCCCGCGAGGATTTTCTCGCTTACCAGCGCAAGAACTTCATGCGGCTGGCACAGGTGTTCATCGCGGCGCACAGCGAGGAATTCGAGACGTTTACGTGGGAAATGTACGCACAGGTCAGGAGAGACGCATGAACCCGCTCAACTGGATTCGCCGCATCAACGCCGAACTCTCTGCCGCTCGCAAGCGCCACCAGCAGATCAGGTTGCGCCGAGCGCTGCTCAAGCGACGTGTCGTGATCATGGAGCAGCCCAAGATCGACGAGCGCAGCAGCATCGAGCAGCACCGGCGGATTGTGACGCCGTAACCATTTCATCCGAGGAACCCGCATGAACGCAGTCTCGACAGACGTGATCCCGTTCAACCAGATCGAGCGCATGGCCAATGCTGCCGCGAAGTCTGGATTGTTCGGCGTGAAGAATCCCGACCAAGCGCTGGCGTTGATGCTGGTCGCGCAGGCCGAAGGCGTACACCCGGCGCGCGCGATGCAGGAGTATCACGTCATCCAAGGCCGTCCCGCGCTCAAGGCCGACGCCATGCTGGCGCGCTTTCAAGCCGCTGGCGGCAAGGTCGAGTGGAAGGACTACACCGACCAGAAGGTGACCGGCGTATT
>CAYLTE010000424.1:0-2625 GCA_964386195.1 uncultured Burkholderiales bacterium | reverse complement strand
CGTCAGGAAGCGATGCCGCCTGACTTCTTTGGCTTATCGTCCGGGGAGGGTAAAGACTTTAGATATTGCTGTCAATAAACGCCGTAAGCTGCGACTTCGACAGGGCGCCCACCTTCATGGCTTCCATGTTGCCGTTCTTGAACAGCATCAGGGTCGGTATCCCGCGGATGCCGTACTTGGGCGGGGTCGCCTGGTTCTCGTCGATGTTGAGCTTGGCGACCTTGAGTCGGCCGGCATAGCTCTGCGCAACGTCGTCCAGAATCGGCGCGATCATCTTGCAGGGCCCGCACCACTCGGCCCAGTAATCGACCAGGACGGGGGTGGAGGACTGCAGGACCTCGGTTTCGAAGGTGTCGTCGGTGACGTGATGGATGTGCTCGCTCATGGTGATGCCCGGGGCGTGGAATGAGAATGGTTCGGTTCGAATGACAGGACTGGACTGCCGGGCGCCGGAGGGAGGCAAGGCGCGAAGCGGAGGGCGCACGCGACGGTCGGGACAGGGCGAATCGTAGCGCAAATCCGTGGCACATGCGGCGCGCCTGCGCCGGGCTGGCGACGGCCATCTGATAAAATCCGCGGCCTTTCAGCCGGGCCCCGCAGGAAACGCTCATGACCTACGTCGTCACCGAATCGTGCATCAAGTGCAAGTACACCGACTGCGTCGACGTCTGCCCGGTGGACTGCTTCCGCGAGGGGCCGAACATGCTGGTGATCGATCCGGACGAGTGCATCGACTGCACGCTGTGCGTGGCCGAGTGTCCGGTGGAGGCGATCTATGCGGAGGACGACGTGCCGGTGGTTCAGCGCGAGTTCATCGCGCTGAACGCGGAACTGGCCAAGGGGTGGCCGGCCATCACCGAGCGCAAGGATCCGCCAGAGGATGCCGACCAGTGGCGAGCGGTGCAGGACAAGAAGAAGCACCTCGCGCGTTGACCGCGGGTTGTCATCTCGCTCGCAACGGGCCGCGCTGCGGCCCGTTCGCTTTGCGCGGGCGCTCGCGCGTCGCGTAGCATCCCTCCCCGCATGGATGCGCACCTGATCCGCCTGCTCGAGGACGGCGCCACGCTGGTGACGCCGAACCGCCGACTCGCGCGCGACCTGGCCCGCCGCTTCGACCTCGCGCAAGCCGACGCCGGCCGCGCCGCGTGGCGCAGCGCTGACATCCTGCCCTGGGAGGCGTGGCTCGGACGCTGTCTACGCCTGCGCGCACGCGACGACGCCGCGCTCCTGATCCCCGATTCACTCCAGGAGACGGCCCTGTGGCGGCGCACGATCGAGGGCACCACGCAGGTGCCCCTGCTCGACGTCGGCGCGGCCGCTCGCAGCGCGCGCGATGCCCATACGCTGCGCCATGCCTGGCGCATCGACTGCGCGGGACCGCAGTCCGAGGACGTCACTGCCTGGCTCGACTGGTCGCGGCGCTTCGAGGCCGCGTGCCGGCGCCAGGGCTGGACCGATCCGGCGCGCCGGCTCGATCTGCTCGCCGAGAACGTGCGCACGCGCGCACCGGGCTCCTGCGAAGTGCTCGTGCTGTATGCCTTCGATCAGCTCTCCCCGCAGGAGCGCGACTTCCTCGATGCATGCCGCGTGGGTGGCATCGAGGTGATCGAGCGCGCACCCGCGCGCAACGACGCGCGGGTGCGCCGCGTCGAATGCGTCGACGACGAGCACGAGCGCCGACACGTGGCCGCTTCGGTGCGCGCGCTGCTCTCGGAGCGGCCGCAGACGCGCGTGGGCATCGTCGTTCCCAACCTGGCCGCTAGCCGGGAAGCGTGGATGCGCGCGCTCGACGATGCCCTGCAGCCCTCGCGCTGGCTGCCAGGCCGCGATGCGGCGCCGAGGCCGTACAACCTCTCGCTCGGGCGTCCGCTCTCGGCGCAGCCGATGGTGCACGCCGCGCTCGCCCTGCTGCGACTGGCGCAGGGCACGCTGCCGCTCGGTGAACTGGGCGCGCTGTTGCGCGGCCCCTTCCTCGGCGGCGCCGAAACCGAACGCATGGCGCGAGCGCGGCTCGATGCGCGGCTGCGGCGGCTCGGCAGCCCGGAAACCAGCCTCGATACACTGCTGCGCGAGGTGCGCCGGTCCGATCCGGGAGATGCTGCGGCGTGCCGGCTGCTGGCTGCGCGGCTGCAGGAGTGGCTGCCGCGAAGCGCGGCGGCGCGCGGCAGGCGGCAGCTTCCCTCCGCCTGGTCGGTGACCTTCCTCGAGTTGTGCACGGCGCTCGGCTGGCCGGGGGAGCGCCCGCTCGACAGCGAGGAGTTCCAGACCCAGCGCAAGTGGCAGGAGACGGTGTCTTCGCTGGCACGCCTGGACGCGGTGCTCGGTCGCGTCGGCTACGCCGAGGCGCTCGCTTGGTTGGCGCGCACCGCCAGCGACATCGCCTACCAGCCGGAATCGCCCGACGTGCCGGTGCAGGTGCTCGGCACGCTCGAGTCGGTCGGCCTCGAGTTCGACGCCTTGTTCGTCACCGGCCTGCACGACGAAGCCTTTCCGGAATCGCCCCGTCCCAGTCCGTTCCTGCCGGTGGCGCGTCAGCGCTCGGCCGACGTGCCGCACGCGAGCGCCGAGTGGGAACTGGCCTTCGCCCAACGCATGCTGGCGCACTGGTCCGGCGCGGCCGCGCAG
>CAYLTE010000423.1:2209-2647 GCA_964386195.1 uncultured Burkholderiales bacterium | reverse complement strand
CCCGCGACCCCCGGCGTGACAGGCCGGTATTCTAACCGACTGAACTACCACTCCTGATCCTACTGCTCCTGCATTCTGCCGCCTCAGGCATGTGCCGTCGCTCGTTGGTGGGTGCTGAGAGGCTCGAACTCCCGACATTCGCCTTGTAAGGGCGACGCTCTACCAACTGAGCTAAGCACCCACGCCGCGCCAACCTCAACCACCCGCCCCACAGCCACGGAAGCGCTGTACCGTTCCGTCACTGCTGGGCATCGCGTGCGTGCCGACTGCCGATTGCAGAAAGGCCGCTAGTTTACCGAATCCTTGAGCGCTTTGCCAGGGCGAAACTTGGGGACTTTCGCCGCACGAATCTTGATGCTCGCACCCGTTCGCGGATTGCGCCCGCTGCGTGCGGCGCGCTTGCCCACGTAAAAGGTTCCGAATCCGACCAGGGTGACC
>CAYLTE010000423.1:0-2199 GCA_964386195.1 uncultured Burkholderiales bacterium | reverse complement strand
GACCGTCTGCCCCTTCTTCAGCGAAGATCTGATGGCGGCGATGGCGCCATCGAGGGCACGACCGGCCGCCGCTTTGGAGATGTCGGCGGACACTGCAACAGCATCGATGAGTTCTTGCTTGTTCACGAGACGCCCCCTTCTTATTGTGCTGCAAGCACCGGGCATGGCCCGGCCTCGACGAAGACGCGCCACGGCCTCCCTGTGCACCGGGCGCGCGGTGGTGATATCCGCACGAGGGCGGAATCGAGAACTGCCGGAATGCGAACCGCCATCGTTTATAGCAAGCGGCAAAAGCCAATGTCAAGCAAGCGCAATGGCGTGAAAACGGACGCAACGCGCCAAACCCGCGTAAGCGCCCGCAAATGAAAACGCCCCCTTTCGGGGGCGTGGTATCGAACGCGGGGTCGGGTCAGTGCTTGACCGCCGCCAGCGTTTCCGTGGACTCGACCGGCGGTATTGCCACCGACTCCGACTGATCCGGCAAGGGCGTGGGCTTGCGCTCGAGCGCCATGTCGAGCACCTGATCGATCCACTTCACGGGATGGATGTCGAGGCGGTTCTTGATGTTGTCCGGTATCTCGGTCAGATCCTTCACGTTCTCCTCGGGAATCAGGACGATCTTGATTCCCCCGCGGTGCGCCGCGAGGAGCTTCTCCTTCAGCCCGCCGATCGGAAGCACTTCGCCGCGCAGGGTGATCTCCCCCGTCATCGCGACGTCTGCCCGCACGGGAATATTGGTGAGGACGGAGACCATCGCGGTGCAGATGCCGATGCCTGCGCTCGGACCGTCCTTCGGCGTAGCACCCTCGGGGAGGTGAATGTGGATGTCGTTCTTCTGGTGAAACTCCTCGGAGATCCCCAGCTTCTGCGAGCGGCTGCGCACGACCGTGAGCGCCGCCTGGATCGACTCCTGCATCACCTCGCCCAGCTTGCCGGTGGACACCACCTTGCCCTTGCCGGGAACGACTGCGCTTTCGATCGTCAGCAGTTCGCCGCCGACCTCGGTCCACGCCAGTCCGGTCACCTGTCCAACCTGGTTGTGCTTCTCGGCGATGCCGAAGGTATAGCGGCGCACGCCCAGGTAGTTGCCCAGATTCTTGGAATTGACCGCGGTCTTTGCCGAGCGCCGCTTGAGCACGAGCGACTTCACCACCTTGCGGCAGATCTTCGAGATCTCGCGCTCGAGCGAACGCACGCCCGCCTCGCGCGTGTAGTAGCGGATCACGTCGCGAATGGCGCTCTCCGACACCGTCAGTTCCTCGGCCTTCAGGCCGTGGTTCTTCATCTGCTTGGGCAGCAGGTAGCGCACCGCGATGTTGACCTTCTCGTCCTCGGTGTAGCCGGAGAGACGAATCACCTCCATACGGTCGAGCAGAGGCGCGGGGATGTTCATCGTGTTCGCCGTGGCCACGAACATCACGTCCGACAGGTCGTAGTCGACCTCCACGTAATGGTCCACGAACGTGTGGTTCTGCTCCGGATCGAGTACCTCGAGCAGCGCGGACGACGGGTCGCCACGGAAGTCCTGTCCCATCTTGTCGACTTCGTCGAGCAGGAACAGCGGATTGCGCACGCCCACCTTCGTCATGTTCTGCAGGATCTTGCCGGGCATCGAACCGATGTAGGTGCGACGGTGCCCGCGGATCTCGGCTTCGTCACGGACACCGCCCAGCGACATGCGCACGAACTTGCGGTTGGTCGCGCGCGCGATCGACTGCCCGAGCGAGGTCTTGCCGACGCCGGGCGGTCCGACCAGGCACAGGATCGGCGCCTTCACCTTCTCCACGCGCTGCTGCACGGCGAGGTACTCGACGATGCGCTCCTTGACCTTGTCCAGACCGTAGTGATCCTCGTCGAGCACCACCTCGGCCTTGGCGAGGTCGCCGCTGATCTTGCTCTTCTTCTTCCACGGCAGGTTGGTGAGCGTCTCGATGTAGTTGCGCACCACGGTGGCCTCCGCCGACATGGGCGACATCAGGCGCAGCTTGCGCAGTTCCGCCTCGGCCTTGACGCGCGCCTCCTTGGGCATGTGGGAGGACTTGATGCGCTTCTCCATCTCGTCGAGGTCCGCACCCTCCTCCAGGTCGCCCAGTTCCTTCTGGATCGCCTTGACCTGCTCGTTGAGGTAGTACTCGCGCTGGCTCTTCTCCATCTGGCGCTTGACGCGGCCGCGGATGCGCTTCTCCACCTGCAGTATGT
>CAYLTE010000422.1:0-2648 GCA_964386195.1 uncultured Burkholderiales bacterium | reverse complement strand
GTCCGAGATGATGGTGCGTTCGAGCATGCCCGGCAGCGAGGCGATCGAGGTGAACTGCCCGTCGTACACCAGGCGGCCGTAGATCTCGTCGGCGTACACCCACACCTGCTCGTGCCGGCGCAGGATCTCCGCGATGGCCTCCATGTCCTGGCGCGGGACGATGCCGCCGGTGGGGTTGTGCGGGGAGTTGAGGATCAGCAGTTTCGTGCGCGGCGTGATCTTGTCCGCCAGTTCCTGGGGGTCGAAGTTGAAGGCGCGCGACTCGCGCAGGTGGATCGGCACCGGCACCGCGCCGTTGGCCTTGATCTGGGACTCGTAGATCGGGAAGCCGGGATTGGGATAGATGACCTCGTCCCCGGCGCCGTAGTCGGTGACCGACAGGACGCTGTAGCCGATGAACGGCTTGGCACCCGCCCCCACCACGACGTCGTTGGGATCGACCCGGATGCCGCGCGTGCGCTGGATGTCGCGCGCGACCGCCTCGCGCAACTCGACTATCCCCGCCGACGGCGTGTAGCCATGCCGGCCCTCGCGAATCGCCTTCACCGCCGCGTCCTGGATGTTCACCGGCGTGTGGAAATCGGGCTGCCCGATACAGAAGGACACGATGTCGCGCCCTTCACGGATCAGCTTGTTCACTTCGGCGAGAACGACGAATGCGTTCTCGGTGCCCAGTTCGCGGGCGCGGCGGCTCACGTCGGCCATGGGGTGGTCTCTCGGTCAGGGATCGGCGGCGAACTCGTGTTCGGACCGCATTGGTTCTTCAGCGGCGGACACGAAGGAATTCAGCATCCGCAGTGCTGGCGCGGTTATAGCACATCCACCCGGGCGATCGCACCGGGGGAAACAGGGGCTCTCAGTGGCCGATCGCGACGACGCGGTCGGCGACTCGATGCGCGATGGTGGGGTCGTGCGTCACCAGCAGCAGTGCGCTGCCTCGTTCCCCGAGGACCTGAACCAGCAAATCCATCGTCTCCTTCTGCATCACTGGGTCGAGCCGCGAAGTCGGTTCGTCCGCGAACACCAGCGCAGGTCGCAGCAGCAGCACTCTGAGCAATGCGATCCGCTGCAGTTCACCGCCGGACACCTGATGGGGCAGCCGGTCCAGCAGCGCCGCAGGCAGGCGCAGACGCGCCAGCAACGCCTCGACCCCGCTCCATGGCAGGCGATGGCGGCCGATCACATCCGCCAAGGCACGACGCAGCGTGATGCGAGGCGCGAAGCTCGCAACGGGGTCTTGATACAGCTTCTGAAAGGCAACCCGTTCCAGATCCGGGCCGCGTTTGACGCTGCCGGCATCGGACCTCGCCAACCCCAGCAGCACATTGCCGAGGGTGGTCTTGCCTGACCCGCTGGCTCCGACGATGGCCAGCCGCTCGCCGCGATGCGCCACGAGATCCACGTCCTCGAACAGAGTGCGGGTGCCGAATCGCTTCGCGACGCGCTTCGCCTCGAGCACGCGAGAACTGTCGCGCGGCGACGGCACCTGGTAGCGAGGCCAGTTCGCCGGCTCCGCGGCGAGCAAACGCTTCGTGTAGTCATGCTGCGGCTCCGCCAGGACATGCGACGCCTTGCCCCGCTCCACTACGCGAGCGTCGAGCATGACGGCAACGTCTCCATCCATGGCCCGTGCAACAGCGACATCGTGGCTGATCGCGAGCACGATGCCTCCCGCCTCGACGACACTTCTCAGCAGAGCAATCACCTGGTCGCGCAGGCCGGCATCCAGTCCCTTGGTCGGCTCGTCGACGATCAGGATGCGCGCGCCTCCCGCCGCCGTTGCCGCGAATGCCACGCGCTGCGCCATGCCGCCGGACAGCGTTCCCGGAAACTTGTCTGCTGCGTCGACCAGCCCGAGCCGGGCCAGATCGTCGCGTGCGCGAGTGCGCGCGTGCGCTGCGTCCAGACCGGCCACGAACCGGTGTGTCTCAAAGACCTGTTCCAACGCACGCATCGTCGGATCGAGGGCGATCCACGGCTCCTGCGGCAGCAGGGCGATCTCGCGTCCCCACCACTGACGCCGCGCGGCAGCCACCGGCATCTCCGAGTCATTGAGGCGCATGCGTCCCTCCGCCGCAATCCCGTGCGGCAGCCTCCCCATGATGGCGTGTGCCAGGAGCGACTTGCCCGATCCGCTCTCTCCGAGCAAGGTCAGCGATTGGCCAGCCCTCAGCACGAACGACACGCCATTGACCAGCGGCGGCGCGTCCCGCCCCGCGCGCACGCAAAGGTCCTGCACCTCGAGTATCGCGCTCATCGCGCGAGCCTCGCGGGCGCGAGCAGCACCAGCCCGGCCAGGAACGTCGCCAGAACGGCAACGGGAGCCGCGATCACCCAGGGGGCCTCCTCGTAGTACGGAAGGGACTGGATCATCATCAATCCGAGTTCGGCGGCCGGGGGCTGCAGCCCCACCCCGACGAAGCCCAACGCAGCGAGGGCGACCACCGCTGCGGCCGCACCGAAGCTCGCGAGCGTCCCGATGATCACGTACTCGCTGACCCCGCGGTCCTTGCCCTGCGCGAGGTCGTTGAAGCGCAGCAGCGACTTGGCGGCGATGAGAAAGCCGATGCCGTCGGGCTGGCCGGCGATCACCAGCATCAGGATCATCGTCCGCTCCAGCCGGCCGATGAGCCGCCCGCCGCGCGGCA
>CAYLTE010000421.1:0-2659 GCA_964386195.1 uncultured Burkholderiales bacterium | reverse complement strand
CTCTGCGGTTTGCCTAGCCCCCGCTTTGTGGGGTTGTGGGCCGGCAGGCCAGAGGGGGGTGAACACGCGTCTACGCCGCCTTCTTCTGCGTCTTCGCGTAGGGGTCGAAGCGCTGGTAGAAGGTCTGGCCCTTGTCGGCCATCTCGGCGAGCAGCTTCGGCGCCTTGAACTGCGCGCCGTATTTCTTCTGCAACTGCTTGGCGCGCCCGACGAACGCCTTGGCGCCGATGCCGTCGATGTAGCTCAGCGCGCCGCCGGTGTAGGGCGCGAAGCCGAAGGCGAGGATCGAGCCGACATCCGCCTCGCGCACGTCGGTCAGGTGCCCCTCCTCCATGACGCGCGCGGCTTCCAGCGCGATGACATAGAGGAAGCGCTCCTTGAGCTCCTCCACGTCGACCTTGTCGGCGTCCTGCTGCCTGTAGAGCGTCTTCAGTTCGGGCCAAAGGTGCTTCTTCGCCGGCTTGGCCGGGTAGTCGTAAAAACCCTTGCCGTTCTTGCGCCCGAACCGGCCGTGCTTGTCGACCATGGTGTTGATCAGCGCCATCTGGTTCTGGTCGACAGCCTTCTCGCCCAGATCCCTCATGGTCTGCTTCATGATCTTCTGGGCGAGGTCGATGGCAGTCTCGTCGGTCAGCGCCAGCGGCCCGACCGGCATGCCGGCCATCTTCGCCGCGTTCTCGATCATCGCCGGCGGCACGCCCTCGATGAGCATGTTGAACGACTCGCTCATGTATTTCAGCACGCAGCGGTTGACGTAGAAGCCGCGCGTGTCGTTGACGACGATCGGCGTCTTCCTGATCGCCCGGACGTAGTCCATGGCCACGGCCAGCGCCTTGTCCTCGGTCTTCTTGCCGAGGATGATCTCGACCAGCATCATCCTGTCGACCGGCGAGAAGAAATGCACGCCGATGAAGTCGGCCGGACGCTTGGAGTTCTTCGCCAGGCTGGTGATCGGGATGGTCGAGGTGTTGGAAGCGAAGACCGCGCCTTTCTTCAACACGGCCTCGGCCTTCTCGGTGACACCCTTCTTAATCTCCGAATCCTCGAACACCGCTTCGATGACGAGATCGCAACCGTCGAGCAGCTTGTAGTCGTCGGTCGGGGTGATGAGGGAGAGCAGCTTTTCCTTCTTGTCCGGCGTGGCGCGGCCCTTCTTGATCTGGTCGTCCATCAGCCCGGCGGAATGGGCCTTGCCCTTCTCGGCCGACGGCATGTCGCGGTCGAGCAGCACGACCGGGATGCCGGCCTGCGCGGTGACATAGGCGATGCCGGCGCCCATGAACCCGGCGCCGAGCACGCCGATCTTCGAGAACTTCGTGTCGGGGATGCCCTCGGGACGACGCGCGCCCTTGTTCAGCTCCTGCATCGAAACGAACAGGGAGCGGATCATCGCCGCCGCTTCCTTCGAGCGCAGGATCTCGGTGAAGTAGCGCTGCTCGATCCTCAGCCCGGTCTCGAACGGGACCAGCAGGCCCTCATAGACGCATTTCAGGATGGCCGCGGCGGCGGGATAATTGCCGTAGGTCTCGCGGCGCAGGATAGCGATCGCCGGCGGCCACAGGTTCGCGCCCGCGGCCGAATAGATCGGCGCGCCGGGCAGCTTGAAGCCCTTCTCGTCCCAGGGCTGCACGGGCTTGAGGCCCGCCTTGATCAGGCCCTTGGCGGTTTCGATCAGCTTGTCGGGCGCAGCGACCTCGGTGACGAGGTTCATGGCCTTGGCTTTCTTCGCCGTCAGGTTCTGGCCCGACGTCAGCATCTGGAGCGCCGACTGCTGGTCGGTCAGGCGCGGCACGCGCTGGGTGCCGCCGGCGCCGGGGAAGATGCCGACCTTCACCTCGGGCAGCGCCATCTTGACCTTGTCGGAGTCGGCGGCAACGCGCGCATGGCAAGCAAGAGACAACTCAAAAGCGCCGCCCATGCAGGTGCCGTTGATGGCCGAGACCCATGGCTTGCCGCAGGTTTCCAGCTTGCGGTAGAGCCAGCTCATGCGGCCGGCATTGTCGAACAGCAGCTTCATCGCCGCGTCGGGGTTCTTCGCCGCCTCCTTCCTGTAGATGCCCAGCATCTTCTGGAGCATGGTGAGGTCGGCGCCGCCGGAGAAGGTCTCCTTGCCCGAGGTGACGACCGCGCCCTTGATGCCGGCGTCGGCGACCACCTGGTCGATGATTTTGTCCAGCTCGTCCATCACCTCCTCGGTGAAGACATTCATCGAGCGGTCAGGCATGTCCCATGTGACGAGGGCGATGCCGTCGGCGTCGGTCTCGACGGTGAAGTTCTTGTACTTGGCCATTGGAGAGGTTCCTCCTGAAATCGAAATGTGTTGCGGCGGCGCCGCGACGGTTCCCTCCCCCTTGAGGGGAGGGTGGCGAGCGAAGCGAGCCGGGTGGGGTAGCCCGAGGCCGCGCTCGGCCTTGTTCCTTGCGTCGAGTGCGGCCGCAACGACCCCACCCGGTCCGCTGCGCGGACCACCCTCCCCTCGAGGGGGAGGGAAGCGGCGCTAGACCCGCTCGATGATGGTGGCGGTGCCCATGCCGGCGCCGATGCACAAGGTCACCAGCGCGGTGTTCAGGTCGCGGCGCTCCAACTCGTCCAGCACCGTGCCGACCGACAAGAATAGGCCCGATTCAAGAAGACGAGATCAAAACTGTGCGTTTTGACT
>CAYLTE010000420.1:0-2685 GCA_964386195.1 uncultured Burkholderiales bacterium | reverse complement strand
CACGCTCGATGCCGCCCATGCCGGTATCGCGGCTCATCAGGCATTGGTGCACGGCCAGCGCCACCTCGCCGCAGATGCGCGCGGTCGTTCCCAGCAGCAGATCGAGTGTGCGGCCCACGGCCCCTTCGGTGCTGTTCTCCACCGGCACGACGCCGTGGCCCACCTGCCGCGCCTCGACCAACCGGAACACCTCGTCGATGCTGGCGCTGGGCACGCCGTGGACACTGGCGCCGAAGCGCTTGCTGGCCGCTTCCTCGCTGTAGGTGCCGCGTGGACCGAGAAACGCCACCGACAGTGCGTCCTCCACCGCCCGGCACGCCGAGATCACCTCGGTGAAGAGCCGATCCACGGATTCGCCGGGCAGCGGTCCGCGGTTCGCCCCGCGCAGCCGGCGCAGCACCTGCGCCTCGCGTTCGGGCCGGTATACCGGCGCGCCACCCTTGAGCTCGCCGATGCGCGCCGCCAGGCCGGCGCGCTCGTTGACCAGCCCGAGAATGCGATCGTCCACCTCGTCGATGCGCGCTCTGAGCGCCTCGATGCTCTCGCCGGCGGCCTTCCTGTCGTTCATGCCTTCCTCCCCTTCGGACACCTCGGGCTCAGACGGGAACGTAGCGCACGTTGAGCACACCTTCGATGCGGCACAGGGCCTGCACCACGTCCGGGGTGACCGCGCTATCCACGTCCACCAGGGTGTAGGCCATCTCCCGCTTGGACTTGTTGAGCATATTGTGGATGTTCAGTCCCGCACCCGCCAGGGTCGAAGAGATCTGTCCCAGCATGTTGGGCACGTTGGCATTGGCGATGGCGAGCCGATAGGGCGACTCGCGCTCCATCGACACGTCCGGGAAGTTCACTGCATTGCGCACGTTGCCGTGCTCGAGGAAGTCGCGCAGCTGTGTGGCCACCATCACCGCGCAGTTGTCTTCGGCCTCGCGTGTGGACGCGCCCAGGTGCGGCAGCGCGACCGCGCCATGCAGGTCGACCAGATGCTCGCTCGGGAAGTCGCACACGTAAGCTGCCAGCCGCTTGGTACCGAGCGCGTCGGCCACCGCCGCGGTATCGACGATGTCCTCGCGCGCGAAGTTGAGCAGCACGCTGCCGTGACGCATCAGGGCCAGGCGTTCGGCATTGACCAGCGCCCGCGTGGCCGGCAGCAGGGGAACGTGCACGGTCACGAACTCGCTCGACTTGAACACCTCGTCGATGCTGTGCGCCTTGCGCACCTGCGAGGGAAGGCTCCAGGCGGCTTCCACCGTGATCTCCGGGTCGTAGCCAAGGACCTGCATGCCGAGCTTGATCGCCGCGTCCGCCACCAGGCTGCCGATGCGGCCCAGGCCGATCACGCCCAGCGTGCGGCCCGGCAGTTCGACGCCTGCGTAGTGCTTCTTTCCCTTCTCCACCAGTTCCGAGAGTTCTTCGTCGGTGCCGCGCAATCCGTCCACGAAGCGCAGGGCCGGCAGGATGTTGCGCGCCGCCATCAGCAGACCGGCGAGCACCAGTTCCTTGACCGCGTTCGCATTGGCGCCGGGCGCGTTGAACACCGGGACGCCGCGCCGGCTCATGGCGTCGACGGGAATGTTGTTGGTGCCAGCACCGGCCCGCCCGATGGCGCAGACCGAGTCCGGAATCGTCATCGCGTGCATGTCCTGCGAACGGACCATGATCGCGTGCGGCGCATCCTGCGTATCGCTGACTTCGTAGCGCTCGGGCGGAAGCAGATCCAGGCCGGCGCGCGAGATCGCGTTCAGAGTCAGGACGCGCAGGCGCTGCGTGGGCTCGTTCATCGGAATCAATGTCCTCGGTACGCGGAGATCAGCCGTGCGTGCGCGCGAATTCGCGCATGAACTCCGCCAGCGTGCGCACCCCCTCGATGGGCATGGCGTTGTAGATGGAGGCGCGCATGCCGCCCACGGAGCGGTGTCCCTTGAGTTGCAGCAGGCCGTGCTGCTTGGCAGCCTTGAGAAATGGTTCGTCGAGATCGGGGGAAGGGAGGGTGAACGGCACGTTCATGCGTGAGCGGTCCTCGCGCGCAACCGGGCTGCCATAGAAGCCGCCACCGTCGATCAGGTCGTAGATCAGTTGCGCCTTGGCGACGTTGACCTGTTCCATCTGCGCCAGCCCGCCGCGCGCCTTCAGCCACTGGAACACCAGCCCGGCGATGTAGATCGCGTAGGTGGCGGGCGTGTTGTACATCGAGTCAGCGTCGGCCTGCACTTTGTAGTCGGCCACGGACGGGGTGCCGGCTGCCGCGTGGCCGATCAGGTCCTCGCGCACGATCACGATGGTCAGCCCGGCGGGGCCGATGTTCTTCTGCGCGCCGGCGTAGATCAGACCGAAGCGCGACACCTCCAGCGGGCGCGAGAGCAGGCTGGAAGACAGGTCGCACACCAGCGGCACCGACCCGGTGTCGGGGATCCAGTGGAACTCGACGCCGCCGATGGTCTCGTTGCCGGTGTAGTGCACGTACGCGGCGTCGGGCGAGAGCTTCCACTGAGCCTGGGGTGGCGCGTAGGTGAAGTTGCGGTCCTGGCTGCTCGCTGCGACGTGGACGTCGCAGTACTTCTTCGCCTCGCCGATGGCCTTCTTCGCCCACTCGCCGGTGTGCACGTAGTCCGCTCGCGATCTGCCGCGCAGCAGGTTCATGGGAATGGTCGCGAACTGCAGCGAGGCGCCGCCCTGCAGGAA
>CAYLTE010000419.1:543-2697 GCA_964386195.1 uncultured Burkholderiales bacterium | reverse complement strand
GATGACCGTCCCCGCGCAACTGCTGCCGAAGCAATGGCTGCTGCCGAAGCTGCTGCCGCGCGAGCGCGTGGCGGACCAGGTGCGCACGTTCATTGCGGCGCTCGATACCGCAAAGCCGTATCGCGTCACGATCGAAGTCGCGAAAGTGCCGCGCACGAATCAGCAAAACCGTTATCTGTGGGGCGTTGCTTACAAGTTGATTGCGGATGCGGTCGGGTACGAGGTTGACGAGGTCGCCGAGTATCTATGCGGCTACATGTGGGGATGGACGGAGAAGCGAGTGCCGAAGAAGCCGAGCAACCCGGAAGGGATCGAGTCCGTGCCGATCCGCACGACGACGACCGATGCGGACGGCAAGCGCAGCGTGCTGAGCAAGCACGAGTTCGCCGACTATGTTGCATTCGTACAGAGGTTCGGCGCGAAGCATGGCGTCCACGTGCCCGACCCGGACCCGAGCTATGCCGAGCACGGGGAAGAAGCGGCGTGAAAAGCAAAGCCAAGCCGCCGACGAAAGCCGAGCGCGCGCACATGGCTGCCGTGAAGGCGCTGCCGTGCGTGGCGTGCGAGATTGAGTTTCCGGACGGCCGCTCAGTGTGTGGACTTACCGAAGTGCATCATCTGCTGAGCGGCAACAAGCGACGCGGGCACATGTTCGTATTGCCGCTCGGAGCGTGGCATCACCGCGGGGTATGCGGCGACCCTAATCGTTTGTCGGATATGCGCTGCTGGTACGGGCCGTCACTCGCGGAAGGGTCCAAGCCGTTCCGCGCTCGCTACGGTACGGATGATGAGCTGCTGGCGCGCGTGAATGCGCTGCTGGCGAAAAGGCGGGCGGCGTGAACATCTACCTTCACATCGCCCGCGTCGCACGGAGAGCGGCATGCGCTACCTGAGCGTGTGCAGCGGCATCGAAGCGGCGAGTGCGGCATGGCACGAGCTCGGCTGGACGCCCGTGGCGTTCTCGGAAATCGAACCGTTCCCCTGCGCCGTACTCGCGCATCACTACCCGCACGTCCCGAACTGGGGCGACATGACTCGCTTCAAGGAATGGCCTGATGCAGATGTCGATGTTCTCGTTGGAGGCACCCCCTGCCAGTCCTTCAGCGTCGCAGGACTTCGCAAAGGCCTGGCTGACCCTCGGGGAAACCTCGCCCTCACCTTCCTTGCGATTGCTGACAAGTATCGCCCCGGCTGGATTCTTTGGGAGAACGTCCCCGGAGTTCTATCCAGTGAGGGGGGGGCAGATTTCGAGGCCTTCCTCGGGGGCATGGGCGAGCTCGGGTATGGGTGGGCCTACCGAGTGCTTGATGCTCAGTACTTCGGACTGGCCCAGCGACGCCGCCGTGTGTTCGTTGTCGGCTGTGCTCGAGGATGGGCCGCTGCTGCCGCGGTACTTTTTGAGCTCGAAAGCCTGCGCGGGGATCCTGCGCCGAGCCGCGAAGCGCGGGAAGGAATTGCCAACAGCCTTACGGAACGCCCTGATCGCGGTGGCGGCAACAGCGAGGGGCAGCGATTGATTGCGCATGCACTGCGCTCTGAGGGATTCGACGCCAGCGAGGACGGCACCGGACGCGGCATTCCGCTGACGCCGTGGCCCGCAGAAGTCGCACCCACGCTGAATGCGCACTTCGGCGACAAGCAGGGCCTCGAGAACCAGCACGCACTCGCAGGGGGGGGGCTGTTCGTCCCTGGCGCGTTGCCTCAATGTTGGGGTGTAGGGTCGACAGGACTGGGAAAGCGAGACCCTCGTGGTGGTCAATGAATAAGCCGATGGCTTTCCATAACCGCCAAGACCCCGACGTGTCTGGCGATGTCACGCATCCACTGGGCGCGAAGGATAACGGGCTCGCCATCGCGTTCGATACGACGCAGATCACCAGCAAGGCGAATCGTTCGCGGCCACACCCTGGCGATCCGTGCCATCCGCTGGCCGCTACAGCCCATGCGCCCGCAATCGCAGGTAGCGGCGTGCGCCGTCTCACACCCCGTGAGTGCGAGCGATTGCAGGGATTTTCGGACAACTACACGCTGATCCCCTACGGCAAGCGCGGCCGACCAGCGAAGGACGGCCCGCGCTACAAGGCGCTCGGCAATTCCATGGCCGTCCCCTGCATGCGCTGGCTCGGGCGGCGGATTGAGTTGGTGCAGAAGCTG
>CAYLTE010000419.1:0-533 GCA_964386195.1 uncultured Burkholderiales bacterium | reverse complement strand
ATGGAGGCCGCAGCATGATCCACAACCTGCACATCTGCTGGTCCCGTGGCTACTACATCGGCCAAGTGCGCGAGGCCGGATATCGCCGCTGGAAAAACGCTACCGGCAAATGCAGGACAGCGGAAGCTGCGCTATCACGCACGGCACTGAAGATGCACGACATGAAGCGCGCCCGCGTGCTGTTCGTCGATAGCAGCGGGTGGTACGAGCCGAATGTGGTGATGGAGGCGAGGCGATGAGCCGCGTAGCCACCACACCCGACCTCTTCGGCGGCGAGCCCGACAAGCCGCGCGGCAAACACTACGTCGAGCCACGAGGCTATGCCGCGCCACCGGGGACGGGACCGGCTGGCGAGACGTGCGCAACGTGCAAATGGGCCGTGAGCTACGAGCACTATGCGAAGTGCCGGCATCCGTACCGCAAGTTCAAAAACACGCACGGCAAGGCGACAGATATTCGGATGAGGTCGCCAGCGTGCAGCAAATGGGAGGAGCGAGAGTGAGCAACCCCAACGATCCGGCGTATCCGACAAT
>CAYLTE010000418.1:0-2727 GCA_964386195.1 uncultured Burkholderiales bacterium | reverse complement strand
CACCAGGGGGACGCCAGCGTCCTGCATCAGGCGCTTGGCCGCGCTTTTCGAACCCATCGCGCGAATCGCTTCGACCGGCGGGCCGATGAAGGTGAGCCCGGCCTGCGCACAAGCCTGCGCGAATTGCGCGTTCTCCGACAGGAAGCCGTAGCCGGGATGTACTGCCTGCGCGCCGCTCGCTGCCGCCACCTCGACGATGCGACCTGCGTCCAGGTAGCTTTCGCGCGCGGGCGCAGGGCCGATGCGATAGGCCTCGTCGCAGGCGGCAACGTGCATCGCCTGCGCGTCGGCATCGGAGTACACCGCGACGGTGCGGATGCCCAGGCGCCGGCAGGTGCGCGCCACGCGCACCGCGATCTCGCCGCGATTGGCGATCAGGATCTTGTCGAACATGTTGACGTCAACATCTCACCACGAAGACCGCAAAGGACGCAAAGCAGTGCCCATTCATGCCTCGCCCACCCACCCCGGAGTGCGCTTCTCCAGGAACGCCGCCACCCCTTCCCTGCCCTCGGGCGTCACGCGGATGCGCGCGATGCGCTCGGCAGTGTCTTCCACCAGCGCACGGTCGATGGGCCGGTTCGTCACCGCCTCGATCAGGCGCTTCGCTGCGGTCTGCGACTTGGGGCCCCCCTTGAGCAGATGGCCTGCGATCTCGTCGATGCGCGCATCCAGTTGTGCGACGTCGACCACCTCGTGCAACAGGCCCATGCGATGCGCCTGCGCCGCATCGAAACGCTCTGCCGTGAGGAAGTAGCGGCGCGCCTGCCGCTCGCCGATCGCCGCCACCACGTGCGGGCTGATGACGGCGGGGATCAGGCCCAGGCGGACTTCCGACAGCGAGAAGGCCGCCTCCGGCGTGCCGATCGCGATGTCGCAGCAGGCAACCAGGCCGACGCCACCGCCGTAGGCCGCGCCCTGGACGCGCGCGATGGTTGGCTTGCTCATCGTCGAGAGCGTGTGCATCAGATCGCCCAGCCCCACCGCGTCGCGCAGGTTCTCGGCTTCGGAGTACGCCGCCATGCGCTTCATCCAGTTCAGATCAGCGCCGGCCGAGAAGCTCTTGCCGTTCGCGGCCAGCACCACCACCCGCACCCCGGCGTTCGCATCCAGTTCGCGCAGCTGCGTCGTCAGCGCGGCGATCAGCCGGTCGTCGAACGCGTTGTGCACCTGCGGGCGGTCGAGCGTGAGCCTGGCCACGCTGCCCTGAATAGTCACCTGTACCGACTCACCGTCCATTCTCAATCCCTCCGCGGTCCGGATCGCATGCCTCAAGACCGCTTCGCCACTTCCTCGAGCATGACTTCCGTCGCCCCGCCGCCGATGGTGAGCACGCGCGCATCGCGCGCCAGGCGCTCGATCGCGCTCTCTCGCATGTAACCCATCCCCCCGTGGAACTGCTGGCACCCATACACCACCTCGTTCGCCAGTTCGCAGCTCATCGCCTTGAGCATGGACACTTCGCGCACGACGTCGTTTCCCTGCGTAACCAGCCACGCGCAGTGGTACATGTACTGCCGCGCCGCCTCGGTTCTCGCCTGCAGCATTGCCAGGCGCTGCCGGACCGCCTGCTTGTCGTACAGCGGCGCACCGAATGCGCGCCGCTCCTTCACGTAGCGCAGCGTGAGCTCCAGCGCGGTCATGGCGTGACCGACCGCCATGGCCGCCAGCGCGATGCGCTCCGTCTGGAAATTGCGCATGATCGCGTAGAAGCCGCCGTTCTCCTCCCCGAGAAGGTTTTCCCCGGGGATGCGGCAGTCCTCGAACACCAGTTCCGCCGTGTCCGAACACAGCCAGCCGGACTTGCGCAGCGCGCGCCCCACGCGCAGGCCGGGAGTGCCCTTCTCGACGATGAACATCGACAGCGCCCGCGAGCCCTTCGCCTCCTCGTCGGTGCGCGCGGCGACGAAGATCAGATCGGCGTGCACGCCGTTGGTGATGAACATCTTGCTGCCGTTGAGCACCCAGTGGTCGCCGTCGCGGCGCGCGCGGGTCCTGATCGCGCGCACGTCCGAGCCGGCGTCGGGTTCGGTAACCGCCACCGCGGCGATCGCCTCGCCCGAGACCGCGCGCGGCAGATACTTGTCCAGCTGCTGGGGCGAGCCGGCATGCACCAGGTGCGGCATCGCCATGTCGGTGTGCACCAGCGCGGTCACGGTGAATCCGCCGAACGTGCAGCGCGACAACGCTTCCGCGAACACCAGGTTGGTGATCGCGTCCGCGTCCAGTCCGCCGTGACGCTGCGGCCAGGTGATGCCGAAGAAACCGAGCCGGCCCATGGTCCGCAACACCTCGCGCGGCACGAAGCCCTGCTCCTCCCACGCGTGCGCGTGTGGTTCGACCTCGCGCGCGAGAAATCGCGCCACCTGATCGCGCAGCGCGACGTGCTCGGGGGTGAGGTAGATGCTCTCCCGGGGGCTGAGATCGCGGCGCATCGCGGCCGGTGCGCCCTACATCCGGAACACGCCGAAGCGCGTGTCCTCGATCGGCGCATTGAGGCTCGCCGACAGGCCCAGGCCGAGTACACGGCGCGTGTCGGCGGGATCGATCACGCCGTCATCCCACAGCCGGGCGCTCGCGAAGTAGGGGTGCCCCTGTGCCTCGTACTGCGCGCGGATGGGCTGCTTGAACGCTTCCTCCTCGTCCTTGCTCCAGTTCTTGCCTGCCTTCTCGAGACCTTCGCGGCGCACGGTCGCCAGCACGCTCGCCGCCTGCTCGCCGCCCATC
>CAYLTE010000417.1:0-2729 GCA_964386195.1 uncultured Burkholderiales bacterium | reverse complement strand
ATTGACGTGTTGCAAGGGATGGCCTGCGTCCTCGACGGCGTCCAGCACATTGGCGAGCATCGCCGTGTTCACGCGCGCCAGTTCCGCCGGATCGCCGCGATCGAGATAGGCCGCATAGAACACGTGCGTGAGTTCGGGCTGCGCCGCCAGCCCGGTCCGACAGGCGTCAGGATCGGTGAGATCGACGGCCAGGTGGACGTAGTCACCCGCTACGTCCGGCCGGCGGCGCGACAGCGCGACGACGTCCCAGGCGCCGGTCTGGAGCAGATGCATGAGAAGATAGCGACCGACGACGCCGGTAGCGCCGACGACCAGAGCCTTGCCGCGTTTCACCCGCCGGATCCCTCCCCGAGAATTGCCGATCTTGAGCCATCCCGGGGCGTTCGGGCAAACTCCGGCTTCCCTTCACCTTCCCATCTTCCGAGCATGACGCAGGATTTCGACCTCATCACCATCGGCGGCGGCAGCGGCGGCGTCGCGGCCTCCAACCGCGCGGCACTGTACGGCGCACGCTGCCTCCTCATCGAGAAGGGCCGGCTCGGCGGCACCTGCGTCAACGTCGGCTGCGTACCGAAGAAAGTGATGTGGAACGCCGCCCAGGTTGGCCATGCGCTGGAGGATGCGGCCGACTACGGCTTCACCGTCGAGCGCAAGGGCTTCGACTGGGCGCGGCTGAAGGAGGAGCGCGACCGGCACGTGCGCGATCTCAACGGTCACTACGCACGCTACCTGGCCAGCAACAAGGTCGAGGTGGTGCAGGGCGAGGCGCGCTTCGTCGGCCCGCGCACCGTAGAGGTCGACGGTGCGCGCTACCGCGGCGCGCACGTGATCATCGCCACCGGCGGCCATCCCATCGTGCCCGACGTTCCCGGCGCTGAGCTCGGCATCACCTCGGACGGATTCTTCGACCTGGAGGCGCTGCCGCGCAAAGTCGCCATCGTCGGCGCCGGCTACATCGCCGCGGAACTCTCGGGCGTGCTGCACGCGCTGGGCAGCGAGGTCACGCTCGTCCTGCGTCGCGACCACCTCGTGATGAGCTTCGATCCCATGCTGCGCGAGACCCTGATGGAGCACATGCGCGCGGAGAACATCGAGTTCGTCACCAATTCCCAGGTCGACGGGCTGCGTCGGGAGAGCGACGGTACGCTCACGATCGTCTGCGACAGCGGCACCCGCATCGGCGGATTCGACACGGTGATCTGGGCGATCGGCCGTGCGCCGAGCACGCGCGCGCTGGACCTGAATGCGACGGGGCTGGCGTGCGATCAGATGGGCTTCGTGATCACCGACGAGTTCCAGGAGACCGGCGTTGAAGGCATCTACGCAGTGGGTGATGTGACCGGGCGCGCGGCACTGACGCCGGTGGCGATCGCCGCCGGGCGCCGGCTCGCGGACCGCCTGTTCGGCGGCATGACCGAGCGCAAGCTCGGCTACGAGAACATCCCGACCGTGATGTTCAGCCATCCGCCGGTGGGCACCGTGGGCCTGAGCGAGCCGCAGGCGGTCATGCGCTACGGCGCCGATGCGGTGAAGGTGTATCAGGCCAAGTTCACGCCGATGCTGCACGCCTTCACCACGCGCAAGGTCAAGGCCGCGATGAAGCTGGTGGTGGCGGGGCCGGAGGAACGCGTGGTCGGCTGCCACGTCATCGGCCCGGGCGCGGACGAGATGCTGCAGGGATTCGCAGTGGCCGTGCAGATGGGTGCGACCAAGCGAGACTTCGACGACACGGTGGCGATCCATCCGACGGTGTCGGAGGAGCTGGTGACACTGCGCAATGCGCGGCCGGCTGCCATCTGAGGCCAATGGCCGGCCTCAGGCTGCGTCAGGCGTTCCGAGCAAGCCCTTCAGGTAGCCGAGGTCGTCCGCCAGGCGCTCGTCGATGTCGCGGTAGCGCTCGACGTGCTGGGTGAGGTCCTCGCCGACAAAGCCGGTGGTGCGGATCGGTACCTCGAAGAAGTTCTCGAAGGCGATGGTGCCGTCGTAACCGACCGCGCGCAGTGCGCGCAACACTTCCCGCCAGTCCACCTGGCCGTCGCGCATGGAGGCGAACATCCAGCGCCAGCGTCCGCCCTCGCGCACCCATGCCGCGTTCTTGGCGTGGACGTAGTCCAGATACGGGCCCAGCAGTTCGAGACCCATCTGCCACGCCTCGCGCCCTTCGATGACGAGGTTGGCGGGATCGTAGTTGACGCCCACGCGGGCGGGGTCGAAGTGCTCGACCAGGCGCATGGCCAGCGACGCGCTGGGCGCGATGGTGTTGAAGTGCGTCTCGATGACCGGCTTGGCGCCGAACGGGGCGACGACCTCGATCGCCGCGCCCAGCGCATCCACGCTCTCGCGCAGCAGGTCCCCATAGGGCCGGCTGCCGTCGTAGATCGTGGCGCCAGGGCGGTAGCGCGGACAGTGCATGACCGCGCAGGCTTCACCGAACCAGCGCTGCTGCTCGAGGTCCCGCAGCGGCGCGTAACCCATCAGGCACGAGACCTCGAGCCCGTGGTCGTCGCACAGCCGCTTGATCTCGCGCGCACGCGCAGGCAGATCGCGCGGCGCCACGTGGTAGGCATCGTGGACCCGCCACTCCACGCCGTCGTATCCATGTAGCGCGAGCTTGCGCACGACCTGCTCGCGATCGAGTTCGGGCAGCACGGCCGTCTGTACGCTGAACTTCACTTCGTAAGGACCTCCTGCTTGCGTCGTACGAGTCCCTGCGGGATCGGGCAAAAGCA
>CAYLTE010000416.1:0-2753 GCA_964386195.1 uncultured Burkholderiales bacterium | reverse complement strand
CTGCAGCTTCTCCTCCTGCGTGTAGCCGGGAAGCTGGATGATCTCCATGCGGTCGCGCAGCGGTCCGGGGATGGTGTCGAGCATGTTGGCGGTGGCGATGAACGTCACGCGCGACAGGTCGAAGGGCACCCCCAGGTAGTTGTCGCGGAAGTTGTGGTTCTGCTCCGGGTCGAGCACCTCGAGCAGGGCCGAGTTCGGATCGCCGTGGAAGCCGCCCGCGCCGACCTTGTCGATCTCGTCTAGCATCAGCACCGCCTCGCGGCTGCCCGCCTTCTTGATCGCCTGCACGATGTTGCCCGGCAGTGCGCCGACGTAGGTGCGCCGGTGTCCGCGGATCTCGGATTCGTCGTGGACCCCGCCGAGCGCCACGCGCTGGAACTTGCGCCCCAGTGCCTTGGCGATGCTCTGGCCGAGCGAGGTCTTGCCCACGCCGGGCGGTCCCACGAAGCACAGGATCGGCGACTTGCCCTGCGGGTTGAGCTTGCGCACGGCGAGGAACTCGAGAATGCGCTTCTTGATCTTCTCCAGGCCGAAGTGATCCTCGTCGAGGATGCGCCGTGCCTGCGCGAGATCGATCTCGCCTTGCCCGGTGGCCTTCCACGGCAGTTCGACCAGCCAGTCCACGTAGGTCCGCGCCATGGAGTATTCGGCGGAGGCCTCCGGAATCCGTGACAGCCGCTTCAGTTCCTTGCGTGCGTGTGCCTCGACCTCTTCCGGCATGCCGGCCTCGTCGATGGCTTTCTCGATCTCGGCGAGATCGCCCTCGCCCTCCTCGTCCTCGCCCAGCTCCTTCTGAATGGTCTTGAGCTGCTCGCGCAGCATGAACTCGCGCTGGCGCTTGTCCACGCTCTCCTTGGTGCGCTCGTCGATCTCCCTCGACAGACGCAGCACTTCGATGCGGCGTGCGAGGATCTCCAGCACACGGTCGAGCCGGTCCTGGACGTTCAACGTCTCGAGGAGCTGCTGCTTCTCCTCGACCTTGATGTCGATGAAGCCCGCGACCATGTCGGCCAGGCCGCCAGGCGAACTGAAGTTCTGTACCGCGCCGGCGAGTTCCTGCGGCGTCTGCGGCAGCAACTCGAGCGCTTCCGTGGCGCGCCGCTTGAGCTGGATGAAGCGCGCCTCGACGTCCTGGCTCACGGCCGTGCTGTCGGTGAATCGCTCGACACGCGCAACCAGGAAGGGGTAGCCCGGCAGGAACTCGCGCACCACGAAGCGCTCCTGTCCCTGGCAGATGATGTGGTGGCCACCGTCCTGCGTGGTGACGTAGCGCAGGATCTGCGCAACCGTGCCCAGCCCGTTGAGATCCTCGGGAGTCGGCACGTCGACGCCCGCGTCCTTCTGCAGCAGCAGTCCGATCGGGCGCTCGCTGCGCACGGCCTGCTGTGCAGCGGCAACCGATCCCTCACGCCCGATGGTGAGCGGCAGGATCATGCCGGGAAAGAGCACCATGTTGCGCACAGGCACGATGACCATGGCGTCCTCGGGCAGATCCAGTGTGCCCGAACCGTCCTTGCCGGTCGCTTCCCGCTCCGGGACCGCAGCCTGCACCGCTTCCATCCGCGCTTCGTTGTCTTGCATGCTCGATTGCGTCATCTGGCGCTCCTCACGACAACGGCCGCAGCCCGATGATCAGGCAGCCGTTTTCAACGTCCTGCTGGAACAACTCGAATTGGCCGGCGGGGATCGGAATGCGCCGCTGGAACCGACCATAGGGAATCTCGAGCCGACGGATGGCACCGCCCCGGCAACTCGCCGGCAGCGGACGCTCGCCGGCCACTACCAGCGCTGCGCCGTCGAACCACACGCGGATGCGGGAGGCATCCACGCCCGGCAGCGCGACGACGATGTGATAGGCGTCCTCGCGCTCGACGATGTCGATCGGCGGCTCCCAGGCCGAGGCGGAAGCCGGACCAGGCTGGAAGAACTGCCGATGCAGCCGGTCGGCCTGCTCCAGCATCTCCAGCGCGTGCGCCCACATGGAGCGTGTCGGATTGCGTGATCTCATGCGTGCTCGCCTGGGTCTGAAGAATCGGTCGGTGAGGTCCTTCCGGCGATATGCGGGTACGGCGATCGAATTCAATGCCGGGCGAGGACGCCCGCAACCGGCGGAGGCGGCAAGGCATGTACCCGAGCGAGGCACAGCCCGTATGCGACCGCCCCTGACCCGGCGGCGAAGGGGGAAGGCCCGATCAGGAAAAGCCGACGATGCGGTGGGGAATGTACGGCGCCTCGAGCGCAGCGATCTCCTCGAGTGTGAGTTGGATCGACAGCGCAGCGATGGCGTCGTCGAGGTGGTGCGGTTTCGAAGCACCGACGATCGGCGCAGTGACGGCCGGCTTGGACAGCACCCACGCCAGCGCGATCTGCGCGCGCGATACGCCGCGCGCAGAGGCGATCGCGGCCACCTGCTCCGCGACCTTGCGGTCGGCCTCGTCGGTCTGCGGGTAGAGCCGGCCCATCATGTCGTCGGTGCGCTGGCGCTCGGTCTGCTCGTTCCAGTCGCGCGTCAGGCGCCCGCGTGCCATCGGACTCCACGGAATCACCGCGACGCCCTCGGCCATGCACATCGGGTGCATCTCGCGCTCCTCCTCGCGGTAGATCAGGTTGTAGTAATCCTGCATGGACACGAACTTCGTCCAGCCGTTGCTCTGCGCCACCTGCTGCGCCTTCATGAACTGCCAGGCGAACATCGACGAGGCGCCGATGTAGCGCGCCTTGCCCGCCTTCACCACGTCGTGCAACGCCTCCAT
>CAYLTE010000415.1:0-2761 GCA_964386195.1 uncultured Burkholderiales bacterium | reverse complement strand
CTTGCCGAAGCCTTCGGTCTCGGACGGGGCACCGTACAGGACTACCAGGAGGCGCTGAACTGGTATCGCAAGGCGGCCGACCAGTCCCACCCCGAAGCCATGGAAAAGTTGTGCACGGCTTACTTCTTCGGAGAGAACATCATCCGCAAGGACGAGGCGCAGGCGGTGAAGCACTGCGCGGGCGCGGCGGAAAAGGGCAAGGTCTATCCGGCCTTTCTCGCAGCATACGCCTACGATTTCGGAAAGGGAGTGACTGCCGATCCGGCCAAGGCGGCTACGTACTACAAGATCGCAGCCGAGGGTGGCAACGCGGATGCGCAGGAGGCGCTGGGGCGCATGTATTTCTTCGGCCAGGGGGTGGAGCAGGACTATGCGGAGGCGGCCAAGTGGAACCGCGAGATTGCCGAGGCAGGCAAGGCCTACCCGCAGTATCTGATGGGCTACGCCTATGACTATGGCCGGGGCGTGGAGCCCAATGCGACAGAGGCAGCCAAGTGGTATCGGCTGGCTGCCGATCAGGGCGATGCGCGTGCCATGAGCGCGCTCGGCTATCTGTACTCCCAGGGTAAGGGTGTCGAAAAGAACGAGGCTGAGGCGCTCAAGCTGTATCTGACCGCCGCCGAGAAGCAGGAGACGTCGGTCTATCCGATGCTCGGATACGCCTATTTCCAGGGTTCCGGAACCGCCAAGAATGAGGCGGAAGCGCTCAAGTGGTTCAAGCTCGCGGCAGAGCAGAACGACGCGCAGAGTCAGTACATGCTCGGGTATCTTCTCGAACAGCAGAAGAACTTCACGGAGGCGGCAGTCTGGTATCAGAAGGCGGCCGAGCAGGGCGTGGTCGGTGCTCAGGAGAGCTTGGCGGGGCTGTACTTCAGCGGCCAAGGCGTGCCCAAGGACTACGCGCAAGCTGCGAAGTGGTACGCGTTGCCGGCCGAACAGGGCAGCACCTATGCGCAATACCTCCTGGGCTATATCTACGAGGGCCGCGAGAACGTGCCTGCCGACCCGGCGCGGGCAATCAAGTGGTACACGCTGGCTGCCGAGAAGGGTGATGCGCGCGCGCAGCTCGCTCTCGGGTATCTGCTGTCTGACGACAAACTGGGCAACACCGATTTTCTTGCAGCACACATGTGGAGCAATCTCGCGGCTGCTCAGTTGTCCGGCGAGGAACGCACCGCTGCCGAGCGCCAGCGCGAGTTCGTCGGCAGCAAGCTCTCTCCGGATCAACTCATCAAGGCCCAGCAGCTGGCCCGGGACTGGAAACCGAAATCCTGATCGAGTCGCCTGCGAGCAACGCTCGCAGCGTCCATGTCCGGCAGCGCCGCCCTTCGGGCGGCGCTTTGCATTGTGCAGGCCCGCATCGATTCGGTGTGTGGCGATCGGCGTCTCTCCTCCGACCCGTTTCGGTACCGTTTGTGCTTGGCTTGCGTGTCGGATGGCCAGGACAGCTTTGGACTGTGCCCATCGTTCGACCCGATCGGGAAAGGAGTTGTGCAATGAAGCAATGGCTGTGGGCGATTGTGGCAGGAGGTATTGCGGTCTCGGGATGCACGAGTGACGGCAGCGCCACCGGCAAGCGGCCGATGACGCGCATGGAGACGGGAGCAGTGGTGGGCGCAGTTGGAGGCGCCGTGGTGGGTGCCGTGGCGTACAAGAAGAACCGGACCAAGGGCGCCATCATCGGTGCGGTGGGTGGCGGGGTCGCAGGAGGCGCGGTCGGCGCCTACATGGACACCCAGAAGAAGGACCTCGAGAAGAACCTGGCCAAGGAAATCGAGGCCGGTAGTGCGCAGGTCGAAAAACTCGGCGGCAATGTCGTGCGCGTCACCATGACCAGCCAGACGGCGTTCGATGTGAACTCCGCCGAGATCAAACCCGGATTCCACAGCACGATGGACAAGCTTGCCGATGTCGTGATCCGCTACGGCAAGACGACATTGACGGTAGTCGGGCACACGGACAACACCGGAAGCGCGAATTACAACCAGCGGCTTTCCGAGGATCGTGCGCTGTCGGTTGTCCGATACTTGGAGGCGCGGAACGTCAATCCGCTTCGGCTCGCCACCTCCGGCAAGGGCGAGAGCGAGCCGGTGGCGAACAACGCTAGCGAGGCCGGACGTCAGGCGAACCGGCGCGTGGAAATCTACGTCGAGCCCGTGATCGAGGGCTGAGCCGCAGTCAGTCCTCGTTGCGCCATTCCTGGTAGTCCCACTCGAAGAGTCGATTCGCCTCGGCGGGGCCCCAACTCCCAGCCGGGTAGGTATGGATGTGGTCCCGTTCCTGCGTCCACGCGCGCAGGATCGGATCGACCACTCGCCATGCCCATTCGACCTCGTCGAAACGGATGAAGTTGGTCTGGTCGCCACGAACGATATCGAGCAGGAGCGCCTCGTATGCGTCGATGGGGCGCATGCCGTCGTGCCGGTATCCGGCGTCCATCCGGATGGTGCGGGTAAGCAGCTCGAGCCCGGGCTGCCGGGCGTGGATCTCCATCGCCATGCTCTCGCGCGGTTGCAGGCCCAGAATGATCCAGTTGGGCGGCATGTCCTCGAGCGGCGTTTCGCGAAACAGCTGCTGGGGCGTGTGCTTGAAGCGGATCGCGATCTGCGAGCGGGTGCTGCGCAGGCGCTTGCCGGTGCGCAGGTAGAAGGGGACGCCGCGCCAGCGCCAGTTGTCGATGAGCAGCCTGGCCGCCACGTACGAATCGGTGATCGAATCGGTCTCGACGCCGTCCTCGTCGCGCTAGCCGGCAACCGGCACG
>CAYLTE010000414.1:0-2762 GCA_964386195.1 uncultured Burkholderiales bacterium | reverse complement strand
CGATGTCGAGGTCGCACATGATCTTGATGCGGGTGACGAGCGGATTGCGGTAGCTGGCCGGGACCTCGATGTAGGGCACGAGCGAGCCATCCTTGCGGAAGCGGATCAGCGTCTTTTCCTTGCCCGGGCGCGGCTCGATGTGGATGTCCGAAGCGCCCTGGCGGTAAGCGTCGATGATGACCTTGTTGACCAGCTTCACGAGCTCGTTGTCGGCCGCGGCGCTGACGTCGTCCTTCAGCGACCCCTCCTCGTCCGGCTCGTCGAGGCCGGACAGCAGCTCGCTCACCGAGGCGTCGTCGAGCGACGCCCCGAAGAACTGCTCGACCGTCAGCTCGAAGTCACGCAGCGTGGTGACGCGGAACTGGAGCCGCTTCTTCGGCAGCACATTCTGCGCGACCCCGGAGCTGCGCACCTGCTCGGGGTCCACGCACAGGATCACGACACCTTCGGCGTTCTCCTCGTAGGGCAGCCACAAGGTCTGCTCGACGTATTCGCGCTTGATGTTGCGCAGCAGGTCCATCGGCTTGACGTGACTGGCGGCGAAACCCTGATAGGGCACGCCGAAATAACGCGCGGCGGCGGCACCGAGCTCGGCCGCGCTGAGCCCGAAGCGCTCGCTCAGCTCGGCCTCGGTGCTGCGTCCGAGCTCGCGCGCCGCGCGCGCCGCCTCGGCGAACTCCTCTCCGGTGATGCGGCCATCGACGACGAGGGCATCGAAACGCGAACGCAGCCGCCCCGGCTGCCGCGCATGGCGCAGGAAGGCCACGCCCAGCGTCTGCGCCAGGCCGAGGACCCCTTCCTCGGCTACCTTGGAGAACGGCTCCCCGTTCAGGGTGTTGATGAGCTGGACGACGCCGAGCAGAGCGCCGGTGTCAGGGTCGCGGATCGGCGCCACCAGCATCTGCCGCGAGTGGAAACCCGTGCTCGCGTCGATCTCGCGGCGCAGCTGCAGACGCGGCGAGATGCGCCGCAGCTCCTCGTCGTCATAGACGTCGCGGATATTGACCGCCGCCCCGCTCATCGCCACGTAGCCGGCGATGCTGTTCTCACCGATCGGCAGGCGAATGCTCTGCACGCCGCTGAGGCCGGTCTTGACGCGGGTGACGATGGAGCCGCCGCCCTCCTCCGCCGCATAGATGGTGAAGCGCTCGGCCTCGAACAGGGTGCACAGCTCCGGGGCAAGCTCGAGCATGATCTCGTCCACGTCCTTGCTGGCGTGGATGCGGTTGGTAAGCGTCTGCAGGCCCTTGAAGAAGGCCAGCCGGCGCGACACGGCACTCGAAGCGGAAGAAGCTGCGTTCATCTGGCTGAGGTTTCCTTGCTGCGCACGGGCGCTCGCTGCGCCCGCGTCGATTACGGTCGGGGCCATCGCACCCGTCGGCTCAGAACTCGAGCACGTCGCCCTGGTCGAGGCGGCGCACGCCGAGGGCACTGCCCGCCGCCTGCAGCTGCGCCATGATGCGCGCGCCGACGCCGGGCTTGAGATGGCTGATATGCACCGCCGGCGTGCCGCGGATCTCGTCGAGCAGGGTGCGCGACATGCTCGGGCAGAGGTGGCGCGAAGCCACCGCCAGGCCCTGTTGCTCCTCGGCGAAGGCGGTCTCGAGGATCAGATGGCGCAGGGCGGGGCACGCGTTGATCCGCGTCACCAGCTCCGCGCAGTAGGCGGTGTCACCCGAGAACACCAGCTGCCCCGCGCCGCTGTCCAGGCAATAGGCGACCGCGGGCACGGTGTGGCGCGCCGGCAGCGCCGTGATGCCGCGGCCGTCCAGTTCGACGCGCTCGCCGACGTTCATCGGCTGGAAGCGCATGAACGGCCGGGCATGATCGGGAATGGCCGAGAAGTCCGGCCAGATCAGCCAGTTGAAGATGTGCGAATGCAGGATGCGGATGGTTTCCGGCGTCGCGTGGATGGTGACCGGCGCATCGCGCAGTTCGCCCACCGAGTCGATCATCAGGGGCAGCGCAGCGATGTGATCGAGATGGGCGTGGGTCAGGAAGACGTGATCCACCCCCTTGAGCACCTCGAGCGGCAGGTCGCCGACACCCGTCCCGCAGTCGAGCAGGATGTCATCGTCGACCAGAAAGGAGGTGGTACGCGACTGCGAACCGCCGATCCCGCCGCTGCAACCGAGCACCTTGAGTTTCATCACCTCGACCACCCGCATGACCGGCAGTGCAAGGGCTGCCGCGTAATCCTCATCCTGGTGCGGACCTTATCATCCGGGCTCAGCCATGGGCGCGGCACAAAATCACGCCGTCGGCGGGCCTCAGCGCTGCAGGAAGAACTCCATCTTGACGCCGGCCAGTTCGATGATGTCGTGGTCGTGCAGCAGGCGCGCCTGGGCATCGATGGCCTGGCCATTGACGAGCGGAAAGCTGGCGCCCTCGACATGGGTGATGAAGTAGCCGTGCGGCCGGCGGGTGATCACCGCGACCTGCCGGCCCGGCTTGCCGAGCGTGGTCAGCGACTTGGTGAGCTGCAGCTCGCGCCCGACATTGGCGCCACTGAGCACCTGGATCACCCCCAGGCCGGCGACCGCAGGCTCTCCGCGCACACGCGCCGCGGCCTCGGCCTGCGCGACCGCCTGCCGCGCCGCGGCCGAGATGATCTGCGTCTCGCGCGGCGCCGGCCCTGCGGGCGGCGACACGTCGGTCGCGGTGCCCGCCATCTCGAAGGGCGCAAGCGCGGCGGTCTCGATCATCTCCGACGCCGACAGCCCGGGCTTCAAGGCGGTGACCCTGAACGCGACGCTGAGCAC
>CAYLTE010000413.1:0-2768 GCA_964386195.1 uncultured Burkholderiales bacterium | reverse complement strand
CGCGCTCGTAGCCGCCCAGGCGCAGCACTTCGCGCTTCATCGCCATGAACATGCGCTTGCGCTGCGGATCCAGTGCGCCGTCCGCCTCGTCGGTGAACAGGGTCGTGTATCGGCGTCCCGTGTTTCGGGCCAGGTACAGCGCGATCGCCCGGGTCAGGCAAAGCTCCACCAACGTCCGCTCGCCCCCGCTCATCATGCCGACGCTCTTGCTGTCGCCGGTATCGCCGTCGTGGACGACGATGTCGAAGCCCTCCTTCTGCTCGCCCTTGGCCGTCTCCAGCAAGGTGCGGATGGACACCGTGAAGCGCGGCCCGTAGCAGGCCAGCAGCAGGTCATTTGCCAGCGCCGACAGCGCAGGTCCCGCATCGTCGATCGCCAGAGCGATCAGCCCGTCATTGCTCATGCAACGGGCGAAGAGGTTCCAGTTGCCCAGCTCATCCTCGACCCGAGCGCAGCGCGCGCGCAGGCTTTCGCGGCGTTCGCCCAGCCGGGCCGACTGCTTGGAGACCTCCTCGAGCTGCTGCGACTCACGCACCGCGGTGAGCATTGCCCGCTCCGCCGCAGCGAGGGCCTCCTTCGCGGCACCCAGCGCACGGGCTGCGCGCGCGGCTTGCTGCTCGTCGAAGGCGGGCGGCAGCGTTGCGAGCGCCTGATCCAGGCGCGCCAGCGCCGCTTCGGTCTGCCTGGCCTGCTGACCTCGTTGCGCCTCGATCGCCTTTCGTGCCGCCGCGATCTGTTGGCGCTCCGCACGTTCGTCGATGGTCTCGGCAGCGGCGCCCTCACTCGCCTGCAGCCCCAGCGCCTGAAGTTCCTGCTCGATCTCGACCAGGGTCGCCTGCGCCTGCGCGCACGCCTGGGCCTTCGAACGCACGACCGACAAGCGGTTCGCCCGCTCGCGTGCGACGGCCTCGCGGACCTCGGCCCGCGCCAGGGCGTGCGGCGCGCCGGCCAGTGCCCCGCAACGCCGGCGGGCATCGATAAGTTCCCGCTGGACCTCGGACTTCTCGCTCACCAGACGGGCGACCTGGGCCTGGGCGTTGGGGATCAGCGTCTGCGCCTCGCGCGCGTCAGCGAGCAACTTGCAACGTCCCTGCAGGTCCGTGCCGGCGCAGGGCACCTCGCCGGTCAGTCCAAACCGGCGCGCGAGTTCCTCGGCCTTCAGCGCAGCCCGACCCGCATCCCGTTCGATGGCGGCGGCGCGCTGCTCCGCGAGGCGCACCGCGCCTTGGCACTGCGTCAGCTGATGGACCTGCTCGCGGCAGGCGAGCGTGCGTGCGCCAAGCAGCGCCTGCACACGTTGCGCCAACGGCAGGCGCCTTTCGGCGCGACGCACCGCGCCGGCCTCGGCGAGCGCCGCAAGGCATCGCTGCCGGGATTGGGTCAAGGCCTGGCGCCGCGAACGTTCCTGCTGCAGCCGATTGGCGACCCGCTGATCGAGGCGCTCCAGCCGCTGGTGCTCGGCCCGTTCCTGAACATCGAGCGCGCTCTGCGCTTGTGCCGCGCCTGCCAGGTTGGATTGCCGTTCGGCCATGAGCTGTGCCCGCCGGGCATCGGTGGCTCGCGACTGCTCGCGTTCGACCACCACGCGGGCATGCCCCGTCTGGGCGGCCTCCAGGGCAGACTGCGTTGACCTCTTCGCGCGATCGGCCGCCGACACGCGATCGCCGGCGCCGTCGAGTTTTCGGCGCGCCGCCTCGAGGTGCTGATCCTCCGCGTCGACCGCGGCGAGTTCCTGACGCAGTGTTGCCAGCCCAGCTTTCAGCAGGCGGGCGGTCTCCGCTGCCTTCTGGCCCAGCGCCTGGATCTCCTCCTGCCCCAGCAGGTCGGCCAACAACGTCTTGATCTCGGCGTTGCGATAGGTGCTGAGCTGGCGCTTGCCCTGGGCTGCGAACACGGAGGTGAAGAAGGTTTCTGCACTGCCGCAGATGCTCTCCACACAGCGCGTGTACGTCTCGACCCGGCCATCCGAGATGGTCCCATCCTCGAGCGTCACGGGGGACCAGCGTCCGCCATCATCGAGCGTGAGCAGGAATGCCTCAGTGCGTCGCCGGCCACTGACTCGAATGACGATCTGCGAGCGATAGCACCGCCCTTCGTGCGCCCAGGTCAGGTCCTTCAGGCTCTCCGGCAGATAGACGTGCTCGTAGTACGAGAAGCCGCCGGGTGCCGACATCGAGGCACGACTTTGGAGGCCGAGATAGGGCACGAGATTGTCCATGATCGTGCTCTTGCCGCTGCCGTTCGGGCCCGCGATGGCGATCAGTTCTGCACCGTCGGCAAGGCGCTCCAGGTCAAGCGTGATCTCGTCGAGACCCAGGCCGTCGCGGATGCCGCGGAAGCCCTTGAGGGTGAGTCGGAGTGGCTGCATGGCATGCCTCGGAGTTGGTCTCCGATCAGGCTCGCATGGCCGGCGACGCTTTCAACGGTCGTCAGTCGCGACCCTTCACGCGCTTGGCCGCAAGGCGGCGATGCGCCGCGCAGTTCCTTGTTCAAGTCCAGCTGAAGCTCAGCCGGCGCAGCACGACAGTTGCTTCACATCCTTCGTGAAGGTCTGCGCCGCAAGCTTCAGGGCTTCGACCATCGTCAGGTACGGGAACAACTGGTCGGCCAGATCGTGCACGGTCATGCCGGCACGGATGGCGATGGCGGCGGTCTGGATGAGTTCCCCCGCTTCGGCGGCGACCGCCTGCACGCCCAGCAGCCGGCCGGTACCGGCTTCGGCCACCAGCTTGATGAAGCCGCGCGTGTCGAAGTTGACCAGCGCACGC
>CAYLTE010000412.1:0-2774 GCA_964386195.1 uncultured Burkholderiales bacterium | reverse complement strand
GGATGTAGCACACGCCGCGCAGGTTCGAGCCGAGCTGCGCCGCGAGGCGGATGCGCTGCGCCTCGCCGCCGGAGAGCGTGGGCGCCGCGCGGTCCAGCGCCAGGTAGGACAGTCCCACCTCGCCGAGGAAGCGCAGGCGCGTACGCAGCTCCGCGACGATGTCGCGCGCGATCTCGCCCGCGCGGCCCTGCAGGTCCAGTTCCAGCACGAAGCGCTCGAGCGCGTCGACCGATTGCCCGGTCAGCTGCGCGATCGAGCGTCCTTCGAAGCGCACGTTGAGCGCGGTGGGATTGAGCCGCTTGCCTTCGCAGTTCGGACACGGCTCGTCCACCTCCAGCCAGTCGATCCACGAGTCGAGCACGTGGTCCTCGGTGCCGGTGCGGCTGCGCGCCTCGTCCCAGCCGACCTGGTCGATCTTCAGCCCGGTGCCGTAACACGCCCCGCACCAGCCGTGCTTGGAGTTGTACGAAAACAGCCGCGGATCGAGCTCGGGGAAGCTGGTGCCGCACGACGGGCAGGCGCGCTTGGTCGAGAACACGCGCTCGGCGAGCGCGGCCTTGCCGTCCATCAGGCCGTCGAGCGGTGCGACGAGGTGCGCGACGCCCTTGCCGAACTCCAGCGCCTGGGACAACGCGCCGCGCAATACGCGCTCGGCCTGAGGCGTCACCACGAGATCGGCCACGGGCAGCTCGATTGTGTGCTCCTGGAAGCGCGACAACCTCGGCCAGGGCGAGGTCGGCAGGAAGGCGCCGTCGACGCGCAGGTGGCCGAAGCCCTTGCCAGCGGCCCACTTGGCGAGGTCGGTGTAGTAGCCCTTGCGGTTGATCACCAGCGGCGCGAGCACGCCCACGTGCTGGCCGCGGTACTCGCGCAGGATGCGCGCCGCGATCGAATCCACGCTCTGCGGCTCGATCGGCACCTGGCAGTCCGGGCAGTGCTGTACGCCGAGCTTGACGAACAGCAACCGCAGGAAGTGGTGGATCTCGGTCATGGTGGCGACGGTGCTCTTGCGCCCGCCGCGGCTGGTGCGCTGCTCGATCGCCACCGTGGGCGGGATGCCGAAGATCGCGTCGACGTCCGGGCGCGAGGCCGGCTGCACGAACTGGCGCGCGTAGGCGTTGAGCGACTCGAGGTAGCGGCGCTGCCCTTCCGCGAACAGGATGTCGAAGGCGAGCGTGCTCTTGCCGCTGCCAGACACCCCGGTGATCACGGTGAAGCGTTCGCGCGGAATGCGCACGTCCACGTTCTTCAGGTTGTGCTCGCGCGCGTTGTGGATGTGGATCGCGTCCTCGCGCGTCGCGGCGGGAGGCGTGGCCGCCGGCAGGCAGGACGGCTCCGCCTGCGCGAGCCGTTGCAGCGACGATTCGTACTCGCGCAGGGCGGCGCCGGTGTGCGAGCTCGGGTGCACGGCGATCTGCGCCGGGGTGCCGGCCGCGACCAGGTGTCCGCCCGCCTCACCGCCCTCGGGGCCGAGGTCGATCACCCAGTCGGCGGCACGGATGACGTCCAGATTGTGTTCGATCACGACCAGCGAGTGGCCGGCGCCGATGAGCTTGCGGAACGCGCGCAGCAACCGGGCGATGTCGGCGAAGTGCAGGCCCGTGGTCGGCTCGTCGAACAGGAACAGCGCCCCGCGTTGCGTGGGCTTGCCGCGTGCGCCGGCGCGGTCCACCAGGTGGCCGGCGAGCTTGAGTCGCTGCGCCTCGCCGCCGGAAAGGGTGGGGACCGGCTGACCGAGCGCGAGGTATTCGAGGCCGACGTCGACCAGCGGCTGCAGGGTCGCAGTCACCTCGGGCCGTTCGGCGAAGAAGGCGGCGGCTTCCGAGACGGTCATCTCGAGCACCTCGGCGATGGAGGCGCGCTTCGGTCCCTGCGCGCCGCCGACGGTCACCTCCAGCACCTCGTCGCGGTAGCGGCGGCCGTTGCAGTCCGGGCAGCGCAGGTAGACATCGGACAGGAACTGCATCTCGACGTGCTCGAATCCGTTGCCGCCGCAGGTCGGGCAGCGGCCGTTACCGGAGTTGAACGAGAACGTGCCCGCTGTGTAGCCGCGTTCACGCGCTGCCGACTCGCGTGCGAACAGCTGTCGGATGGCGTCGAAGGCGCCGACGTAGCTCGCCGGATTCGAGCGCGTGGTGCGGCCGATGGGCGTCTGGTCGACCATCACCACCTCGGTGACCAGCTCGTGGCCGAGCAGGGCGCGGTGCGCGCCCGGCGTCTCGGTCGGCTTGCCCTTGCACTTGAGCAGCGCGGGGTGAAGCACGTCCTGCACGAGTGTCGACTTGCCGGAGCCGCTGACGCCCGTCACGCACACCAGCCGGTGCAGCGGAAACTCGACGTCGATGTCGGCGAGATTGTTGGCGGCCACGCCACGCAGCGAGAGCTTCTCGGCGGGCGCGGCAGGCGGCAGCGGCGCTGCGTCGGAATCGTCCACGCGCCGGCGCCCGGACAGGTACTCGGCAGTGAGCGACCCGGGGACGCGCAGCAGCGCCTGCGGCGCGCCGAAGAACACGACCTCCCCGCCGCGCTCGCCCGGCCCGGGGCCGATGTCGAGCAGCCGGTCGGCCTCGAGCATGATCTGCGGATCGTGCTCCACCACGACCAGCGAATTGCCGGCATCGCGCAGCCGCTTCATGACCTCGATCACCCGTCCCATGTCGCGCGGATGCAGGCCGATGGAGGGTTCGTCGAGCACGAACAGCGTGTTGACCAGCGACGTGCCGAGCGCGGTGGTGAGGTTGATGCGCTGCACCTCGCCGCCGGAGAGAGTGCGC
>CAYLTE010000411.1:0-2801 GCA_964386195.1 uncultured Burkholderiales bacterium | reverse complement strand
CCCCACCGTGAAGGAGATCATGCCCGAGTCTGCAGGCAAGCGGCAGTTCTGGGTGCATGTCGTGGCGCTCGTGCTCCTGGCGGTCGCGGCGAGCGCGTGGAACGCCCTGGTGTACCTGGCTGCCATCGCCTTCGTCGCCTCCAGCACGATGCTCGGCATGCGTCTTGCGCGGGCCGCGCTGTTCGCACATCGGCGCCTCGCACAGAGCCCTGCGCTGCCCGCCGGGGCAGACAGTGCAGGGTGGAAGCGTCTGAGCTGAGCGCGTCCGGGCCCGCAGCCAAGTCGTGGTGCCCTGACGAGCGTTGTGGAACGTCGCGGCGATCGTCTGCCGACTAGACCTCGGAATGCACGTGGGGGCGTGCCTGAGCATCGGGGGTGAACCAGGTCAGCTTGCGGCGCAGCTTCACCACCTCGCCGACGACGATCAGTGCAGGCGGCTTGATCTCCGCTGCACGGGCAAGATGGGGCAGCGTCTCGAGCGAGCCGCTGACAACCTTCTGTCGTCGCGTGGTGGCGTTGCGCACGACCGCCGCAGGAGTGTCTCGCGGAAGGCCATGCCGGATCAGCTGCCGACAGATCTCGGGCAGTGCGCCCATGCCCATGTACACCACGACAGTCTGCCCGGGACGGGCCAGTGCAGTCCAATCGAGGTCCACGCTGCCGTCGCGCAGGTGTCCCGTCACGAACACGCAGGCGTGGGCGTGATCCCGATGGGTGAGCGGAATGCCCGCGTAACAGGACATCCCGGTGGCGGCGGTGATGCCGGGTACGACCTGGAACGAAATGCCGTGCGCGGACAGGGTCTCGATCTCCTCGCCGCCGCGGCCGAAGATGAACGGATCGCCGCCCTTGAGGCGGAGTACGCGCTTGCCCTGCTGCGCGAGGCGCAGCAGCAGCTCGTTGATCTCCTCCTGTGGCAGCGTGTGGTTGTCGCGCTCCTTGCCCACGTAGATGCGATGCGCGTCGCGCCGCACCAGATCGAGAATGCCGTCCCCGACCAGGTGGTCGTACACGACCACGTCAGCCTGCTGCATCAAGCGCAAGGCACGGAAGGTCAGAAGATCGGGGTCGCCCGGACCGGCGCCGACCAGATAGACCTCGCCCCGACGCGTGCGCCGCTGCTCGGCATCCTGCAGCAGTTCCTCGAAGGCCGCCTCGGTACGCGCCTGGGCGCCCGCCATGGCGAGCTCGCCGACGCGTCCCTGGAATACCTCTTCCCAGAACAGGCGCCGCGACTCCGGATCGGGGAGCCGCCGCTTCACCGTCGCACGAAAGCGCTCTCCGAGCTGCGCGAGCCGGCCCAGGCCAGCCGGCAGTATGCTCTCGATGCGCGCGCGCAACAGGCGCGCGAGCACCGGTGCGAACCCTCCGCTCGAGATGGCGATGAGGATGGGCGAGCGGTCGATGATGGCGGGCATCGCGAAGGTGCACAGCTTCGGCTGGTCCACCACGTTCACCGGGATCCCCCGCGCGCACGCGGCGCGATGTACCGCCTCGTTCACAGGTTGCTCGTCCGTCGCGGCGATGACCAGGATGGCCTCGTCGAGATGCACGTCGCTGAACGCCGCCGGGACGTGGCGCACCTGGCCTGCGTCGCGCAGGCGCTCCACTGCTTCTCCCGGCACGGGTGCGACGACGGTCACGCGCGCTTGCGCACGCAGCAGCATCTGCACCTTGCGCGCGGCCACCTCGCCGCCACCCACCACGACGCACGGGCGGTCCTTGACCACCAGGCTGACGGGAAGAAAGTCCATCTTGCCGCGTACTCCTTCGGTAGTAGTTCGAAGTGCCATGCGTCCCTCCCATGGGACGTGTGCACCAAGTGTCTCGGATCGGCTTCCGGAAAGGCTTAACCTGCGTTAAGGAAGGGGTTGTTGCCATCGACCATTCTGTGATCCGACACACGATGGATGAACTTCCGACCAACGGCAGGAGCGGGCAATGAGAGGCAGGACACTTGAATGGCTGGCACTCGCGGCATTCGTCGGCATGACCGCGGTATCGGTGAACTACGTGATGGCAGACGAGAACAAGACCGACGAAGGCCACATGACCGAGGCCGAGAAGAAGTATCAGGCCGGCGGCTCGCCGCTGGCCGAGGAGGAGATGCATCACGACATCAATCCGAACGCGCCGAAGATGACCGAAGCGGAGTTCAAGCGCGGACAGCAGATCTACTTCGAGCGATGCGCAGGCTGTCACGGGGTCCTGCGAAAGGGCGCCACCGGCAAGGCACTCACGCCGGACGTCACCGTTCCGCGTGGGACCGAGTACCTGAAAGTGTTCATTGGCTACGGTTCGCCCGCGGGCATGCCGAACTGGGGCACTTCCGGCGAGCTGACAGAGGCGGAAGTCGACCTGATGGCGCGTTACGTCCAGCAGACCCCGCCGATGCCGCCGGAGTTCGGCATGAAGGAGATGAAGGACACGTGGAAAGTCCTGATTCCGCCGGCACAGCGACCGACGAAGAAGATGAACCAGTACAACATCGCGAACATCTTCTCCACCACGCTGCGCGACAGCGGCGAGGTTGCGCTGATCGACGGTGACAGCAAGAAGATCATCAACATCGTCAAGACCGGCTACGCGGTACACATCTCGCGGCTGTCGGCGTCCGGGCGCTATCTCTACGTCATCGGACGGGATGCGAAGATCAACCTGATCGACCTGTGGATGGAGAAACCCGACAACGTCGCCGAGCTGAAGATCGGACTCGAGGCGCGGTCGGTCGACACCTCCAAGTACAAGGGCTACGAGGACAAGCTGGCCATTGCCGGGGCGTACTGGCCGCCGCAGTACGT
>CAYLTE010000410.1:0-2822 GCA_964386195.1 uncultured Burkholderiales bacterium | reverse complement strand
CGATCTGGCGCCCTCGCGTGCCAGTGCCTCCGCGGCAGCGGTCGATCTTTCGCGGCTGGATCTGTGCGTGGTTGTCGCCAGCGCGCAGGAACGCGCCGCGCATGCCAGGCAACTCGAGGAGATCGACAAGGCGAGCAAGGGCAGTTGCGTGTGGAAACAGCTCGAGGCGCCTGAACCGTCGCTTGCGCTCGCCTCGTAGTTCGCGCCTTGGTCCGCTCTATTCCGCGCGCAACGCCTCCACCGGGTCGAGCCGCGCGGCGCGGCTCGCCGGCATGACGCCGGCGGCGATGCCGATGGCCACCGCGATACCTTCCGCGAGCAGCGCGTAGCTCCACGGTGTGCTCACAGGCAGGGCGGGGAAGAGCGCGCTCAGCAGCTGCGCCAGCCCGATGCCCAGCGCAAGCCCCGACAGGCCGCCCGCGGCGGCGAGCAGTCCCGCCTCGGCCAGGAACAGCAGGAGGATCTGCCGCCTGCGCGCGCCCAAAGCGCGCAGCAGCCCGATCTCCCCCGTGCGCTCGGCCACCGAGATCGTCATGATGGTGAGAATGCCGACGCCGCCGACGAGCAGGGAAATGCCGCCGAGGGCGGCGACGGCGAAGGTCAGGACCCCCAGCACCGACGCCAGCACGTCGAGCATCTTCTGCTGCGGCGTGATGGTCACGTCCTCGCGACCGTGTCGGGCGATCATGGTGGCGCGGATCGATTCCACCAGCGCGTCCACGTCCGCGTCGGGCTCGTGGATCACGTGGATCTCCATCAGACCTTCTCGATTGAACAGTTCGAGGGCTCTCGCGGCGGGGATGTACACCGCATCGTCCAGGTCCATGCCGAGCACCTGTCCGCGCGATTCGAGCACGCCGATTACGCGATAGCGGCTCCCGCCGATCTCCACCCGCTCGCCAAGCGGATTCGCGTCGCCGAACAGTTCCTTGCGCAACGTTGCGCCGAGGACGGCGAACGCGCGCGCCTGATCTGCGTCCTCCTGCGGCAGGAAGCGCCCGACGGGTACGCGCAGCTTGAACGCCGGGGCGAAGTTGGGACCCACGCCGACCACCATCACGCGGCGCGCTCGCCCGCCAGCCGCCACTTCGGCATTACCGGAGACCGCCGGGTCGGTCATCTGCACGCGCGGCAAGCGCGCGAGGGCGTTCGCGTCGTCGATCGTGAGCGGGCGCACGGTACCGAACACGCCTACCGACACGCCCTGCGTCGAGGTGCGCCCCGGCGATACGCTCACGACGTTCGTGCCGAACTGCGTGAACTCGCTCACCACGAAGCGCTGCAGGCCGGCGCCGATGGAAGTGAGCAGCACGACCGCGGCGATGCCCACTGCGATGCCGAGCGCAGTGAGCACACTGCGCAGCCGATGCGCGGCGAGCGACGTCGAGGTGAGGTGGAGGAAGTCCGTGAATTGCAAGGGGCTGGGGACTGGGGGCTAGGGGCTGGGGATTTCAGCTTGCAACATCGCGCAGTGTTCCTTAGCGTCGGGACAGGGCCAGCACCGGATCGAGCCGGGCGGCGCGGCGTGCGGGGAGCAGAGTGAACACGACCGACGTGATGGCGGCGGTGGCCAGCGCGGCACCGACCGCCCATCCGGGCGCATGGGCGGGCAGTGTCGGATACAGCTGCCGGATCGCCGCGCTGCCGGCCAGGCCCAGGATCAGGCCGGCGGCTGCGCCCAGCATCGCGAGCAGCAAGGCCTCGATCAGGAACAGCGTGCGGATCTGCGCGCCGGTCGCGCCGACCGCCTTGAGCAGGCCGATCTCCTGGCGCCGCTGCGACACGGCGATGAGCATCACGTTCATGATCAGGATGCCGGCCACCGCGAGACTGATGCCTGCGATCCCGCCCACCGCCAGCGTGAGGGCGCGCAGGATGCGGTCGAAGGTCTCGAGCACGGCGTCCTGCGTGACGACGGTCACGTCGCGCTCGCCTTCGTGCCGCGTCTGCAGAATCGCTTCGGCCTGCGCCTTCGCGTGCGGAATGCTCTCGCGCGTGCGCGCCTCCACCAGGACGCGCAGTAGTGACGAGGTGTTGAACAGGGCCTGCGCCGCCGCAACCGGCACGATCACGATCTCGTCCATGTTGAAGCCGAGGCTCTCGCCGTGCGCCGCCATCACGCCGATGACGCGGTAGCGGCGGTCGCCCACGCGGACCAGCTTGCCCACCGCCACCTCGCTGCCGAACAACTCGTCGCGGACCGTGTCTCCGATGACGCAGACGGGCGTGGCGGCGCGCGGATCGCCGGCCGGCAGGAAGCTTCCAGCCTGCATCTCGATGCGGCGAATGTCCTTCCAGTGCGCGCTCGTGCCCAGGACCGTCGTCTCGCGGCTGCGCCCGCCGTACGACAGCAGCGCGGTACCGATCGTGAGCGGGGCGACCGCTGCGACGGCGGGCGAGCGCGTCAGCGCGAGGGCGTCGTCGAGGGTGAGGTCGCGGGGGGTCTGCCCGATCAGCATCCCGGTACCGGTGCCGCCTGTTTCCGTGCGACCGGGGAAGACGATGAGCAGATTGGTGCCCAGCGCCGAGAACTGGTTGACGATGTAGCGGCGCGCGCCTTCACCGAGTGCGGTCAGCACCACCACCGCTGCCACGCCGATGGCCATCGACAGGACCATCAGCATTGCCCGGCTGCGGAAGCCGCGCAGCCCACCCCACGCGAAACGCATTGCATCGAGCCACGTCATCCGCGCACGTCCTGCTCGATGCGTCCGTCGACCATGCGCAGGCGCCGATGCGCGCGCGCGCCCAGCGCGGGATCGTGGGTGACGACGATGAGCGTGGTTCCCGTGGCATGCAACGCTTCGAGGATGCCGACGACT
>CAYLTE010000409.1:0-2832 GCA_964386195.1 uncultured Burkholderiales bacterium | reverse complement strand
CCAATCCGATGGATCCGAACAACTGCTTCCTCGACATCCAGGCCGGCTCCGGCGGCACCGAGGCCCAGGACTGGGCGTCGATGCTCGAACGCATGTACCTGCGCTTCTGCGAGCGGCGAGGCTTCAGCGTCGAGGTGCTGGAGGAATCGCCGGGCGAAGTGGCCGGCATCAAGAGCGCCAGCATCAAGGTGAGCGGCGAGTATGCCTACGGCACGTTGCGCACCGAGACCGGCGTGCACCGCCTGGTGCGCAAGTCGCCCTTCGATTCCAACGCGCGCCGGCACACCTCGTTCGCCAGCGTGTTCGTCTACCCGGAAGTGGACGAGACCATCGAGGTGGAGATCAACCCGGCCGACCTGCGCGTGGACACCTTCCGCGCGAGCGGCGCCGGCGGCCAGCACATCAACAAGACCGACTCGGCCGTCCGCATCACCCACCTGCCCACGGGCATCGTCGTCCAGTGCCAGAACGATCGCTCGCAGCACCGCAACCGCGCGGAGGCGATGGCCATGCTCAAGTCGCGGCTCTACGAACTGGAGCTGCGCAAGCGCGAGGCCGAGAAGCAGAAGATGGAGGACAGCAAGACCGACATCGCCTGGGGCCACCAGATCCGCAACTACATCCTCGACCAGTCCATCATCAAGGACCTGCGCACCAATCACGAAGTGGGCAACACGCGCGGCGTCCTGGACGGGGATCTCGACGACTTCATCACAGCCAGCCTCAAGCAGGGCGTCTGATCCGCCTCACCACATGAACGAAGAACAACCGCAACAGGACAGCAATCAGATCGTCGAGGAACGGCGCGCCAAGCTGCGCGCGCTGCGCGAGGGCGGGAATCCCTTTCCCAACGACTTCCGTCGCACGCATCTCGCTGCCGAGGTGCACACGCTGGGCGCTGGCCTGGACAACGAGCGGCTCGAGGCCGAACCGCGCGAGGCCACCGTCGCCGGCCGCATGATGCTCAAGCGGGTGATGGGCAAGGCCAGCTTCGCGACCATCCAGGACATGTCCGGCCGCCTGCAGCTCTACATCACCCGCGACGCATTGGGCGAGTCGCACTACGACGCCTTCAAGCACTGGGACCTGGGTGACATCGTCGGTGCGAGCGGCACCCTGTTCCGCACCAAGACCGGCGAACTGTCGCTGAAGGTCTCGTCCCTGCGCCTGTTGTCGAAATCGCTGCGTCCCCTTCCCGAGAAGTTCCACGGACTCACGGACCAGGAGCAGCGCTATCGCCAGCGCTACCTGGACCTGATCACCAATCCCGAAGCACAGCGCACCTTCAAGATGCGCTCTCAGATGATCCAGGCGATCCGCGAGTTCTTCGTGGACCGCGGGTATCTGGAAGTCGAGACGCCGATGATGCAGCCCATCCCGGGCGGCGCGGCGGCACGGCCGTTCATCACGCACCACAATGCGCTCGACATGGAGTTGTACCTGCGCATCGCGCCGGAGCTGTACCTGAAGCGCCTGGTGGTCGGCGGGATCGAGAAGGTGTTCGAGATCAACCGGAACTTCCGCAACGAAGGCATCTCGACCCGGCACAACCCGGAATTCACCATGCTCGAGTTCTACGAGGCCTACCAGGACTACGCGTACCTGATGGATCTCACCGAGCAGCTGCTGCGCGAGGTCGCGCAGAAGGTGACCGGCGGCACCAGCCTGACCTACCAGGGCGAGACCATCGATCTGGGCCGGCCCTTCGACCGTCTGACCATGGCGCAGGCGATCGCGAAGTACAACCCGCGCTACCCGCTGCACGAGCTGGACCGACCCGAGTATCTGCGCGTCGCCCTGGCGCCCTTCGACATCGAGGTGTTCCCCACGGACGGTGTGGGCCTGCTGCAGCTCAAGCTCTTCGAGCAGACGACGGAATCGAAGCTGGTGCAGCCGACATTCATCGTCGCGCACCCCACGGATGTCTCGCCCCTGGCGCGCCGCAACGACGCCGATCCGGCGGTAACCGACCGCTTCGAGCTGTTCATCACGGGGCGCGAGATGGCCAATGGCTTCTCCGAGCTCAACGACCCGGAGGACCAGGCCGAGCGTTTTCGCCAGCAGGCCGACGCCAAGGCTGCGGGCGACGAGGAAGCGATGTTCTACGACGCGGACTACGTACGCGCGCTCGAGCACGGCCTGCCGCCTACCGCCGGTGAGGGCATCGGCATCGACCGTCTGGCGATGCTGCTCACCGACAGCGCCAGCATCCGCGACGTGATCCTGTTCCCGCAGATGCGGCCCGAGTAATTCCCGAATTGCGACCGGCCGAACCATGAGCGACAGCACCGCCTCTCCGACCCTTCTCTGGGAACCTTCCGCCGAGCGCATCGCGCAGGCGAATCTCACGCAGTTCATCGCCCGCGTCAATGCGCGGTGGAATGCCGGCGCGCGGGACCACGCCAGCGTGTACGAGTGGTCGATCCGCGAACCCGAGCGGTTCTGGGAATCGGTGTGGGACTACGCGGGCGTGGTCGGCGACAAGGGTGCCGCGCCCTACCTGGTCGATGGCGACCGCATGCCAGGCGCGAGGTGGTTCCCCGCAGCACGCCTGAATTTCGCGGAGAACCTCCTGCAACGCCGCGACGCCGAGACCGCTATGGTGTTCTGGGGGGAGGACAAGGTCAGACGCCAGCTCAGCTTCGGCGAGTTGTACGATCTGGTTTCGCGCCTGGCGCAGGCAATGCGCGCGCTCGGCATCGCACCCGGCGACCGTGTCGCCGGGTTCATGCCCAACATGCCGGAGACGATCGCGGCGATGCTGGCAGCAAGCAGTCTCGGAGCGATCTGGTCGTCGTGCTCGCCGGACTTCGGCGTACAGGGCGTGCTCGA
>CAYLTE010000408.1:0-2910 GCA_964386195.1 uncultured Burkholderiales bacterium | reverse complement strand
GATGATCGACTACATGACGCTGGTCAACGAGCGCGACGGCGGCGTGAACGGCGTGAATCTCTCCTGGGAGGAGTGCGAGACCGAGTACAACAACACCAAGGGCGTGGAGTGCTACGAGCGGCTGAAGACGCGCGCCGCCACAGGTCCCACCGCCATCCATCCGATGTCGACCGGGATCACCTACGCGCTGATCGACAAGGCGCCGGCGGACAGGATTCCGCTGATCACCTTCGGCTACGGCCGCACCGACGCAGTCGACGGTCGCGTGTTTCCCTGGCTCTTTCCGCTGGTGTCGAACTACTGGGACGCCGCGACCGGCATCGTGAACTTCATCGCCCAGCGCGAGGGCGGTGCCGCGAAGCTCGCGAAGAAGAAGATCGTGCTGCTTTACCACGACTCTGCCTACGGCAAGGAGCCGCATCCGGTGCTGGAGGCCGAAGCGAAGAAGCTCGGCTTCGAACTGCGGATGATCCCGGTGCCGCATCCGGGCAACGAGCAGCAGGCGCAGTGGCTGCAGATCCGCCAGTTCCGCCCCGACTGGGTGATCGTGTGGGGCTGGGGGGTGATGACCGCCACCTCGCTCAGCACCGCGCAGAAGATGGGCTTCCCGCGCGAGAAGATGGTCGGCAACTGGTGGGCGGGGTCCGAGATCGACACCGAGGCCGCGGGGGCCTCGGCAAAAGGCTATTACGCTGCCAGCCTGAATCTCGCGGGTCGCGATTTCCCGGTCGTGAAGGAGGTGCAGAAGCACGTGCTGGCCAAGGGCAAGAGCCAGACACCGGACAAGCTGGTCGGCAGCGTGCTGTGGAACCGTGGCATGGCCGCGGCGATGATGACGGTGGAGGCGGTGCGCACCGGGCAGGGCAAGTTCGGCAAGAAGCCGCTCACCGGCTCGCAGGTGCGCTGGGGCATCGAGAACCTGAACATCGATGCCAAGCGCCTCGAACAGCTCGGCTTCGGCGGCATGGTTCCGCCGGTGAAGGTCTCCTGCACCGACCACGGCGGCAGCGGCATGGTGCGCTTCCAGCAGTGGGACGGAAAGGCGTGGAAGCCGGCCTCCGACTGGATGAGCGGCGACCGCGCGCTGGTGCGCAAGATGGTGGAGGCGTCGGCCGCGCAGTATGCCAAAGAGAAGGGGATCAAGCCGGCGTGCCTGGCGGAACAGTAAAGCGGGAACGCCTACCGCAAAGGCCGCAAAGAGCGCAAAGGAGGACGTAAAGTGCATGGTATGTCTTCACGACACGCATTGCGGTCTTTGCGCCCTTTGCGTTGAGAGTTGGACCGATGCCGTCTTTGCTCACCGTCAACAACGTCGAAGTCATCTACGACCACGTCATCCTGGTGCTCAAGGGGGTGTCGTTCTCGGTCGGGGAAGGCCAGATCGTCGCGCTGCTGGGCGCCAACGGCGCGGGCAAGACGACCACGCTGAAGGCGATCTCGAACCTGCTCGCCTCCGAACGCGGCGAGGTGACCAAGGGGTCGATCGAGTACCGCGGGGCGCGCATCGATGGACTCACGCCGAACGATCTCGTGCGTCGGGGACTGATCCAGGTGATGGAGGGGCGGCACTGCTTCCCGCACCTGACGGTGGAGGAGAACCTGCTCACCGGGGCGTTCACCCGCAGCGCGTCGCGGTCGCAGATCCGCAGCGACCTGGACAAGGTGTACGCCTACTTCCCGCGGCTCAAGGAACGGCGCAGGAGCCAGGCGGGCTACACCTCCGGCGGAGAACAGCAGATGACGGCGATCGGCCGGGCCCTGATGGCGCAGCCGCAGATGATCCTGCTGGACGAACCGTCGATGGGACTGGCGCCGCAGGTGGTGGAGGAGATCTTCGAGATCGTGCACGACCTCAACGAACGGGAGCGGGTGAGCTTCCTGCTCGCGGAGCAGAACACAATGGTCGCGCTGCGCTACGCGACCTACGGCTACATCCTGGAGAACGGGCGCGTGGTGATGGACGGTCCGGCCCAGGACCTGTCCACCAACGAGGACGTGAAGGAGTTCTACCTGGGCCTGTCCGGGTCGGGACGCAAGAGCTTCCGCGACGTCAAGCACTACCGGCGCCGCAAGCGCTGGCTGGCGTGAACCCGCCAACCAACACCAGAGGGCGTCAGTACGTCGGGCGCCAGCGAATGGCGGAATCGGAATCGAGTTGCTTCATCCGGTTTTCCAGTTCCGCCGTGTTCTGCGCCTTGGCGAGATAGGCCTCGCGCGACTTGATGATCTGGCGCCAATAGGCGTCCTCGAGCCGATTGACGAGGCGCTCGAGAAAGCCCGGGGTTTTGCCGCTCGGCGCCATGGCGGCTTCGGTCGGGGCGGCCGACGGGGCATCGGGCGTGGCGGACTCGACCTGGGCATTCGGGGCGAGAAGCCCCTGATAGTTCTGAGGGTGCAGGCTCGGGAAATCCATGAAACCTCCTGGAAATGCGTGTATGGTGCGTTGCACTATGCAATCTACGGCCGACCTTGGGATAAATCCAATATCTCTTTGCGATCGGGCTCATCGCCTTTCCCGATGACCTCGAGAATGGATCGTGCACTGCAATAATTCGGGCCAGCACCGGCATCGCCGGCCAGGACCTCGAGGCACCGCGGAAGACACCTCATGGAGCTCTATCAGCTGCGCAGCTTCGTCACGGTGGCCCAGCTCGGCCACCTGACGCGGGCCGCCGAAAAGCTTCACATCAGTCAGCCTGCGCTGAGCGGGCACATCCGGGCGCTGGAGGAGGAATTCGACGTCGTGCTGTTCGAGCGCTCCCCGGCCGGGATGCTGCTGACCGCCTCCGGGCATCGGCTCCTGCAGGCCGCCGAGCGGACGCTCGCGGCGGCGCAGGCGCTGCGCAACGAGGCGCGCGCGATCCGCGGCGCGGTCTCAGGAAGCGTGAGCGTGGGAACGCTATCGGATCC
>CAYLTE010000407.1:0-2947 GCA_964386195.1 uncultured Burkholderiales bacterium | reverse complement strand
CGTATTCCCGGGCACCCTCTTCCTTCCTCCAGAACAATCATCAGCCGAGATGACCGCCTCTTTCGACTTCTCCACCCTGCTGCGATCCGACCTGCCGCCCGCTGCGGTGAAGTGGAACGGATTCCCCAAGTACAACTTCGTCGGCGGACACAACGATGCCGACAGCGTTCCAGTCGCCGACCTGATCGCTGCGGCGACGCAGGTCCTGCAGCGAGAGGGGCGTTCGCTGTCGATGTACGGCCTGAACAGCGGACCGCTCGGTTACGCGCCGCTGCGCGAGTTCGTCGCCGCCAAGCTGGCGCGTGACGCCGGCATTCGCTGCACGCCGGACGAGATCCTCATCACGTCCGGATCTTTGCAGGGGCTGGACCTGGTGAACAGCGTGTTCGTGGGGCCGGGAGACTGCGTCATCGTCGAGCAGATGACCTATGCCGGCACGATCACCCGGCTGCAGCGCCTGGGTGCCCGCATCGTCGGGGTGCCGGTGGATGCCGACGGCCTGAGCGCAACGGCGCTGCGCGAAGCGCTGCAGGGTCTCGCCCGGGAGGGCGTACGGCCCAGGTTCATCTACACGATCCCGACGGTCCAGAATCCGACCGCCACCGTGATGCCCATGGCACGCAGACGCGAGATCCTTGCGCTGTCTTCGGAGTTCGGCGTGCCGATCTTCGAGGACGAGTGCTACGCAGATCTCGTGTGGGGCGGCGCCCGACCGCAGGCGCTGCGTGGGATGGCCGACGGCGACCAGGTGGTGCACATCGGCTCGTTCTCGAAGTCCATCGCACCGGCGCTGCGCGTGGGGTTCCTGGTGGCCGGCTGGCCGCTGATGAGCCGCATCCTGCCAATGAAGACCGACGCCGGGTCCGGCGCGCTCGAGCAGATGGTCCTTGCCGAGTACTGCCGCGAGCACTTCGACCCGCACGTCGCCGTTCTGCGCAGGACCCTGCGCGGGAAGGCCGAGGCGCTGATGACCGCCCTGCGCGCAAAGTTCGGCGACGACGTCGAGTTCGAGGATCCCGCGGGCGGAATCTTCCTCTGGGTGAAGTTTCCGGCCAAGGTCGACACGACGCGTCTGGCGCAGGTCGCGCTTCAGGCCGGCGTGGCAATCAATCCCGGGGCGGAATGGATGACGGACGCGCAGGCGGGCAAGGTGCGGGCGCGTATCTGCTTTGCGCATCCGACGCCCGCGACCATCGGCGAAGGCATCGGCGTCCTCGCCGAGGTCTGCCACCGCGAGTTCGGTGTGCCGGTCCGGGACGCGAGGTCGCACCGCTAGCGACGCGGTGAGCGCATCGCGAGTTCGGCCGCAACAAACGGAGTGGCGCCGCATGCTCCGGCCGGCATACTTCCTCGCGTATGCTGCGGAGCGGAGGACACATGGACGGCACGGAACGGGCACACCCGGGTGAACTCGATGCGGCGGGCTGCTGGCAGGCGATCGTCGAGCGCGATCCAGGCGCCGACGGACTGTTCGTCTACGCGGTGCGCACCACCGGCGTCTACTGTCGCCCCTCCTGCGGCGCGCGGCTGCCCCGGCAGCAGAACGTTGCATTCTTCGCCTCGCCTGCCGCAGCCAAACGCGCGGGATTTCGCGCCTGCAAGCGCTGCCGGCCGGATGCGTCGACTTCGTCGCCGCACGTGGAAGCCATCGCCCTCGCGTGCCGGCTCATCGAATCCTCGGAGCAGTCGCCGTCCCTGGGCGACCTGGCGCAGCGTGCCGGCCTGAGCCTGCACCACTTCCAACGCACCTTCAAGCTCGTCACCGGTGTTACCCCGAAGGCGTACGCACAGCGCCTGCGTACCGCGCGGGTGCAACATGCACTGGCCAGCGCGCCGCGCGTCACGGACGCGTTCTACGACGCCGGCTTCGGTTCGAGCGGGCGGTTCTACGAAACGGCAGAAGCAATCCTCGGCATGACCCCCGCGCAGTACCGCGACGGCGCGAGCGGCCTCGCGCTGCGCTTCGCACTGGCGCAGTGCTCGCTCGGCGCGATCCTCGTGGCGGCGACCGACCGGGGTGTGTGCGCGATCCTGCTTGGGGACGATCCGGACGCGCTGCTGCGCGATCTTCAGGACCGCTTTCCCAAAGCGGAGCTCCTCGGCGGCGAAGCAGGATTCGAGCGGTTGGTGGCGGACGTGGTTGCGCTGGTGGAGCATCCCGGCGCCCGGCACGATCTGCCGCTGGACATCCGCGGCACGGCGTTCCAGCAACGGGTCTGGGAGGCCCTGCGGAGCGTGCCGGCGGGAGGTACGTCCACCTACACCGAGATCGCGCAGCGCATCGGCACGCCGGGCGCTGTACGCGCGGTGGCATCGGCTTGTGCGGCGAATCCGCTGGCCGTCGCCGTTCCCTGCCATCGGGTGGTCAGACTGGACGGAAATCTGGCGGGCTATCGGTGGGGGCTGGCGCGCAAGCAGGAACTGCTGAGGCGCGAACGAGTGGAAACGGCGGAAGATGCGTGAAGCTTGCGATGCGCGGCCGCCGAGTCCTGGCCGGGATGACGACCCGCCCCGACTTCAGCCCATCAGCCTTGCGAACTGCACCAGCTCGTCCTTCACGCTCTCGGCGGCTTTGGCCTCCATCTCGAGATAGCGCCGCAGCACATCCTGGCCCAGGTCAGTCACCCGGGCGCCGCCACCGTGCTGACCTCCGGTCAAGGTTTCGACCAGCGGCGACTTGAAGCACTGGTTCATCGTGTCGACCAGCAGCCACGCCCGGCGATAGGACATGCCGAGCTTGCGCGCTGCTGCCGAGATCGATCCGGTTGCTTCGATGGCGCGCAGGAGATCGGCCTTGCCCGGCCCCATCGCGATCGCCTTGCGGAACATGATGCGGATCTGCGGGCCGTCGGGCTTGCGACCCGACGCGGTCGAGTTCTTGGCGGGAGCGCGGCTGCGCACGCGCTTCGCGGGTTGGGTGTCGAGTGCCATGCGCGCCGGCTACTGC
>CAYLTE010000406.1:2277-2968 GCA_964386195.1 uncultured Burkholderiales bacterium | reverse complement strand
AGCACGAGGCGACCACCTCGAAGATTGGCGAGGATCAGCTGTTCTACTTCGCGCAGCGCGGCATCGGCACGGAGGAGGCGGTGTCGATGATCATCAACGGCTTCTGCAAGGAGGTGTTCACGCAGCTGCCGATGGAATTCGCGGTGGAGGCAACCAAGCTGCTCGGGCTCAAGCTCGAAGGCAGTGTGGGCTAATTGGATTCGTGTCTGACATGACGACCAAGACGATTCTCGAAGTACGCGATCTCAGCGCCAGCATCAACGGCGTGCCCATCCTCAAGGGCATGGACCTCACCATCAACGCGGGTGAAGTGCACGCGATCATGGGGCCGAACGGTTCGGGCAAGAGCACGTTCGCCAAGGTGCTGGCCGGGCATCCGGCCTACGAGGTCACCGGCGGCAGCGTGACGCTGCTCGGTCAGGACCTGTTCGCCCTGGAGTCGGAGGAGCGCGCCCGCGCCGGCCTCTTCCTCGGGTTCCAGTATCCGATAGAGGTCCCGGGCGTGACCAACAGCGCCTTTCTGAGGCTCGCCTACAACACGGTGCAGGGTGCGCGCGGCAAGGACGAGCTGGATCCGCTCGAGTTCGACGACTTCGTGCAGGATAAGCTCAAGCTGCTCGACATGGATCCTGCCTTCCTGGAGCGCAGCGTCAACGAGGGCTTCTCGGGCGGGGAGAAGAAGCGCAACGAG
>CAYLTE010000406.1:0-2267 GCA_964386195.1 uncultured Burkholderiales bacterium | reverse complement strand
CGCAACGAGATTCTCCAGATGGCCATTCTCGAGCCGACGCTCGCCATCCTCGACGAGGTCGATTCGGGACTCGACATCGATGCGCTGCGTATCGTGGCCACCGGGGTGAACCGGCTGCGCACCGCTGACAACGCCGTGCTGCTGGTCACCCACTATCAGCGGCTGCTCAACTACATCGTTCCGGATTTCGTGCACGTGATGGATGCCGGCCGCGTGCTGCGCACCGGCGGCAAGGACCTGGCAATCGAACTCGAGAGCCGCGGGTACGACTGGGTGGCCAAAGAGGGCGCAGGAGTGATGGCGTGAGCCAGACACTGGTCTCCAGCTATCTGGAGAGCCTCCTGAACGGGCAGTCGAGCCTGCCGTCCAGCCCGCGCGGGTGGCTGGACGCCTTGCGCGCCGACGCCTTGGAGCGCGCCAACGCGCTGAGCCTGCCGACCACCCGCGACGAGGAATGGCGCTACACCGACCTCTCGCCGCTGTACCAGAAGAGCTTCCACCGCGCCTCCGCCGCCGAGACGCCTCCCGAACGTGCACTGGATGCGCATACGCTACCCGAACCCGGGTGCCGCCTGGTGTTCGTCGACGGCCACTACGTCGCCGGCCTCTCCAGTGTCTGCGACGACGCGGCGCTCACGGTGCGTGCGTTCACCCAGGCCCTCGCCGACCAGGATCCTGCCCTGCAGGCGCACCTCGCGCGCCATGTCCCGGTCGGCGACGATCCGTTCGTCGCAGTGAACACCGCCTGGCTGCAGGACGGGGTGCTGGTGCATGCGCGCGCCGGCACAGCTGCACAGGCGCCGGTGCACGTGCTGTGCGTGAGCACGCAGGCCGGCTCAGCCGGCTACCCGCGACTGCTCGTGGTGGCCGAGGCGAACAGCGAGTGCACGGTGGTCGAGGACTTCGTGACGCTGCACGAGGGCGAGTATCTGACCAACGCCGTCACCGAGATCGCGCTCGAAGAAGGCGCACGCGTACGGCACGCGCGCGTGCAGCGCGAAGGTGGGGCTGCATTCCACATCGGCACCTGCGGCGTGCGCATCGGGCGGGGCGCCCATTATCTGAACAGTGCCGTGGCACTCGGGGGGCGCATTTCGCGCTTCAACCTGAACATCGTGCAGGCGGGCGAGGGGGCCGAGTCCACGCTCGACGGGCTGACCCTGATCTCGGGCAAGCAGCTCGCCGACACGCACAGCCTGCTCGATCATCGACACCCGCACGGGCGCAGCCGCCAGCTGTTCAAGAGCATCGTGGACGAGAGCGCACACGCCGTGTTCAACGGCAAGATCTTCGTGCACCAGGGCGCGCAGCGCACGGACTCGTCGCAGCAGAGCCGCAGCCTGCTGCTGTCGCCGCGCGCGCGGGTCGACACCAAGCCCCAGCTGGAGATCTTCGCCGACGACGTGAAGTGCGCGCACGGCGCCGCGGTCGGACAACTCGAGGCCGAGCAGGTCTTCTACCTGAAGAGCCGCGGTCTGGACGAGGCGAGCGCCCGCAACCTGCTCACCTTCGCCTTCGCCGCCGAGATCGTCCGCCGCATTCCGCTGCCTTCGCTCGCTGCGCAACTCGAGCGGATCGTGCTGCAGCAGACCCAGAAGCAGACCCAGCAGCAGACATCGAACAGGAACCGTACATGAGCGCTGTCCCGAAACCCGTGCCGTCGTGCGTCCCAGGCGTGCCGCCCTTCGATCTGGCGCGCATCCGCAGCGATTTTCCGATCCTCGACCTCACCGTGAACGGCAAACCGCTGGCCTACCTGGACAACGCCGCCAGCGCGCAGATGCCCAAGCCGGTGATCGACCGCATCGTCAAGTACGAGATGCGCGAGCACGCCAACATCCACCGCGCCGTGCACTACCTTTCGGAGACCGCCACGGCAGCCTACGAGGCCGCGCGCGAGAAGGTCCAGCGCTTTCTCAATGCGAAGGAGGAGCGCGAGATCATTTACACGCGCGGCACGACCGAGGCAATCAACCTGGTCATGCACGGCTACGGGCGCAAATTCCTCGGAGAGGGCGACGAGATCGTGGTGTCGCAGCTCGAGCATCACTCCAACATCGTGCCCTGGCAGATGCTGTGCGAGGAGAAGGGCTGCAGGCTGCGCGTGATCCCGTGCGACGACCGCGGCGTGCTCGACCTCGAGGCGTACGAGAGCCTGTTCAACGACCGCACCAGGTTCGTCGCCATCACGCACGTATCCAATGCGCTCGGCACGGTCAATCCAGTCAAGACGATGATCGCCACTGCGCACGCGCACGGCGTGCCGG
>CAYLTE010000405.1:0-2969 GCA_964386195.1 uncultured Burkholderiales bacterium | reverse complement strand
GGTGCGCGCTTCGACGACCGCGTGATCGGCAATCCCAAGCACTTCAACCAGGAGCAGCGCCAGATCATCCACGTGGACATCGACCCCTCGTCGATCTCCAAGCGGGTCAAGGTCGACGTCCCCATCGTCGGGGACGTGCGCGAGGTGCTCCAGGAGATGCAACGCCACCTGGGCTCGCTCAAGGAACGTCCCGACGCTTCTGCGCTGAAGGAGTGGTGGGCGCAGATCGACCAGTGGCGGCAGCGCGACTGCCTGCGCTACGACCGCGGGGCGTCCATCATCAAGCCGCAGTTCGTGGTCGAGAAGCTCTACGAAGTCACCAAGGGCGGGCTGATCCTCACCTCGGACGTGGGGCAGCACCAGATGTGGGCGGCGCAGTTCTACAAGTTCGACCAGCCACGCCGGTGGCTCAACTCCGGCGGGCTGGGGACGATGGGCGTGGGCCTGCCCTACGCAATGGGCGCCAAGCTCGCGCTGCCCGATGCCGAAGTCGCCTGCATCACCGGCGAAGCCAGCATCCAGATGAACATCCAGGAACTGTCCACCGCCAAGCAGTACCGGCTGCCGATCAAGATCGTGAACCTGAACAACCGCTACATGGGCATGGTGCGCCAGTGGCAGGAGTTCTTCCACGGCAACCGCTACTCCGAGTCGTACATGGATGCGCTGCCCGATTTCGTGAAGCTCGCCGAATCCTACGGGCACGTCGGCATGCGCATCGAGAAGCCGGCGGACGTCGAGCCCGCGCTGCGCGAAGCGTTCAAGCGCAAGAACGACTTGGTGTTCCTCGACTTCGTCACCGACCAGACCGAGAACGTCTTTCCCATGGTGCCGGGCGGGAAGGGACTGTCGGAGATGATCCTGGTCTGATCCGATCTGCTTCCTCCGGTCGCGCAGAGCCCGGATTCGTTCCGGTTTCTCGCGCCCGGAGGAGGCAGTCAGGCGGGGGATTGGGTCCCGTAGATCGCTCCCCTTCCGAACCCTTCCTTTGCGGGAAGGGGTGTTTAGCGGCGATTAGCGTCATGGTCCGTTCGCCCCACAAGGGCCGACGGAAGGCGCCGGTCCTTCCCGGGACGGCGGCTGCGCAACCCGTCATCGATCCATCGCAGCACAAAATGAGCATGCAAGATGCGCCACATCATCTCGTTACTCCTCGAGAACGAGGCCGGTGCCCTGTCGCGGGTATCCGGGCTGTTCTCGGCGCGCGGCTACAACATCGAGTCGCTCACTGTCGCGCCCACTGAAGATCCGACACTGTCACGCATGACCATCGTCACCAGCGGCTCGGATGACGTCATCGAGCAGATCACCAAGCAGCTCAACAAGCTGATCGACGTGGTCAAGGTCGTGGACCTGTCCGACGGCGAACACATCGAACGCGAGATGATGCTCGTCAAGGTGCGGGCCACCGGCAAGGACCGCGAGGAGATGAAGCGCATGACGGACATCTTCCGCGGGCGCATCATCGACGTGACCGACAAGTCCTACACGATCGAACTGACCGGCACGTGCACCAAACTCGACGCGTTCCTGAATGGCATGGAACGCGGCGCGATCCTGGAGACCGTCCGCACCGGCGCCTCGGGCATCGGGCGCGGAGATCGGGTTCTTAAAATCTAGGGACAAAGGGCGGGGGCTAGGGGCTGGGGACTAGGGACTGGGGAGAAGGTTGCATGGCCGAGATCTCCCCCAGTCCCCAGCCCCCAGTCCCCAGTTTCCTGACAGAGACCCCTACCAACTTTCAACGGGTGAAACATATGAAGGTCTACTACGACAAAGACGCCGATCTCTCTCTCATCAAGGGCAAGACGGTCGCGATCATCGGTTACGGCTCCCAGGGCCACGCGCACGCGCTCAACCTGCACGAGTCGGGCGTGAAGGTGGTGGTCGGTCTGCGCAGGAACGGTCCCTCCTGGCCCAAGGCCGAAGGCGCCGGCCTGAAGGTCATGGAGACCGCCGATGCGGTGAAGGCGGCGGACTTCGTCATGATGCTCATGCCCGACGAGCACATCGCGGCCACCTACCGCAAGGACGTGGAGCCGAACATGAAGCAGGGCGCGACACTGGCCTTCGCGCACGGCTTCAACGTGCACTTCGGCCAGGTGGTGCCGCGCGAGGACATCGACTGCGTGATGATCGCGCCCAAGGCCCCCGGCCATACGGTGCGTCGCACCTATGTCGACGGCGGCGGCACGCCCTGCCTGATCGCGGTGGCGCAGGACAAGAGCGGCAAGGCGCGCGATCTCGCGCTGTCGTACGCAGCGGCGATCGGTGGCGCGCGCGCCGGCGTGATCGAGACCAACTTCCGCGAGGAGACCGAGACCGACTTGTTCGGCGAGCAGGTGGTGCTGTGCGGCGGTACCACGGCGCTGGTGCAGGCCGGCTTCGAGGTGCTGGTCGAGGCCGGCTACGCCCCCGAGATGGCCTACTTCGAGTGCCTGCACGAACTGAAGCTGATCGTGGACCTCATGTACGAGGGCGGCATCGCCAACATGCGCTACTCGATCTCCAACAACGCCGAGTACGGCGACTTCACCCGCGGTCCGCGCATCATCACCGAGGAGTCGAAGAACGAGATGCGCAAGATCCTGAAGGAAATCCAGACGGGCCAGTACGCCCAGGAATTCCTGCTGGAGAATCAGACCGGTGCGACCAAGCTGGGCGCAATGCGTCGCATCGGCCGCGAGCACCAGATCGAAGTGGTGGGCGACAAGCTGCGGGCGATGATGCCGTGGCTGAAGAAGGACCGGCTGGTGGACAAGTCGAAGAACTGAGGAAGGCAGGGACTAGGGACTGGGGGCTGGGGGCTGGGGAGCGTTCCCTCAGCGCCTGGCATCCTGCCTGCGGTCTGCCTCAGGACGGTCGGTCTTCTGGCGCTCCGCAATACCCTGCCTTGCTGCTGAACGAAGCGACCAGGTTTGCACACCAACCCACTTCCCCAGCCCCAAGTGCCCACCCCCCCCCCCCCC
>CAYLTE010000404.1:0-2973 GCA_964386195.1 uncultured Burkholderiales bacterium | reverse complement strand
CCGTGCGCGGGCCCCCACAGGCAGGCGATGCCGGCGGCGATGCAGGCGAACGGGTTGGCCCCCGAGGAGCCGGCCAGGCGCACGGTCGAAGTCGACGCGTTCTGTTCATGGTCGGCGTGCAGGATCAGAATTCGATCGAGCGCGCGCACCAGAACCGGGTTGGGCTGATATTCCTCGCACGGCGTACCGAACATCATGTGGAGAAAATTCTCCACGTAGTTCAAGCTGTTGCGCGGATACATGAAAGGCTGGCCGACGTTGTACTTGTACGACATCGCTGCGATCGTCGGCACCTTGGCAAGCAGACGGATCGCCGAGATCTCCCGGTGCTCGGGATTATTGATGTCGGTGCTGTCGTGGTAGAAGGCTGACAGGGCGCCCACCACGCCCACCATCACCGCCATCGGATGCGCATCGCGCCGGAAACCGGCGTAGAAGCGCGCCAGCTGCTCGTGCACCATCGTGTGATTGCGGATGCGTTGATCCCAGGCGCTCTTCTCCGCGGCGCTGGGCAACTCGCCCTTCAGCAGCAGGTGGCAGACCTCCAGGAAGTCGCAGTGCTCGGCCAGTTGCTCGATTGGGTAACCGCGATAGAGCAGGATGCCGTTGTCGCCATCGATGTAGGTGATGGCGGACTTGCACGCCGCGGTGGACATGAAGCCCGGGTCGTAGGTGAACTTCCCCGTCTTGCCGTATAGCGGGCGGATGTCGACGACTTCCGGCCCGATCGTACCTTCCATGATGGGCAGTTCAAGGGCTGGCGTCCCGTCGTTGAAATTGATCGTTGCCATGCGCTGTCGTGTCATGGGTTTATCCGCCCTTGAAATCGTAAAATGTCCAATCCTACAGGACTTTACGGGGTTAATCTAGGAGTTGTGCATTGCACATCAACTGGCCCGGAGCAGTTCCAGGACGCGCGCCTCCTCGCTGCCCGGCGCCGCGTCGAGGCGCCCGGAAACCATATCCCAGAGGTCATTATCGGAACGCAGCAGGAGGCCCTTGAAGGCCTCCGTCTGGCTTGCGCTCAGTGCGGCCAGATGCCGGTCGAGAAAACGGGCCAGCACGATATCGAGTTCGAGCAGGCCTCTGCGGCAGTGCCAGCGGATACGGTCCTGTTCGCTCATCGGCCGGTGCGTTGCGGATGCAGGGCTACGCCGGGCGTCCTCACACCGTACGGCGAACCAGCAGATCCTTGATCTTTCCGATCGCGCGCGTCGGGTTCAGTCCCTTCGGACAAACGTCGACGCAGTTCATGATCGAGTGGCAACGGAAGAGCCGATACGGATCCTCGAGGTTGTCCAGGCGCTCGTTGGTCGCCTGGTCCCGCGTGTCGGCGAGAAAGCGGTAGGCCTGCAGCAGCCCAGCGGGCCCGACGAACTTGTCGGGATTCCACCAGAACGAGGGACAGGAGGTGCTGCAACAGGCGCACAGGATGCACTCGTACAGACCATCCAGTTCCTCGCGCTCGGCCGGCGTCTGCAGGCGCTCCTTTTCCGGCGCGGGATCGTTGTTGACCAGGTAGGGCTTGACCGAGTGGTACTGCTTGAAGAACTGGGTCATGTCGACCACCAGGTCGCGGATCACGGGCAGGCCCGGCAGCGGGCGGATCTCCACCGGCTGCTTCAGGTCGGTCAGCCGCGTGATGCACGCCAGCCCGTTCTTCCCGTTGATGTTCATGGCGTCGGAGCCGCACACGCCTTCGCGGCAGGAGCGGCGCAGTGCCAGCGAGTCATCCATCGCCTTGATGCGCACCAGGGCATCGAGGAGCATGCGATCGCTCGCCTCCAGGTCGACGTGATACTCCTGCATACGCGGCTGCGCGTCCTTGTCCGGGTCGTAGCGGTAGATGCGGAAGTGCATGGTTTCTCCTGTCGGAGGGGACTGGGGACTAGGGACTGGGGACTAGGGGCTGGGGACTAGGGAAAGACGCCGCGTAGCGGCTCGATCAATCCCAGCCCCTAGCCCCTGGCCCCCAGCCCCTCAATAAGTTCTCACCTTCGGCTCGAATGTCGCCGCCGTAAGCGGCTTGAGGTGCACCGGCTTGTAGTCCAGGCGATCCTCGTCCTTGAACCACAGCGTGTGCTTGAGCCAGTTCACGTCGTCGCGCGCGGCGAAGTCTTCGCGGTCGTGGGCGCCGCGGCTTTCCTTGCGGGCCTCGGCGGAGATCATGGTCGAGCGTGCGACCTCGATGAGGTTGTCGAGTTCGAGGGCCTCGACCCGAGCGGTGTTGAACACCTTGCTGTGGTCCTTGATCTCGGTGTTCGCGGCTCTCTCGGAGACTTCCCGGATCTTCTTCACGCCTTCGACCAGCAGGTCGGGAAAGCGGAAGACGCCGCAGTGGGCCTGCATCGTGCGCCGCATGTCGGCCGCCACCTGATAGACGCTCTCGCCGCCACGCTGGTTGGCGAGGCGGTCCAGGCGCGCCATGGTGCGATCCGCCGCATCCGCCGGCAATTCCCTGTGCCCGGGATTCTCGCGCAGGAACTGCACCATCCTCTCTCCGCTCGCCTTGCCGAACACCAGCAGGTCGGTGAGCGAATTGGTGCCCAGGCGGTTGGCGCCGTGCACCGACGCGCAGGCGCACTCTCCCGCGGCATAGAAACCGGGCACCACCGCCTCGGGGTTGCCGCTCTGGGGGGCCACCACCTCGCCGTGGTAGTTGGTCGGGATGCCACCCATCTGATAGTGCACGGTCGGCACCACCGGGATCGGCTCCTTCACCGGGTCGACGTTGGCGAACTTCTTCGAGATCTCCCGGATGCCCGGCAGGCGCTTCTCGACCACCTCGACGCCGAGGTGGTCGAGCTTGAGCAGCACATGGTCGGCCTCGGGGCCGCAGCCGCGTCCCTCCTTGATCTCGGTGGCCATCGCGCGCGACACGACGTCGCGGCTCGCCAGATCCTTGGCGTTCGGCGCATAGCGCTCCATGAACCGCTCGCCCGCCTTGTTGAGCAGCATTCCGCCCTCGCCGCG
>CAYLTE010000403.1:0-2973 GCA_964386195.1 uncultured Burkholderiales bacterium | reverse complement strand
ATCACCGGTCACACCCTTCTCGGAATGGGCGGTCACGATGGGTCGGAATACGCACAAGCCGCTGGACCGCGCCGGAGACGGGCTTGCCGAGTTGGAGTCGGCGCTTTTCGGCGCGACCGCGAGCCCCGAGCCACGGCCCTCATATCTCATCGACTGCGCCTCGCAGGGTGAGGAGGGGCTCGAAATGGTGCGGGCGGCCTGTTCGGCGGGGCGCCCCTACGCCCTCGCATTCGTCGATGGGCGCATGCCGCCGGGATGGGATGGGCTCGAGACCATCCGCCACATCTGGAAGGTCGACCCCGAGATCCAGGTCGTGCTGTCCACCGCGTACGCGGACTATTCCTGGCAGGAGATCCAGCGCGAGCTCGGCAACACCGACAGCATGCTCATTCTCAAGAAGCCCTTCGACAACGTCGAGGTCCTGCAGATCGCTCATACCCTTACGCGCAAGTGGGAGCTCAACCGGGAGGTCGAAGGCAGGTTGCATGCACTGGCTTTCTACGATCAGCTCACCGGACTCCCCAACCGCGCCTTGTTTCTCGATCGCTTCCGGCAGAGCCTCGCCAACGCCCGGCGCAGCGGGCTGGGGTTGGCTCTGCTGTTCATTGATCTCGACAATTTCAAGCGGATGAACGACTCCCTCGGGCACAGTTTCGGAGACAAGGTCCTGGTGGAGATCGCACGCCGCCTCGAGGACTGCCTGCGCGCGACGGACACGGTGACGCTCGGCATGGCGTCGCGGCTCGGCGGCGACGAGTTCACCGTCCTCGTCCACGATCTCGAGCGGGACGAGCGCGTCGCCGGCGTGGCGCAGCGCATCTCGGCCGCGATATCGAAGCCGCTGGTCATCGGCGAACATCAGGTGATCATCACGCCCAGCATCGGGATTGCCGTCTTTCCGCAGGACGGCGAGGACACCGAGTCGCTGCTCAAGAATGCCGACCTGGCCATGTACCACGCCAAGCGGCTGGGCCCCAATGCATTCGCCTTCTACCGTGAATCGATGAACGCGCTGGTGCTCAAGCGGCTCACGCTCGAGAACCTGCTCAGGCAGGCGATAGACCGCGGCGAGCTGTACCTGGTCTATCAGCCCCAGGTGGCTCTGGAGGGCGGGCGTTTGCGCGGCATGGAGGTTTTGCTGCGCTGGAACAGCCGGGAGCTCGGCCTGGTGCCGCCGCTCGAGTTCGTTCCCATTGCCGAGGAGTGTGGCCTCATCGTCCCGATCGGCGAGTGGGTGCTGCGGACGGCCTGCGCACAGGCGAAGGCGTGGCTCGACCGCGGCCTGGATCTGCGACGCATTGCCGTCAATGTGTCGATCAGGCAGTTCAGCCAGGCGGATTTCGTCGACACCTTGCGCCGCGTGCTGGCCGACACCGGGCTCCCGCCGGCGGCACTCGAGATCGAGATCACGGAGAGCTTCCTGGAGCGAGAGGCCGATGAGGTTGCGGAGAAGCTCGCGCAGATCAGGGCGTTGGCGGTGAGCGTCGCGGTGGACGATTTCGGCCAGGGTTATTCAAGTCTGGGCCGCCTGAAGAAGATGCCCATCGACTGCCTGAAGATCGATCGCTCCTTCGTCTGCGGGATCGATCGCAGCGCGGGCGACAGGACCATCATCGACGCGATCATCGCGATGGCGGCTGGCCTGAACCTGGCCACGATCGCCGAGGGCGTGGAGACGGCCGAGCAGGCGGCGTACCTCCGCGAACAGCATTGCCAGGATGCGCAGGGTTATCTCTTCAGCCGTCCGCTGCCCGCGAGGCAGGCCGAAGCGCTCCTGGAGCACCTGATGGGCATCGTTTCTGCGCCTCCGTGCGGCAGCTGACGAGGCGCTGGTGCTCGGCGCGAGAATCGGCTACATTGGACAACATACGCTACGGTATGGATATGCGGGGCCGGTCCTGCATGGCCGTCCCTGCGTCTCGTCCAACCAGGTAGGAGAGCAAGCAAGATGAGTATCAGCAAGATCGGTGTGGTGGGTGCGGGCACCATGGGCAACGGGATCGCGCAGGCGCTGGCGGTTGCCGGCCGCGACGTGGTGATGATGGACGTCAGTGAGGCGCAGTTGAAGCGCGGCCTCGACACGATCAATGCCAGCCTCGATCGGCTCATCAAGAAGGAGAAGATGAGTGCCGAGCAGAAGGCGACCGCCATGGCGCACATCGCCACCGTGACCACCGTTTCCGGGCTGGCCGATTGCGATCTGGTGATCGAGGCCGCGACCGAGAACGTCGATCTCAAGCTGCGCATCTTTGCCGACCTCGACAAGACGCTCAAACCCGAAGCGATCCTCGCCAGCAACACTTCGTCGATCTCGATCACGCGCCTGGCGGCGGCGACCCAGCGGCCGGGGCAGGTGATCGGCATGCATTTCTTCAACCCGGTGCCGCTGATGGCACTGGTCGAGCTGATCAACGGCCTGCAGACCTCCGCCGGGACCTATGCGGAGGTGGAGGCGCTCGCGAAGTCCATCGGCAAGACGCCGATCAAGGTCAAGAACAGTCCGGGCTTCGTTGTCAACCGCATGCTGTGCCCGATGATCAACGAGGCGGTGTTCGCGCTTGGCGAAGGGCTGGCCACCGCGGCGGAGATCGACGAGGCGATGAAGCTCGGCTGCAATCACCCGATCGGCCCGCTCGCACTCTGCGACCTGATCGGCCTCGATGTCGAACTGGCGGTGATGCAGGTTCTGTACGAAGGCACCAAGGATCCGAAGTACCGTCCTGCACCCTTGCTGGTGGAGATGCTGGAGGCGGGCTACCTTGGCCGCAAGAGCGGCAAGGGCTTCTTCGAATACCCGGCGAAGTGAGTCCGCGCTGACGCCCGCCCGCGCTCGGGTGGGCGGGCCCAGACGTGAGAACGCCACCTCGAGGGTGGCGTTCTTGCTTCCCGGTCGGGGCGGTGATCAGCCGCGACCCGAGCGCATCGCGTCGAAGAACTCGGCGTTGCTCTTGGTGGCCTTGATCTTGTCGAGCA
>CAYLTE010000402.1:0-3028 GCA_964386195.1 uncultured Burkholderiales bacterium | reverse complement strand
GCAGACCCTTGCCGACTGCCTTGACGAAATTCTTGCAGGCCTTCTTCTCGTCGACCGCACCGAGGGCACCGGTGCGCGCCAGCTCGCTCAAGGTCTCGAGCGCGAGATACGGATGCACCGCCTCGGCACCGAAGCCGCCGAGCAGCGCGAAGTGGTGCACCTCGCGCGCGGAGGCGGTTTCCACCACCAGGCCCGTGCTGGTGCGAAGGCCCTTGTTCACCAGGTGTTGGTGAACGGCGGACAATGCCAGCAGCGCGGGAATGGCGACGTGCTCGCGGTCCATCCTGCGGTCGGAGATGACCAGGATCGTGTACCCGGAGCGCACCGCATCCTCGGCCTGGGCGCACAGGCTGGCCAGCCGCGCCTCGATCGCCTGGCTGCCCCACGCCGCCGGGTAGGTGATGTCGAGTTCACAGGCGCTGAACTTGCCGCCGGTGTACTTTGCGATGTTGCGCACCGTCTCCATCTGGTCGAAATCCAGCACGGGCTGGCTGACTTCCAGTCGAAGCGGCGGATTCTTCTCGTCGATGCCGAGCAGGTTGGGCTTGGGACCGATGAACGACACCAGCGACATGACCAGCTCCTCGCGGATCGGATCGATCGGCGGGTTTGTCACCTGCGCGAACAGCTGCTTGAAGTAGTGGTAGATGGTCTTGTTCTTGTTCGACAGCACCGCCAGCGGCGAGTCGTTGCCCATCGAGCCGATCGGCTCCTCACCGTTGGCACCCATGGGGGTGAGGATGAACTTGATGTCCTCCTGCGTGTACGCGAACGCCTGCTGCCGGTCGAGCAGGTTCTCCGGTGCCGGAGCGGGCTTCTCCTCTGGCTCGGGCAGGTCGTCGAGCTTGATGCGGATGCGCTCGATCCACTCGCGATAGGGCTTGCCGGACGCAAGCGCGTCCTTCAGTTCCTTGTCGTCGATGATGCGGCCGGACTCGAGATCGACCAGGAACATCTTTCCGGGCTGCAGGCGCCACTTCTGGACGATACGGTCCTCGGGAATCGGCAGCACGCCGGTCTCCGATGCCATCACCACCAGGTCGTCCTCGGTGACGCAGTAGCGTGCCGGGCGCAGGCCGTTGCGGTCCAGGGTCGCACCGATCTGCCGGCCGTCGGTGAAGGCGATCGCCGCCGGACCGTCCCAGGGCTCCATCATCGCCGCGTGGTACTCGTAGAACGCCCGGCGGTTCGAATCCATGAGCGTGTGCCCCTCCCACGCCTCGGGAATGAGCATCATCATGGCGTGCGCCATCGAATAGCCGCTCATGACGAGCAGTTCGAGCGCGTTGTCGAAGGAGGCCGAGTCGGATTGGCCGTCGTAGATCAGCGGCCACAGCTTTTCCAGGTCCTTGCCCATCACCGGACTGGAGATCGCGCCCTGCCGCGCGCGAATCCAGTTCACGTTGCCGCGCAGGGTATTGATCTCGCCGTTGTGCGCGATCAGGCGGAACGGGTGGGACAGATCCCAGGCCGGGAAGGTGTTGGTGGAGAAGCGCTGGTGCACCAGTGCCAGCGCCGACTCGAGCCGCCGATCCTGCAGGTCGTGGTAGTAGGAACCGACCTGCCCGGCCAGCAGCATGCCCTTGTACACGATGGTGCGCGCAGACATGGAGGCCACGTAGAACTCCGTGCCGTGAGCGAGCCGCAGCGCCTGGATGGCGTGGCCGCACACCTTGCGGATGACGTAGAGCTTGCGCTCGAGCGTGTCCGTGACCGTGACGTGGGCTCCGCGCCCGATGAAGACTTGGCGGATGACGGGCTCGATCTTCTTGACCGACTCGCCCAATCCGGAATTGTCACGGGGCACGTCGCGCCAGCCGAGCAGCACCTGGCCCTCGTCCTTGATCGCACGTTCGATCTCGTACTCACAGGCGAGCCGGGAGGCCGGTTCCTGTGGAAGGAACACCATGCCGACCCCGTATTCGCCGGCCGGCGGAAGCGACACGCCTTGCTTGGCCATCTCCTCGCGGAAGAAGCGGTCGGGAATCTGCAGCAGGATGCCCGCGCCGTCGCCGGCCAGCGGATCGGCGCCGACGGCGCCGCGATGCGTGAGGTTCTTGAGGATGAGCAGACCGTGCTGGACGATGTCGTGCGACTTCTTCCCCTTGATGTGGGCGACGAAGCCAACGCCACAGGCATCGTGCTCGTTGGCAGGATCGTACAGACCCTGGCGTGCGGGAAGCCCATTCGAAGGAAAGCTCTGGTTGGCCGTGGCTCGGCCCGGCAGACTGGCGTCCGTCATGTTGTTTTCCTCCTCTGCGACGTGGCGGCAATACGCACGGGTCGCAGCGCTAGAACCTGAATAAGCCTACCGTACAGAGCCTGCGGCCCCGGGGGCTGGTCGCCGCCGGGGCCGCTGCATGGTTGTGGCGCAAGTAATTTAGTCTACATTCGACGCCACCCTCCATCAATAACTTGGACGCGGCGCAGCATCGCTCGGGAAGAGCTTGGGGCCTGGCTGGTCAGTCCTCGCCGATCGTGAACAGGCGGCGGTGTTCCTTGACCGCGTAGCGGTCGGTCATTCCGGCGATGTAATCGGCCACGGCACGCGCGCCGTCCCGCGCGTGACGCTGTTGGAATTCCGGGGGAAGCAGGTTCGGTTCCGACGTAAATGCTTGAAACAATTCCAGAATGATTCGCTTGGCCTTCGCCATCATGCGGTTGACGCGGTAATCCCGGTAGAGGTGGCGCCTCAGGAAATCCTTGAGGCCCTGCTGCTCTGCTGCCAGTTCGGGGCTGAAGGCGATCAACACCGGCGCCCTGCGCACGGCCTCGACGTCGCCCGGCGCATGCCGGACGATCGCCGCCTGGCTGCAGCGGATGAGGTCTGCCACCAGGGTGTCTATCATGCGTCGCACCGTCTCGTGCACCAGGCGGCGTCCGGCCAGATCCGGGTAGCGATCGTGGACCAACCGACGGTGGCGGGCAAACAGAGAAACCGTGTCGAGCTGATCGAGGGAGAGCACGCCGGAGCGCAAACCATCGTCCACGTCGTGATTGTTGTAGGCGATCTCGTCGGCGAGGTTTG
>CAYLTE010000401.1:0-3032 GCA_964386195.1 uncultured Burkholderiales bacterium | reverse complement strand
GATCCGACGCACCCGTCGTGGAGCGACGCCGCCGATGCCGCACCCGCACCGTCTCCAATGGCAACACAAGTGGTCGAACACAAGGTGGTCGCGCAGGCCGACGAACGCCTGCTCAATCGGGTCGCAAGGCTCGAGAAGGGCCTGGCGGCGATACTCGCCATGCTGAAACGCACCGCACAGAGCTTGGAAAAACAAGAAAAGCCAAGCCCGGAACACGTGACCAAATCCTGATGGGCGCCCCACCTCGCGAGTTGCGTCCCGTTCTCTGCATCGTCGGCGCGCGTCCGAACTACATGAAGATGGCCCCGCTCATCCGGGCGATGGGGTCCCATCGCGACATGCCTCCGGCAGTGCTCGTGCACACGGGCCAGCACTACGATCCCTCGATGAACGCGAAGCTGTTCGAGGATCTTCAGCTACCGGCCCCGGATCTCAACCTGGAGGTGGGCTCGGGAACGCACGCGGTACAGACGGCGGAGATCATGAAGCGCTTCGAGCCCGTGGTCGATGCGCAGCAGCCGTCCTGCGTGGTGATCGTCGGGGACGTCAACTCCACGCTCGCCTGCAGCCTGGTGGCCGCCAAGAAGAACGTCCCCGTCGTGCACGTCGAAGCCGGACTGCGCAGCTTCGACCGCGCCATGCCGGAGGAGATCAATCGGGTGCTCACCGACCAGATCTCGGACCTGCTCTACACGACAGAGCGCTCGGCGCACGCAAACCTCGCCCGCGAGGGAATCGACGACGAGCGCATCGTGTTCGTCGGCAATCTCATGATCGATTCGCTGTTCAGCCATAAGCCGCGTGCAGTGCCGGTCACGGCGCTGCTCGACCAGGCAGGCGTGCGCGGCGAGGCCCAGTCTCACTGGCAGCGCTTCGGGGTGGTCACCTTGCACCGCCCCTCGAACGTCGACGATCTCGACGTCCTGCGCCCGCTGCTACGCGCGCTGCGCGACGCGAGCGAGCTGCTGCCCCTCATCTGCCCGCTGCACCCGCGCACGCGGGCGAACATCGACAGGTTCGGGCTGTCCGAGTTGATCGACTCGCCGCGCATTCTGGTGCTCCCGCCCCAGGGGTACCTGGAGATGCTCGGCCTGATGTCCACGGCGACGGTCGTCATGACCGACTCGGGTGGCATCCAGGAAGAGACGACCGCCCTGGGCGTGCCGTGCCTGACCTTGCGCGAGAACACCGAGCGGCCGATCACTGTCGAACAGGGCACCAACAGGCTGGTCGGCCGCAGCCACGAACAGATCCTGTCGGCGCTCAAGGATGTGCTGACGACGGGGGGGAAACGGGGCCGCATTCCCGAATTCTGGGATGGCAATACCGGCGAGCGGATCGCCGCGCACCTGGCAGGATGGTTGCAGCGCCGCCATGCCCAGGTCTGACAGGAAGCTGGAACCAACAGAATGCGCCAGGCGAACGCACTGACCATCGATGTCGAGGATTATTTCCAGGTCTCGGCATTTGCACCTCACATCCCTCGTGGAGACTGGGAGCGCATGCCGTGCCGCGTGGAACGCAACGTGGACGTCATCCTCGGACTGCTCGACGCCAGCGGGGCCAAGGCGACGTTTTTCACCCTGGGCTGGGTGGCGGAGCGCTATCCTCAGGTCGTGCGCCGCATCGCCGAAGGCGGCCACGAGCTCGCGTCACACGGCTACGGCCACCAGCGCGCCAGCGACCTGACGCCGGAAGAGTTCCGCGAGGACATCACGCGCGCCAAGCGGCTGCTGGAGGAGATCTCCGGCCAGCCGGTGAAGGGCTATCGGGCACCCAGCTTCTCCGTTGGCAAGACCAACCCCTGGGCCTTCGACTGCATCCGCGAGTCCGGGTACACCTACAGCTCCAGCGTGTACCCGATCCGGCACGACCACTACGGCATGCCCGATGCGCCGCGTTTTCCCTACCAGCCGATCCCGGGTCTGATCGAGGTTCCCGTCACGACCAACCAGTTTTTCCAGACGAACGTGCCCACAGGAGGAGGGGGCTATTTCCGCCTCATGCCCTACGCCATGTCCAGGTGGCTCATCGGCCGCGTCAACCGCATCGACGGGAAGCCGGCGATGTTCTACTTCCATCCCTGGGAGATCGACCCCGAGCAGCCGAGGATCCACGCCGCGGGCTGGAAATCGAAGTTCCGTCACTACGTCAACCTGCACCGCACGGAGCGGCGCCTGAAGCGCCTGCTGAGCGACTTCCGCTGGGACCGCGTGGATCGGGTGTTCCTGGAGGCGGCGTGAAGCACGCGCGCGCAGAAGGCGGCGGCGCCATCGACGCCGGCCTCGCGATCGTCGAACTGACCGCGGACAATCGCGCGCGCTGGGACGCGTTCGTCGAGACCTGCCCGCGCACCACGTTTTTCCACTGGTCAGCCTGGAAGTGGCTGATGGAGGGCACGTTCGGGCATCGGACGCGCTTCCTGTTGGCCGAGCGAGGCGGGCGCGTCGTGGGCGTGTTGCCGCTGGCGCAGGTCAAGAGCCGGCTCTTCGGCCACTCGGTAGTCTCCCTGCCGTTCTGCGTCTACGGCGGGGTCGCCACGGAGGACGATGCGGCGAGCGCTGCGCTTCACGACGCCGCCGTACGCTTCACTCAGACGTGTGGGGCGGAGTACCTCGAGCTGCACAACGTCGCGCAGCAGCAGACCGACTGGGCTGCACAGGACTTGTACGTGACCTTCCGCAGGGAGCTCCTTCCGGAAGTGGAAGCGAACATGCTCGCAATCCCGCGCAAGCAGCGCGCGATGGTGCGCAAGGGAATCAAGGCGGAGCTTCGAAGCGAGATCGACGAGACCGTCGACCGCTTCTTCGAGCTGTACGCCGACAATGTCCACCGTCACGGTACACCGCCCTTTCCCAAGGGCTACTTCGCCGAACTCAAGCGCGTGTTCGGCGACAAGTGCGAGGTGCTGGTGGTCGTGGACCCGTCGGGCCGCCCGGTCTCCGGAGTGATGTCGTTCTACTTCCGCGACGAGGTGCTGCCCTACTACGCGGGCGACCTGTACGAGGCACGCGACCTGGCGGCCAACGACT
>CAYLTE010000400.1:0-3038 GCA_964386195.1 uncultured Burkholderiales bacterium | reverse complement strand
GGCCGAACAGCTCGGATTCGAGCAGCTCCTTGGGGATGGCGGCGGTGTTGATGGCAATGAAGGGCTTCTGCCCGCGCGGGCTGTGCCGGTGCAACGCGCGCGCGACGAGCTCCTTGCCGGTGCCCGACTCCCCGTTGATCAGGACGGTGGCATGCGACTGCGTGAGGCGGCCGATGGCGCGGAACACCTCTTGCATCGACGTGGCCTGCCCGAGAATCTCCGGGCTCACCTCGGTCACTTCCGCATCGTCGTCCTGGCGCAGGCTCTCTTCCATCGCGCGGCGGATCAGATCCACGGCGTGATCGACGTCGAACGGCTTCGGCAGGTATTCGAAGGCGCCTCCCTGGAATGCGGCGACCGCGCTCTCGAGGTCGGAGTAGGCCGTCATGATGATGACGGGAAGGTGCGGATGCCGCTCCTTGAGCTTCTGCAGCAGATCCAGGCCGGATCCGCCCGGCATGCGGATGTCGCTGATGACCACCTGCGGCGTGGTGCTGCCCAGCGCGCCGAGCGCGTCCTGCGCCGAGGAGAAAGTCTTGAACGGAATGTCCTCCTTGCTCAGGGTTTTTTCGAACACCCACCGGATGGAGCGGTCGTCGTCGATGATCCAGACTGGTCTCATGGCTGCGTCGAAGGTTGTCTGCGATTCGTTCCGTTCGCCTGCTCACCATTGGAATCGAGCGGCAGCAGGATGGTGAAGCAGGTGCGGCCGGGTTCGGATTCGACTTCGATCAGTCCACCGTGCTGATGCACGTAGTTCTGAGCGATCGTCAGACCCAGACCGGTGCCGCCATCCCTGCCGGACACGAGGGGGAAGAAGATCTTGTCGCGCATCTCGGCCGATATGCCCGGGCCGTCGTCGATGATCTGCACCATCATCCCGAGACGATGGCGTTTGCGTGCCAGCGTCACCTGGCGCGCGACGCGCGTGCGCAGCGTGATCTCGCCGCGTCCGTGCATCGCCTGGGCGGCATTGCGCGCGATGTTGAGCAGCGCCTGGATGATCTGCTCCTTGTCAGCCACCACCGGGGGCAGGCTGACGTCGTAGTCGCGGCGTACGCGCAGTTCGGCGAACTCCGCCAGCAGCAGGCTGCGCACGCGCTCCATTGCCTCGAGGATGTTGAGCGGGGCCGGCTTGGGAATGCGGTTGGGAGCGAGCAGGCGATCCATCAGCGACTGGAGGCGGTCGGCCTCCTTCATGATCACCTGCGTGTACTCGGTCAGCTCAGGGCGATCCAGCTCACGCTCGAGCAATTGGGCGGCACCGCGCAGGCCGCCCAGGGGATTCTTGATCTCGTGCGCGAGATTGCGGATGAGCGCCCGGTTCGCTTCCGTCTGTTCGTGCAGGCGCTCCTCCCGTGCGATGCGCAGCTGCTGATGCGTCTCGCTGAATTCGAGAAGATAGCCGGTGAACTCGCCGATCTCGGCCGGCGTCACGGTGCAGGTCACTTCCAGGCGCTCCGTCAGCGGTGTGGCGAGCTGCAGATCGTGCTGGGTGTAGGTGCAGTGGTTCTGCGCGGCGTACTCGACGGCGGCGCACAGCGCTGCCGATTCGGTGAACACCTCCTCGAGGGTGTGGCCGGCGATGCCCTTGAGGCTGAGCTTGAGCAGGTTCTCCGCCGCGCCGTTGGCATAGCGGACGATGCGCTCGTGATCGAGCAGGATGACTGCGGTGGCGAGTGCGTCGAGGCCGTGGAAGGCAAGCGCGCTCATCGGCTGCCTCCGCTACCCGTGACACTCGTCTGAGCTCGCCGGCCGGGCCGGCGCGAAGCTAGCGAGCGCCAGCCAACTCCGCCTCGAGTTCCTGGACCGCCTGCTCGGCTTGGCGGACGGCCTCCTGATACGGCTTCAATCGGTCCAGGACGCGTTGGTAGTTGCGTTCGTCGCCCGTGCGGATGGCCTCCTGCTGCGCAAGCTGCTCCCGCGCGATGCGCAGACGCTCCTGCTCCGCGGCAAGCTGCGCCCGCAGTTCCTCGCGGCGTGCCTCCGCTGGCGAGGGCGCCCGTGCCGCCGGTGGGACCTGGTCCGCCTGCTGCGACTGAGGTCGGGATGAGCCAGCCGGAGGTGTCGGAACGGCGGGGAGGCAGCTTATCCTGCGCGCCCCCTTGACCGGCGTATTCGAATAGGTGACCGCGCCGTTGGCGTCCTCGTACCGGCACAGCTCGGCCGCGGCCGGGCCGGTCAGGGTCGTGGCGATCGCGAGGAACAGGAACCTGGTCATGGGCGGATGCGGGAAGTCCCGGGGATTGTGGAGTTCCCCAGTAGTAACGCCGATCCGGGCTGTGACTTGACACTGGCTGACGATCCGTCTGCGAATTCAGGGGGAATGACTGTCAACGTGCGCGGTCGAGGTGCACCAAGTAAAAAGGGGCGGGCTCGCGCCCGCCCCTCGATCGACCGCCCGGGCGCGATTACAGGCTGTAGTACATGTCGAATTCGATGGGATGGGTGGTCATCCGGAACTTCGTGACCTCTTCCATCTTCAGCTCGATGTACGCGTCGATCATGTCGTTCGAGAACACGCCGCCGCGGGTGAGGAATTCGCGGTCGCGGTCGAGGTTGTCCAGGGCCATGTCCAGCGACGAGCATACGTTCGGCACCTTCTTCGCCTCTTCCGGCGGAAGGTCGTACAGATTCTTGTCCATCGGGTCGCCCGGGTGGATCTTGTTCTGTACGCCGTCCAGGCCCGCCATCAGCATGGCGGCGAAGGCCAAGTACGGATTAGCGGTGGGATCGGGGAAGCGCACTTCGATCCGGCGTGCCTTGTCGCTGTTCACGAAGGGAATGCGCACCGAGGCCGAGCGGTTACGTGCCGAGTAGGCCAGGTTGATCGGCGCCTCGAAGCCGGGCACCAGGCGCTTGTAGGAGTTGGTGCCGGGATTGGTGAGCGCGTTCAGGGCCTTGGCGTGCTTGATGATGCCGCCGATGTAGTAGAGCGCGAATTCGGACAGGCCGGCGTAGCCGTCGCCCGCGAAGAGGTTCTGGCCGTTCTTCCACACCGACTGGTGGACGTGCATGCCCGAGCCGTTGTCGCCCAC
>CAYLTE010000399.1:0-3066 GCA_964386195.1 uncultured Burkholderiales bacterium | reverse complement strand
CGCACGACCCACCAGATCCTGCGCGCCTTCCTCAAGTCCAAGGGCGTGGCCGAGAAGGACATCGAGGAGATCTACACCCCGTTCGGGCACAGCGACTACCAAACGATCGTGGCCAACATCAAGAAGTTCGCCGCCGGCGGCAAGACCGCGGTGGTGTCCACCATCAACGGCGACTCCAACGTTCCGTTCTACAAGGAACTGGGCAACCAGGGACTGAAGGCGACGGACGTGCCGGTGGTGGCATTCTCGGTGGGTGAAGAGGAATTGCGCGGCATCGACACCAAGCCGCTGGTCGGGCACCTCGCGGCGTGGAACTACTTCATGTCGGTGAAGAACCCGCAGAACGACGCCTTCATCAAGATGTACAAGACTTGGGCCAAGAAGAACAGCGTGCCCAACCTCGACACGGTCGTGACCAACGATCCGATGGAAGCCACCTACGTCGGCATCCACATGTGGAAGCAGGCGGTGGAGAAGGCCAAGTCGATCGAGGTCGACAAGGTACGCCCGGCGATGTATGGCCAGACCTTCAAGGCGCCGTGCGGCTTCACCCTCACCATGGACAAGAGCAACCACCACCTGCACAAGCCGGTCATGATCGGCGAAGTGCGGGCAGACGGCCAGTTCGACGTGGTGTGGAAGACCAAGGGTCCGATCCGCGCGCAGCCCTGGAGCCCCTTCATCGCGGGCAACGAGTCGAAGCAGAACCTGTAAGCGCGCGACCGCTCCGGCGCGCCCGTTCGAGGCGCCGGAGCTCGCGCCCGGGCAGCCGCCGCGAGGCGGCGGTTGCCCGCGTGTGCGTCGGCCCGTCTCGTTCGAGGCGGGGCGGGTCCACGCACACCCCGATTCTGCGACGTCCCGACAACCACATATAAGAACGCGCACACCTTGGCTTCCTTCATCCAATTCGCACGACGCGTGCTGTCGGCCCTGTTCGCCCTGTCGGCGCTCGTCGCCGGGCAACCGGCGCTCGCGGTCGATGCGCAACTCGTCGAACAGCTCGCCACCGGCGACATCTCCGGCAAGGTCGAGGCGATCGGCACGCTCGTCGCCTCCGGCGATCCCGCCGGCCTCCCACTGCTGCGCGCCCTTCAGGAGGGCAATCTCGCGGTCACGCCGGCAGGCCGGGTGATCCTCAGCGAGGACGGTGTCATCAAGGACGCCGTCACCCTGCAGCCGATCGAGCCGGCTCCGGAGGAATACGAATCGGCCAGCATCAACAACCGCGTGCGCGGTGCGCTGGAATCCGCCTTCTCGGCCTTCCGGCTCTATTCGCCCTCGCGCGACGAGCGGCTCGAGGCGGCGCGTCAGCTCGCCGACTCCGCCCCCGCATCGATCGGCACGATCCTCGACAAGGTGTTGCCGGGCGAAACCGATCCCGAGATACGCGACCTGCTGGCGCAGGTGAAGGCGGGCATCGACCTGGGAAGCGACGATCCCAAGGTGCGACTCGCCGCGGTCAAAGCGCTCGGCGAGAGCAGCTCGCAGCGCACCAAGACGCTTCTGTTTCCGCTGCTGGAGAAGGACGCCAACGGCGCCTATCTCGAGCCCGATGCAAGCGTGCGCGAGGAGGCGGAGTTCGCCATCGGCATGATCGACCGGCGCCTGGCGCTGAGCGACTATGCGGGCAGGCTGTTCTCCGGCATCAGCCTGGGCAGCATCCTGCTGCTCGCAGCCCTAGGCCTGGCCATCACCTACGGCCTGCTCGGCGTCATCAACATGGCGCACGGCGAGATGATCATGATCGGCGCCTACGCCACCTTCGTCACCCAGCAGTTCATGCGCAACCACGCGCCGGAGTGGATCGAGCTCTATCCGGTGGTGGCCCTGCCGGTGGCCTTCCTTGCCGCGGCGCTGGTGGGCATGGCGCTGGAGCGCAGCGTCATCCGCTGGCTCTACGGGCGCCCGCTGGAGACGCTGCTCGCCACCTGGGGCATCAGCCTGTTCCTGATCCAACTGGTGCGCCAGATCTTCGGCGCGCAGAACGTGGAGGTGGCCAATCCTTCGTGGATGTCCGGCGGCATCGAGTTCACCAATCTCACGCTGCCGTACAACCGGATCATCATCATCTTCTTCGCCTTCGCGGTGCTGGCGGCGGTGTGGCTGGTGCTCTCGCGCACCCGCCTGGGCTTGTTCGTGCGCGGCGTCACGCAGAACCGCACGATGGCCGCGTGCGTCGGCGTACCCACGGCGCGCGTAGACCTGTTGGCCTTCGGGCTGGGTTCAGGCATTGCCGGCCTCGCCGGCTGCGCGCTCGCGCAGATCGGCAACGTCGGACCGGACCTGGGACAGAGCTACATCATCGACTCGTTCATGGTGGTCGTGCTCGGCGGCGTCGGGCAACTGGCCGGGACCGTCTACGCCGCGCTCGGGCTGGGCGTGGCGATGAAGTTCATGGAGCCCTACATCGGCGCGGTGCCCACCAAGATCCTGATCCTGGTGCTGATCATCGCCTTCATTCAGAAGCGTCCCCAGGGGCTGTTCGCCCTGAAGGGCCGTGCGGTGGAGGCCTGAGCGATGGATGCCGCACTCAAGCTTCCCGCCACCGCAGGCAGCCTCGCACTGCACTTCGGACAGCGTCCGCCGCTGTTCGGTGCGAAGGGCTGGGCCGCTCTGATCGCCTTCGTTTTGACCGTAAGCGTGCTGGTCCCGGTGCTGTTCATCGTGGTGCCGGAGAGCAGTCCTTTCCATCTGTCCGCGTACTTCGTGACGCTGACCGGGAAGATCATGTGCTACTGCGTGGTCGCCCTGGCGATGAACCTCATCTGGGGATACACGGGCATCCTGAGCCTCGGGCACGGGGTGTTCTTCGCCCTGGGCGGCTACGCCTTCGGGATGTACCTCATGCGCATGATCGGGCGCGAGAGCCAGTACCAGAGCGAACTGCCGGACTTCATGGTGTTCCTGGACTGGAAGGCGTACCCGTGGTACTGGTCGTTCACCGACCAGTTCTGGTACGCCTGCCTGCTGGTCGTGCTGGTGCCCGGACTGCTCGCGTTCGTGTTCGGCTTCTTCGCGTTCCGCTCGCGCATCAAGGGCGTGTATTTCTCCATCATCACGCAGGCG
>CAYLTE010000398.1:0-3083 GCA_964386195.1 uncultured Burkholderiales bacterium | reverse complement strand
CCCGGTACATGGTCTCGAGGATGATGCGCAGCACGTCGTTGAGCTTGAAGTCTTCGACCAGGGTGTTGCTGATGTCCTGGATCCCGGAGCTGAGCACCGCCTGGGCATCCGCGGCCTTGTGGCCTTCAGGGCTGACCTCGACGGGCGTGGACTGATCCAGCAGCGCGGAGGTCGGCACGTCCGCGAGCGGACTCTGCAGCGTGGGCGCGGCCTGGCTGCCGTCGATGAACTGGGTGAGGTGGCGCCCGATGCGCGTCTGCGAGAGGGTGACCTTGATGATGCGTGCGAAGTCGCCGATCTCGCCGATCGCGCCCTGCATGAGGTCGCGCGCGCCGTGGGTGTCGACGGGCACCGCGTCGACGAAGCGCGCGGCGATCGCCTGCATGGCGCGCTCGCGATCGGCGGGCGGCATCAGCGCCACCGCGTCGCAATACTCGTTGGCGCAGGCAGCGAGCGCACGCAGGCGTTCGTCCGGGGTCTGCGGGCGGCGGACCGGGCCTTCGGGCAGACGGCGCATGCTCTGCTGGATGAGCTCGGGGAAACCCCAGTGGCGTGCGAGGGCGATGCCGAGCGCCTCGAAATCGGTGCCGATCACGCGCATTGCGGCTGCCTCCTCGCTGCAGCCCTGCTGCTGTGCAATGCGCCGGATGTCCTCGCTCTCCTCGGGGAAGTAGAACTGGCAGAGCAGTCGCCCGAGGTTGTGGAACACCGCGCAGATGTAGGTCTGCTCGGTGTCGCGCAGGCGCAGGCGTGCCGCGACGTCGCGTGCGAACAGGCCGGCCAGGCAGGCGCGCAGGAACTCCTCCTTGAGGTGAGCGGCGTTGGTCTTGTTCTGCAGGTGCTCGAACAGCAGCACGGTGATCGCGATGTTGCGCACCGCGTCGAAACCGAGCACCACGACCGCGCGCGAGATGGTGCTGATCTGCCCACCTCCGGCCGGGCGGAAGTGTGCCGAGTTGACCACCCGCAGCAGCTTGTTGGTGAGCGAGAAGTCGCGCAGGATCAGCGCCGACAGGGTGCCGACGTTCTCCGATTCACTCGAGGCGATGCGGTTGATCGCCACCACCGACTCCGACAGCGCGGGGAAGTCGCCGCGGTGCTTCATGCGGCGCAGCAGGAACTCGACCGCGCCCGGGTGGGCGCCTTCTTCGCCGTCGGTGGCGGCCTCCTCGGGGCGCAACCAGGTTTCGAGCGCGCCGCGGAAGGCGTCGACGTCGTTGAAGCGGGCCTCGGGATCGAGCGCGGCCGCACGCAGCGCGATCGCCGCCAGCGTCTCGTCGACGACCGCAGCGCCGGCGGGGAAGGCGATCGCCGTGGTCCGCGTGCGCTCCAGGATGCGCGCGGCGTCCAGGTCGCCGTGCAGCGGGCGGCCGGACAACAGTTCGACCAGCATCACGCCGGCGGCGAACACGTCGTTGCGCGCGCTCAACTCGCGGCGCTCGATGTACTCGGGTGCCATGTAGCCGGGCGTGCCCGACAGGCCGTCGCGCGCGCGCGGGTCGTCGGCCCGGCGCGCGATGCCGAAATCCATCACGCGCGGCTGGCCGCCCTTGTCGATGAGCACGTTGCTCGGCTTGAGGTCGCGGTGGATGACGCCCTGGGCATGGGCCTCGGCGAGGGCGTCGAGCACGCCCAGCAGCAGCGCGACGGCCTCGGCGGCGGGCAGTGCGCCGCGCCGGCGCATGAGCGCGGCCAGGGTCTCGCCGGGCACGTACTCGAACACCAGATACGGGTCGCCGGCCTCCTCCCCGGCTTCGAACACCGGCACGATTCCCGGATGGCGCAGGCGGCTCACGGCACGCGCCTCGGCGAGCAGGGCGGCGTTGTCCTGGCGCTGGGCTGCGGTGAGATGCAGGGTCTTCAGCGCCACCTCGCGCTCGAGCTGCGGGTCCCATGCCAGATGTACGACGCTCTGCGCCCCACGCCCGAGTTCGCGCCTGATTTCGAACCGCCCGATCCTGCTTGTCATGTCGTGTCGCGCCTGCCTCGACGCGTGCTGCGTCGCTCGTCATCCTTGCCGGTTCTCGCGCACGAAACCGGCTGCAGGAGGCTGCAGCCGGTTTCGTGTCATCATCGCGCACCCTGATCAAGCAAGCATGGAAACACCAGGATGGAGAGCCCCTTCAAAGGCAAGACCGGTCTGCGCCGGGTCTGGAACGCCTTGCACTACTCGATTGACGGGCTGAGCGCAGCCTATCGGCACGAAGATGCGTTCCGCCAGGAAATATGGCTCACCCTGGTCGCAATTCCGCTCGCGCTGTGGCTGGGCGACTCGGCGCTCGAGCGCGCGATCATGATCGCCAGCGTGTTGCTGGTGCTGATCGTCGAACTGGTGAACTCCGCGATCGAAGCGACGGTCGACAGAGTGTCGCTGGAGCGTCACCAGCTCGCCAAGCGCGCGAAGGACATCGGCAGCGCCGCGGTGCTGATCGCACTCGTGAACGCTGCCGTGGTGTGGGGCCTGGTGCTGTTGGGCTGAATCGGCCTCAGGCGGATTTCGGCCCCCAGCTGCGTACCGGGCCGGTGTCAATGTGCAGGAAATCGGATTCGGGGTAGTAGCCCACGCCGCCGGCGCCGAGGGCGAGCGCGGCGTCACGCAGGCGCGCGGTGTCCACGCCCACCAGGCGGATGTCGATCGCCTTGCCGTCCATGTGCAGGCTGCGCTTGGCTACGCCGCCGCCGCCGGTCTTGCGCAACATGCTGTTGGTGGCCGGCGAGCGGTAGCCCGAGATGATCTCGAAGGTTTCGCCGCCGCATGCCATGCGCAAGGCGTGAAGGATGTCATAGAGGTGGGGATCCATGCGTGTAGACTGCCCGGTACGGAAGTCGCGCAGGAGCCAGTTCATCCGCTGCAGTGCGGGCTCGATATAGCCGTGGCGGTTGCGGAATGCGAGATGCAGACGTTCGTCGGTGTGCGTGTGCCGGAAGCCGAGCTGGCGGTCGTGTTGGGCCGCATGCAGCGCACCGGCGGAGAAACCGAGGGGTAAGGTGGCGAGGCCCTTGAGGAACAGGCGGCGCTGCGGAACGTCGTGATTTCGGAAGAATCTGGACATGAATAAATCCCTGCCTGAACAATCACTTAA
>CAYLTE010000397.1:0-3100 GCA_964386195.1 uncultured Burkholderiales bacterium | reverse complement strand
GCCCGCGTGATGTGGTGTCAAATCTTTTCGCGCTTTTTTCGACACGGACGGTCGAGGCCATTGCGCCTCTGCCCGCGCCGCCGGGCCCGGGCAACTTCCCTCCCGGCCACTGGTCGACACCTCGGACGCGACATGCGCTGCCGGGCGCGCTTGCCCTCGGCCGGCGCTTGCGGGTAATCAGCGATTGAGCCCCACAGGGCGCAGGTCTAGTCTGAATCGAGGCGCTCCGTCGTCGTCGCCCACGAGGCGGGGATTGCGGGGTTGCGCGGCATCCGACGCCACCACCCAAGGCAGGAGGAGACGACCATGGCAGAAGCCGACCTGGGCGCAGTCAGCCGCGCCCCGAGCCTGGACGACAAATACACCCGCGAATCGGGACGTGTCTATCTGAGCGGCTACCAGGCGCTGGTGCGGCTGCTGCTGATCCAGAAGGCGCGCGACGAAGCCGCGGGGCTCAACACCGCGGGCTTCGTCTCCGGCTACCGGGGCTCGCCGCTCGGCGGCCTGGACCAGACGCTCTGGAAGGCACGCAAGCACCTGCAGACACGCCATATCGTTTTTCAACCCGGTGTAAACGAAGATCTTGCCGCCACCGCCGTGTGGGGCTCGCAGCAGGTCAACCTCAACCCACAGGCCGAGTACCAGGGCGTGTTCGCGATGTGGTACGGCAAGGGCCCGGGCGTGGACCGCTGCGGCGACGTGTTCCGTCACGCCAACGCCGCCGGCAGTTCGAGGCTTGGCGGCGTGCTGGTGGTCGCCGGCGACGACCACGCCGCGAAGTCCTCGAGCCTGCCCCACCAGACCGACCACTTCTTCAAGTCGATGATGATCCCGGTGCTGGCTCCGGCGGGGGTCCAGGAGTACATCGACTTCGGTGTCCACGGCTACGCGCTCTCGCGTTACTCCGGCTGCTGGGTGGCCTTCAAGGCGCTCGCCGACACCGTGGAGACTTCGGCGTCGGTAGATGTGGACCCGGGGCGCGTGCAGGTGCAGATTCCCACGGACTTCGCGCTGCCGCCCGAGGGCCTCAACATCCGCTGGCCGGACCCTCCTCTGGTGCAGGAAAAGCGCCTGCTGCACCACAAGCTCTACGCTGCGCTCGCGTACGCACGCGCGAACCGCCTCAACCGCGTCGTCATCGATTCGCCCGCGCCGCGCCTGGGCATCATCACGTGCGGCAAGAGCTACCTCGACGTCCGTCAGGCCTTCGACGACCTCGGCATCGACGATGCACTTGCCGCCGAGATCGGCATCCGGCTCTACAAGGTCGGCATGGTATGGCCGCTCGAGGCCGACGGCGTGCGCCACTTTGCCGAGGGGTTGGACGAGATTCTGGTCGTGGAAGAGAAGCGCCAGCTGCTCGAGTATCAGCTCAAGGAAGAGCTTTACAACTGGCGCGAGGACGTGCGCCCGCGCGTGATCGGCAAGTTCGACGAAAAGGGCGAGTGGGCGCGTATCGGCCGCGCCGACGGCACCGTCGATCACGGCGACTGGCTGCTGCCCGCTGCCGGCGAGCTCACCCCGGCGATGATTGCGCGCGTGATCGCCGCGCGCATCGACCGCTTCTTCACCTCCGAGCGCATCCGCGACCGGCTCGCCTTTCTCGAGGCCAAGGAGCGCGCCCTCGAGCACCGCAGCTTCACCGCCGACCGTGTGCCCACCTTCTGCTCGGGCTGCCCGCACAACACCTCCACCCACGTGCCCGCGGGCAGCCGCGCGGTGGCGGGAATCGGCTGCCACTACATGGTCACCTGGATGCCCGAGCGCCGCACCTCGACCTTTACCCACATGGGCGGCGAAGGCGTGCCCTGGGTGGGCCAGGCGCCGTTCACCCGGGAGAAGCACATCTTCGCCAACCTCGGCGACGGCACGTACTTCCATTCCGGCCTGCTGGCGATCCGCCAGGCGGTGGCGGCGAAGGTGAACATCACCTACAAGATCCTCTACAACGACGCGGTGGCGATGACCGGCGGGCAACCCCACGACGGCCCGCTCGACGTGCCCACCATCGTGCGCCAACTGCAGGCCGAGGGCGTGCACAACATCGTGGTGGTCACCGACGGCACGGAGCGCGCCTACGGCCCCGCCGACGTCCCGCACGTGCCGATCCGCCACCGCGACGAACTCGACGCGATCCAGCGCGAGCTGCGCGAATCGGGTGGTGTCACCGCGCTGATCTACGACCAGACCTGCGCTGCCGAGAAGCGCCGGCGCCGCAAGCGCGGCACCTTCCCCGACCCGGCCCGCCGCGTGTTCATCAACGAGGCCGTGTGCGAGGGCTGCGGCGACTGCGGCATCCAGTCGAACTGCATGTCGATCCTGCCGGTGGAGACCGAGTTCGGCCGCAAGCGCCAGATCGACCAGTCCTCGTGCAACAAGGACTACTCCTGCCTGAAGGGCTTCTGCCCCAGCTTCATCACCATCGAGGGCGGACAGCTGCGGCGCGGCAAGGCGCTCGCCACCGACGACACGCGTTTCGGCATCCCGCCCGCGCCGACCCTGCCCGATGTCACCACGCCGTACGGCATCCTGGTGACCGGCGTCGGCGGCACCGGCGTGATCACCATCGGCGCACTGATCGGAATGGCGGCCCACCTCGACGGCAGAGGCGTCACCGTGCTCGACATGACCGGTCTCGCGCAGAAGGGCGGCTCGGTATACAGCCACATCCGCATCGCCAGTCACCCGGACGACCTGCATGCGGTACGCATTGCCGCGGGCGAGGCAGACGCCGTGATCGGTGGCGACCTCATCGTCAGCGCCAGCATCGAGGCCCTCGCCAAGATGGCTGCCGGGCGGACGCGCGCGGTGGTCAACCTCGCCGAGACGCCAACCTCGGAGTTCGCCCACAACCCGGACTGGCAGTTCCCGCTGCGGCGCATGCAGACGGCGATCCGCGAGGCGCTCGGGCTATCGGCCGACGCGCCCGACGGAGCGCGCCTGCGCTTCGTCGATGCGCAGGCGCTGGCCACGCGGCTGCTCGGCGATGGCATCGCCACCAACCTCTTCCTGCTGGGCTTCGCCTGGCAGCAAGGCATGGTGCCGGTGTCGGAGTCCGCACTGATGCAGGCGATCGAACTCAACGGCGTGGCGATCGACA
>CAYLTE010000396.1:0-3101 GCA_964386195.1 uncultured Burkholderiales bacterium | reverse complement strand
AACCAGGGACCTGCGGATTAACAGTCCGTCGCTCTACCGACTGAGCTATCGGGGATCTGACAAAGCGCAGCATTTTAGCGGCGGCCCGCGAGTCGGTCAATGCGCCGGGAGAGGGTAGATGCGCCGCGCCACGAAATGCCTTCTTGCCGTTGCAGCCTGCCTGATCGCTGTCGTCAGCGTGCCGGCGGCGATACCCATGCGAACCGTTCAGCGCGACGTGGAACGAGGGCTTGCGGAGCGGCTTGGGCAACCGGTAAGCGTGGAGAGCTTGCGCTTCACGCTCCTGCCGCGTATCCAGGTCGTCGCGCAGGGGGTGGTTGCGGCGAATGGTGGCCTGAAGGTGAAGCGGATCGAAGCCGTCCCGGTCATCCGCAGCCTCTGGAGCGATAGCGTGGTCCTTGCCAGCCTGACGCTGGAGGGCATGGATCTCGATTCCCAAGTGCTGATCTCCCTGTTGGGCGGTACGGAGCAGAGGGGATCGGGGAATCTGATCGTCCGGCGCATTCTCATCCGCAACGGCCGTGTCGTTGTCGGCAGACTGGCGTTCAAGGGGGTGAACGCGGAGATCCCGCTGGGCACGGACGGGCGGCCGGGCAGGATCTACGCAACCATGCAGGACGGCCGGGTGGGTCTGGAAGTGCTGCCGACCGCGTCTGGCGCGCTGCAACTCGCCTTGCAGGGCCGGGACTGGGTGCTGTTCGAAGCCCCTTTGATCCGATTCGACGAAGTTCACGCGACCGCCATCCTCGAGCGAAAGCGCCTGGAGGCCTGGAATGTCCAGGCCCGGGTCGACAAGGGCTCGGCGTATGGCTTCATCTCGCTTCGCTGGGAACCACGCTGGACGCTGACAGGAGAGTTCTCGCTGCGCGGTGTACCCCTCGGACGGCTGCAGGGCGACGGCCGCCACGCACCGGCGCTGGAGGGATTGCTCGATGCCACGCCACGGTTCGCCGCGCGTTCGCGCCGGGCTGAGCAACTGCTCGAGCGCCTCGAAATTGCCTCTGATTTTTCAGTGCGCAATGCCGTCGTGCGTCGCATGGACCTGAAGGCCGCGGGTGGTGGCTCCAGGAGCATGTCGCGCCAGACGGGGGAAACGCGCTTCGAGCGTGTGTCGGGCCACCTCGCCATGAGCCGGGGCACACTTGCATTCACCGGGCTGCACGCACGGGCCCGCGCGCTGGTTGCAACCGGCCAGGTGTCGGTGGGTCCCGACCGATCGCTGACCGGACGCATCAACGCGCAGCTTCCCAATAGTGGCGGACTGCTGTCGGTGCCGCTGCGCGTCTCCGGTACGTTGGACGATCCGCGTCTCGATCCGACGCCCGGGGCGATTGCCGGGGCGGCGGTTGGCTCCGTCATCCTGCCTGGGGTCGGAACCGCGCTCGGTGCCAAGGCTGGTCAGCTGGCGGAGGATCTGGTCGAGTTCCTCCGCAACTAACCGGACGCTGCAGTGGCTACTCGATCACCGCAGCGATGGCCTGCGCGACGTGCCCGATATTGCGCGAGTTGAGCGCAGCGACACAGATGCGCCCGGAGTCGATTGCGTACACCGCGAACTCCTCGCGCAGACGCGTCACCTGATCCCGCGTCAGACCGGAATAGGAGAACATGCCGCGTTGACGCTCGACGAAGGAGAAGTCGCGTTCGGGGGCGTGGGCCCGGATCTGCTCGACGAGCTGCCTGCGCATCTCGCGGATGCGGCCGCGCATCTGCCCCAGCTCCTGCTCCCACAGCGCCCGCAGTTCGGCGCTTGCCAGCACCGTGGCCACCACCTTGCCACCATGAGTGGGAGGGTTCGAATAATTGGTGCGGACGATGCGCTTGACCTGGCTGAGCAGCCGCGCCGCCTCCTCCGGCGATCCGGTGACCACGCTCAGCGCGCCAACGCGCTCCCCATACAGGGAGAACGATTTCGAGAACGAGTTGGAAACGAAGACTGGCATGCCTGCATCGGCAAAGCGTCTGACCGGCTGCGCATCGACATCGAGGCCTTCCGCGAAGCCCTGGTAAGCGATGTCCAGGAAAGGAATCAGCGCTCTGTCGCGGACGATGTCGATGACCTCGGTCCATTGCTCGTAGGAGAGGTCAGCCCCGGTTGGGTTGTGACAGCAGGCGTGGAGGACCACGATGGCACCCGCCGGCAGACCGCGCAAGGTGTCCGCCATCGCCGCGAAGTCGACGCCGCGCGTACTGGGATCGTAGTAGGGGTAGGTCTTGACGGCGAAGCCTGCGTTTTCGAACAGGGCGCGGTGGTTTTCCCAGCTCGGATCGCTGATCCACACCTCCGCTGCAGGTTGCAGCCGTCGCAGAAAGTCGGCCCCGACCTTCAGTGCCCCAGTGCCTCCCAGCGCCTGTACCGTCACGACGCGTCCTTCCGCCCGAGCCGTGCCGTCGCCAAACACCAGGGCCTGCACCGCACGGTCGTAGTCCGCCAGTCCGTCGATGGGCAGATACGCCCGTGGGGGAGCCGCTTCGAGAATCTGCCGCTCGGCGCGTTTCACACACTCCAGCAGCGGCACCTTTCCGTTGTCGTCGTAGTACACCCCCACGCCGAGGTTCACCTTAGCGGGCCTGGTATCGGCATTGAAGGCTTCGGTCACTCCGAGGATCGGGTCGCGCGGCGCCATTTCGACGCCGGCAAGGATGGATGCGGTCATGGCAAGAGGACAGTTGAAGGCGAAAGGGCGACGGATCGTCGCGGACAGCGCTGCATTCTACCGGAGCCGGTGCAGCACCCGCCCGAAGAAGCGTGCGCAGCGTAGCTTGTGGGAAAATCCCGAGTTGTCCCGGATCGCCTCATGACCGCACCCGATCTCCTTCCGCGCCCACAGCCCCCCGTCGTGTTTCCCGGCAGCCCGTTCAAGCTGCACCAGCCGTTCGCGCCTGCTGGCGACCAGGTGGAAGCGATCTCGAAGCTCGTGGAGGGCATCGAGGATGGCCTGTCGTTCCAGACCTTGCTGGGTGTAACGGGATCCGGCAAGACCTTCACGATGGCCAACGTCATCGCGCGTATCGGGCGACCTGCGCTGATCATGGCGCCGAACAAGACGCTCGCAGCCCAGCTCTACTCCGAGATGCGCGAGTTCTTCCCGGACAACGCC
>CAYLTE010000395.1:0-3107 GCA_964386195.1 uncultured Burkholderiales bacterium | reverse complement strand
GACCTGCTGCCGTACCAGGTGCTTCATGTGCACGGTCTCGCCGGCGCGCACCAGGGTTCGGTCGAACACCGTGGTCGCGACATAGGGACCGTCGTAGCTCGCACCGGGCAGGTTGAAGCGCCAGCGCGAGATGCCCTCGTTCCAGCCGGACATCACGAAGCCGAGATCGCTCCCGAGTGCAGCCAGCACGATGAACTGCCGGTCCCAGTCGCTCATGCAGCCGGGCAGCGCATCGCGTCCCGGAAGCGCGGCGCTGCTGCGGACGATGCCGTTCGCATCGGTCACGCCCTTCCAGTATTCCTTGCCTGCGCAGTCCTGCACCGATACGCGCGCACCGGCCACCGGCCTGCCGCTGTCGAGCGCGGTCACCCATGCCAGCGAGGACTCGCGCCCCTGCTTGAAGTGCACGGCGAGATTGGTGACGAGCGCAGCCGTCGAGACGTGGTAGACCTCGCCCCCCTTCGCGTCCGGGTGAGAGCCGGTCAGCAGCGCCGCACCGAGCTTGGGACTCGCGAGCTCGACGACGTAGAAGCCGGGCTGCCGCAGCGGTATGCCGACCACCTCGAAGGCACGCCCGCCCGCCTGCTTCGGGACGGCGATCCGGCGCACGCCCCGCGCGACATCGAGGATGGAACGCTCGGCAGCGAAGATGCGTCCGCCCGGCTCGCCCTCCTCTCCCTCGAGCCACTCCGCATCCTGATGATCCTCGACCGCCCGCATCCAGCGCACGATGGTGCGGGCATTCGCATCCTGCAGACGCAATACGCCGCCAGGGATGGCCTTGCCGTCGCCGAAGCGCAGCATCCGGCCGCGCACCTTCTGCTCGACGTTGCGCAGCGTCACCGGCAGTACGCCGGCGGCCTTCGCTTCGATGATGCCGAAGCGCGCCGGAAACTTCGCCAGCGGCGGGGCGTGATCCGTCCTGACCTGTAGCGGGAAGCGGCTCTGATTGGCGAGGCGGCGGCCGGCATCGTCGCGTATGTCGCCCGGGAGTTCGAGCCGGAACTGCGCGTCCTCCGGGAAGGGCCCGTCGAACTCGATCGAGGTCACCCACTCGCCATCCTCGTCGGACAGGCGCGACGTATAGCTGCTCTCCGGGCCCCGCAGCACTGCCTTCTGGGCGACCGCGCGCGCGATCGGCGCGGACAGCTTGAGCGACATCGGCAGGAAGGGCAGGCAACCGCCGTCGCGCGCGGCGCGCTGGCAGGAGAAGGTCGCGGTGAACGGCGGCCGGACGTTGTACTCGAGCGCCTGGGTCGCTTCGGTGGCCACGCCCGACTGCGAGCGGATGCCCTCTCCCCATACCAGGCGCATCGTGCTCTCCGCGGGCAGTCGCCTCGCGCAGCGCAGCACCACCAGGGGCAGACGCTCCACCGCCGCCGCGCGCAGGGCCTGCACATCCGGTGCAGCGCCCGCGAGGTCGCGCAGCTCGCCCGCGCGGACGCGCGCCTGCAGAAGGCGATCGACGAAGAAGCGCTGGCTCTCCAGAATGCTCGCCCTGTCCTCCCCGTCGATCAGGCGCACGCCGATGCGCTCCTCGATGCCATCTGCATCACACCACGCGTGCTCGAGAACGCTGGCAGTGTCGACCGGGGCGTCCAGCGCCAGGATGAACGCCTGCTGCTCCTCGATCTGCGACTGTTCGTAGGGGAGGCTCTCGACGATCGCGGGGCCGCCGGTGGAAAACGAGAACCCCGCCGACTGGACCGGTTCCCCCGCCAGGCTGCGCAGCCCTTCACGGGTGGAGAAGCTGCATTTCACCCCGCCGGGTAGATCGCTCGGGAAGTCGTACACCCAGTTGCGGTGATCGGCCCAGCGCCCGCTGCCCTCGACCGGACAGTCGACGTCGAAGGGCATGCCTTGTCCCGGGTCGCCGAAGGTCACCATCGGTTCGCTGAAGCGCACGGCGACCTGCCGCACCGACTTGACCGTTCCCTGCGGCGAGAACGCCTCGACCTGCGCCGCCCACGCCGGCGTCCAGGCGAGCAATGCCAGCATGAGCAGGAGCAGCGCGCGCGGGCGCGCGGCACGGCGGGACAACGGCATGCAACCTCCGACAATGGTGATGGCGCGTCGCTATCTTAGCCTGTCCCTTCGGACGGTCCCGCATTGCCGGCTTCACGGCGAGGATTCCTCGCGGTGCTCGTGATGACACGGAGTAAGGTGATGCGTCGCAATCGATGGTGTCATATTCCACGGCGTATACATGGGCGCGCTACACCACTGCTGTCATCCCGAGGCGAAGCCGAGGAATCCGCGCCTTTTGCTTCCCTCAACGTCCGTCCAGATGCTCGGCGAGAAACGCCCCGACCCGCGACTCGTACCCCGCAGGGTCGAAAGCGTGCAGGTCCTCGTGCGCGGCACCGGGGACCATCCACATTCGTGCTCCGGCCCCGGCGCCACGGAGCAACCGGGCCGTGTCGGCAACAGTGGTGTGACGATCGCGATCCCCGGAGACGATCAGCACCGGTCCCTTGCCGGCCAGCACGGCCGCGGGCTCGAGCCGCTGCGCAGGCACGCCCACCCACACGCGCGTCTGTGCGAGGAGCAGGGGCGCAGCCAGGGAAGCGAGTTGCTCGCCGACGGGATACTCATCGAATCGCAGACGCAGCCTGTTCGTGACAGCGGCACGCAGCGACGGATACACGGCTTCCAGCACCGTCGCAGCGAGAGGCTCGGGCGGACGCGCGAATGCCGCTGCCGCGCCGCCGAGCGACACACCGATCACCCCCAGCCGCTCGCCTGGCGAGCGCCGCGCGAGCCAGGCCAGTGCCGCCTCGACATCGCGGGCCTCGTGCCAGCCCATGCCGATGCGCGCACCCGGGGTCTCGCCGTGCGCCTGCATGTCGATCAGCAGCACCGAGTGGCCGCTGCGATGAAGGAATCGCGCGCGCCCGAGCATCGCCCTGCGATCGGTGCGTATCGGGTGCAGCAGCAGCACCGCGCCGGCCCCGCGTATGCCGGGCACGAACCACCCGGCAGTGGAGACACCTGGCGCGCGCGCGATGCGCACCGTCTCGGCCGGCAGGTCCGCGGGCGGCTGCCCCACCGTTCCCATCGCCGCGCGCGTGAGCGATTCCCCGAACCAGAGCGAAAGCCCTGCCAGC
>CAYLTE010000394.1:0-3117 GCA_964386195.1 uncultured Burkholderiales bacterium | reverse complement strand
TGTCCAAGATGGGCATCTCGACCTACATGTCGTACACCGGCGCACAGATCTTCGAGGCGGTCGGTCTGTCGCACGCGCTGGTCGACAAGTACTTCACCGGCACGACGTCCAATGTCGAAGGCATCGGCGTGTTCGAGGTGGCAGAAGAGGCCATTCGTGTGCATGCCGCGGCGTTCGGACGCGATCCCACGCTCGAAGGCATGCTCGACACCGGCGGGGAGTACGCTTTCCGTGTGCGCGGCGAAGAGCACATGTGGACGCCGGATGCAATCGCCAAGCTGCAGCACTCCACGCGCAACAAGAGCTACGCCACGTACAAGGAATACGCTCAGATCATCAACGATCAGAGCAAGCGGCACATGACCTTCCGCGGTCTGTTCGAATTCCGCTTCGACCAGTGCACGCCCGTACCGATCGAGGAGGTCGAGCCGGCCGCCGAGATCGTCAAGCGCTTCGCCACCGGCGCGATGTCGCTCGGGTCGATCTCGACCGAAGCGCACACCACGCTCGCGATCGCCATGAATCGCATCGGCGGCAAGTCCAACACGGGAGAAGGCGGTGAGGATCGCCGCCGCTTCGCGCCGATCGGGCAGGGCGAGACGCTCGCCAGCCGCATCGGCGCCGATCGCATCGAACACGACATCGTGCTGCAGCCGGGGGATTCGCTGAAGTCGAAGATCAAGCAGGTCGCTTCGGGACGCTTCGGGGTCACCGCCGAATACCTGTCCTCCGCCGAGCAGATCCAGATCAAGATCGCCCAGGGTGCCAAGCCTGGCGAGGGCGGACAGCTGCCGGGCAAGAAGGTGTCGGAGTACATCGCGGAACTGCGCTACTCCACGCCGGGCGTGGAACTCATCTCGCCGCCGCCGCACCACGACATCTATTCGATCGAGGACCTGGCGCAGCTGATCCACGATCTGAAGAACGCCAATCGCAATGCATCGATCAGCGTCAAGCTGGTCTCCGAGGTCGGTGTGGGCACCGTCGCCGCGGGGGTGTCCAAGGCCAAGGCCGACCACGTCACCATCGCCGGCCACGACGGCGGAACCGGGGCGAGCCCCTGGTCATCGATCAAGCACGCCGGGACGCCGTGGGAACTGGGGCTGGCGGAGACGCAGCAGACCCTGGTGCTCAACCGCCTGCGCAGCCGCATCGCCGTGCAGGTCGACGGACAGATCAAGACCGGCCGCGACGTGGTGGTCGGTGCCATTCTCGGGGCCGACGAGTTCGGCTTCGCCACGGCGCCGCTGGTGGTCACCGGCTGCATCATGATGCGCAAGTGTCATCTCAACACCTGTCCGGTGGGCGTCGCGACCCAGGACGAAGTCCTGCGCAAGAAGTTCCGCGGCCAGCCCGAGCACGTCATCAACTACTTCTTCTTCGTCGCCGAGGAAGTGCGCGAGATGATGGCGAAACTGGGCGTGCGCCGATTCGACGATCTCATCGGCCACACCGAACTGCTCGACATGAAGCACGGAATCGAGCATTGGAAGGCGCGTGGGCTGGACTTCAGCCGCATCTTCTACATGCCGCGCATGCCCAGTGAAGTCGCGATCCATCACACCGAAGGCCAGGACCATGGACTGGACAAGGCGCTCGACCTGCGCCTGATCGAGCTGGCCGCCCCTGCGCTGGAGCGCAAGGAGAAGGTCACCATCGAGGTGCCGATCCGCAACATCAATCGCACCGCGGGCACCATGCTCTCCGGCGAGGTGGCGCGGCGCTTCGGGCACGAAGGGTTGGCGGAGGACACTATCCATGTGCGCCTGGCCGGCTCGGCAGGCCAGAGCTTCGGCGCATTCCTCGCACGGGGCATCGCCCTCGATCTCATCGGCGAGACCAACGACTACTGCGGCAAGGGATTGTCGGGCGGCAGGATATCCGTCCAGCCCTCTCCCAAGTTCCGCGGGGAACCGACCGAGAACATGATCACCGGCAACGTCGTCCTGTACGGCGCGATCGCCGGTGAGGCGTACTTCCGCGGTGTCGCGGGCGAGCGCTTCGCGGTGCGCAATTCGGGGGCCCAGGCGGTAATCGAAGGCGTGGGCGATCATGGCTGCGAGTACATGACCGGCGGCACTGTGGTGGTGCTGGGCATGACCGGGCGCAACTTCGCGGCGGGGATGTCGGGCGGCCTGGCCTTCGTGCTGGACGTCGACGGCCAGTTCGCCAAGCGCTGCAACCCGGCAATGGTCGATCTCGAACCCCTGCTGAGCGAAAGCGAACAGGAAGCGAAGGTGTCGCGCGACATCTGGCACTACGGCCAGGCCGACGAAGTGTTGCTGCGTCGCCTGATCGAGAATCACGTCCGCTTCACCGGCAGCGCCCGCGGACGCGAATTGCTGGAGAACTGGAGCGCGGCACGCACCCGGTTCGTCAAGGTGTTCCCGAAGGAATACCGCCGCGCCCTGGGCGAATTGGCGGCCAAGCAGCGCAAGCTCGCCGCCTGATCGAACCGGCGGGCGGCGTCGCGACGAAAACGACACGGCGGCGGGAATGCAGTCCCCGCCGGCCGTGCGAGTGAAAGGCACTCATCAGGATTCGCAATCATGGGAAAGGTCACAGGGTTTCTGGAGTATCAGCGCCTGCAGGAAGCGGCAGAGCCGACTCAGCACCGGTTGAAGCACTACCGCGAGTTCGTCCTGCATCTGAAGGACGAAGAGGCGGGCGTGCAGGGTGCGCGCTGCATGGACTGCGGGATTCCGTTCTGCATGAGCGGATGCCCCGTGAACAACATCATTCCCGACTGGAACGACCTGGTGTACCGGCAGGACTGGCGGCGCGCCCTGGACACGCTGCACCAGACCAACAATTTCCCCGAGTTCACCGGCCGCATCTGCCCCGCCCCCTGCGAGGAGGCGTGCACGCTGAACATCAACAACGATCCCGTCGGCATCAAGTCGATCGAGCACGCGATCATCGACAAGGGCTGGGAGATGGGCTGGGTGGCGCCTCAGCCCGCAGCGCGCAAGACCGGCAAGCGCGTCGCGGTGGTGGGGTCCGGTCCGGCAGGACTCGCCTGTGCGCAGCAACTCGCCCGTGCCGGGCACGACGTGGTCGTATTCGAGAAGAACGACCGCATCGGCGGCCTGCTGCGCTACGGCATCCCCGATTTCA
>CAYLTE010000393.1:0-3118 GCA_964386195.1 uncultured Burkholderiales bacterium | reverse complement strand
AGCAGCACAGCGGCTTGCGCCGCCAAAGCCAGGCGTTCGACCAGAAGCCGCGCATGCGCCTCGCTGGCGGATCCGAGATCGAGCGCGTCGACCCAGCGGTCGTATGCCGGGTAACGGCCCCGTTGCCCGTTCAGGAAGGCGCGGAGCGCCGCAACGCCTTCCGGCTCGCGCGAGAGGGCGCGAAGCACGTCGAGGGCGATCACGTTGCCCGAGCCTTCCCAGATCGCGTTCAGCGGCGATTGCCGGAACAGCCGTGGCATCGGACCGTTCTCGACGTAGCCGGCGCCGCCGTGGCATTCCATCGCCTCGCCGATCTGTCCGGGCGCGCGCTTGCACACCCAGTACTTGGCCAAGGGCGTCAGCAGCCGGGCGATGGGATCGTTCTCGTCCATCTCGGGGTAGTCCCAGTCGCCGTCCGCAGTGGCCAGGAAAGCCTCGTAGTCGATGTAAGGTGGGGCCACCGGCTTGCCCGTCAGGGACACGACCACCACCTGCTCGATGCGCGTGCGTGCACGGAACTGCTCGAACAGCGGCAGCAGGACGTCGTCGACGATCAGGATGCGATCCTGCGCGTGGTCGGCGATGAAGCCGATCTCCTCCGGCGCCAGACGCAGGTTCAGCGTGTGCAGTACGCCGCCCGAGGCGATCGCGCCCATGTAGCTCTCGAAGTGCGCGTAGTGGTTCCACATGAGCGTGGCCACGCGCTCCCCCTTGCGCAGCCCGGCCTGCTGCAGCGCCTGCGCGAGCAGGCGCGCACGCCGGTGCAGGTTGGCGTAGTTGCTTCGATGGATGGACTTGTCGGGGAGGCGCGAGACGATCTCCACGCCGCCGAACAGGGTGCCCGCGCGTTCCAGGAAGTGGCACAGATTCAGCGGAACCTGCATCATCGTTGCTTTCATCGTTCTCCTCCGTCGCCACGTCTGTCGCGCGGCTGACCGTGCAACCCGATTCAGGCGGTCAGCACCACCTTGCCGCTCACGCGCTTGTTCATCACTTCGTCGAGCGCCTCGGCCGCTCGATCGAGCGGATAAGTCGCATGGATGTGCGGCTCGACTTTGCCCTGCAGGTACATCTGCATCAGTTCCTCGTTGTTGCGACGGTTGCGCTCGGGCTCGTTGCGCGTGAACGCACCCCAGAACACGCCGACGATGGAACAGCCCTTGAGCAGCGCGAGGTTGAGCGGGATCTTCGGAATGTCGCCCGCGGCGAATCCAACCACCAGGTAGCGCCCGTTCCACGCCATGTCGCGCAGCGCCGGCTCCGAGTACGGACCGCCGACCGGGTCGTAGACGACGTCCACGCCGCGCCCCTGGGTGATCGCCTTGACGCGCGCGCGCAGATCCTCGCCCGCATAGTTGATGACCTCGTCTGCACCGTTCGCCTTGCACACTTCGAGCTTCGCTTCGCTCGACGCTGCCGCGATGACGCGCGCGCCCATCGCCTTGCCGATCTGGACCGCGGCGAGGCCCACGCCGCCTGATGCACCGAGCACGAGCAGGGTCTCGCCGGGACGCATCTGCGCGCGATCCTTTAACGCGTGGTACGAAGTGCCGTAGGTGAGGATGAACGCCGAGGCCGGCACGAAGTCCATCGCGTCGGGCATCGGCACAGTGCGCTCGGCCTCGACCGCCATCTCCTCGGCGAAGCCGCCCCAGGTGCTGAAGGCGATCACCCGATCGCCAGCCTTCACGCCGGTCACGCCCTCGCCCACTTCCTTGACGATGCCCGCGACCTCGCCTCCGGGCGAGAACGGCGGTTCGGGCTTGAACTGGTACTTGCCCTGGATGATCAGCGTGTCGGGGAAGTTCACGCCCGCCGCCTTCACGCTCACCACCACCTGACCCTTGCCGGGCGTGAGCGCAGGCACCTGCTCGACCGCCAATTGATCTGGCGGACCGTACTTCTTGCACAAGACAGCTTTCATATCCCCTCGAGAAAGGCAGCGCTAAACGCAAAGACCGCAAAGCGCGCCAAGGAAAACATATTGATGACAGCTTGGTAGTTCTTTGCGTTCTTTGCGTTGAGCGCTCTGACCTCAACCGCCCATCATCTGCTCGACCTGGCGCCAGCCGGCCTCGGCCATCGGCCGCGCGCGCTTGCCGGACTCGATCGCGTGCTGGCTCGCCGCGGTGCCGTCCATGACGCGCCCCATGATGCCCTGCAGGATGCCGGCGAGGCGGAACATGTTGTAGGCCATGTAGTAGTCCCAGTGCTCGATGCGCTCGCGACCGGTTCTGCGGCAGTACATGGCGACGTACTCTTCCTCGCTCGGGATCCCGAGCGAGGCGAGGTCGAGTCCGCCGATACCGCGAAACTCGCCCGGAAGCAGGCGCCAGTACATGCAGTGGTAGGCGAAGTCGGCCAGCGGATGGCCGAGCGTGGACAGTTCCCAGTCCAGCACCGCTAGGATGCGCGGTTCGCTGGGGTGGAAGATGACGTTGTCGAGGCGATAGTCGCCGTGCACGATGGTGGTTTCATCGTTGCGCGGCAGATGCTGCGGCAGCCACTCGATCAGCCGTTCCATCGCCTCGATCTTCTCGGTCTCGGAGGCGCGGTACTGCTTGGTCCAGCGTGCGATCTGGCGTTCGAGGTAGCTTCCCGGCTTGCCGTAGTCGCCGAGGCCGACCGCGGCGTAGTCGACCTGATGCAGTGCCGCGATCACGCGATTCATCTCGTCGTAAATCGCGCGCCGCTCCTGCGGCGCGAGTCCCGGTAGCGACTGGTCCCAGAACACACGCCCCTGGACGAAGTCCATGATGTAGAACGCCGTGCCGATGACGCTATCGTCCTCGCACAGCGCGAAGGTGCGCGCCACCGGGATGCCGGCCGGACGCAGCGCGCTGATCACGCGGTACTCGCGGTCCACGGCATGCGCCGAGGGCAGAAGCTTGCCGGGCGGCTTGCGGCGCAGCACGTAGCGCTGGTCCGGTGTGCGCAGCAGGAACGTGGGGTTCGACTGCCCGCCCTTGAACTGCTCGACCTCCAGCGGGCCGCGGAAATCCTCCACGTGTTCCCGCATGAAGCGCTCGAGACCGGCGACGTCGAAACGGTGCTTCTCCTGCACCGGCATGGTGCCTTCGAACTGCTCCTGCATCGATGTATCGCGCCTGCGGTGACA
>CAYLTE010000392.1:0-3138 GCA_964386195.1 uncultured Burkholderiales bacterium | reverse complement strand
CCACCATCGGCCTGCATCCACGCGACAACCGCATCCTGCTCGACACGCTGGAGAAGCTGGGCAGCAAGGGCAACACGCTGGTGGTGGTGGAGCACGACGAGGACACCATCCGGCGCGCCGACCAGGTCCTCGACCTCGGACCGGGCGCGGGCAAGAACGGCGGTCGCGTCGTCGCGCAGGGCAGCGCCGAGGCGCTGACGCGCAATCCGGACTCGCTCACCGGGCGCTTCCTCGCGCACCCGCTGCGCCATCCGCTCGCGCCGCGCCGCGCGGTGAGCGGCACCCACCCCTCGGTGGAGATCGTCGGGGCCACGCTGCACAACCTGAGGAACCTGCGCGCGCGCATTCCGCTCGGCAGGCTCACCGTGATCACCGGCGTATCGGGCAGCGGCAAGAGCACGCTCGCGCGCGACATCCTGCACGACAACCTCGCCCGCATGGTCGCGGACAAGCGCAAGCGTCAGGACAGCGCGCCCTTCGGCTGCAAGCGCATCGAGGGCTGGGAAGGGGTGGAGCGCGTGCTGGAGGTGGACCAGACACCCATCGGCAAGACGCCGCGTTCCTGCCCCGCGACCTACATCGGCTTCTGGGACATGATCCGCAAGCTGTTCGCCGAGTCGACCGAGGCGCGCATGCGCGGCTACGGGCCGGCGCGCTTCTCGTTCAACACCGCAGGCGGTCGCTGCGAGTCCTGCGAGGGGCAGGGCGTGAAGACCATCGAGATGAGCTTCCTGCCCGACGTCAAGGTGGCCTGCGAGACCTGCGCCGGTCAGCGCTTCAACCGCGAAACGCTCGCCGTGACGTATCGCGGCAGGAGCATCGGCGAGGTGCTGGCGATGAACGTCGACGAGGCGGTGGAGTTCTTCGCCGCCCACCGCTCGATCTCGCACTGCCTGCGCCTGCTGCAGGACGTCGGGCTGGGCTATCTCACGCTCGGCCAGCCCTCGCCCACGCTGTCGGGCGGGGAGGCACAGCGCATCAAGCTCGTCACCGAACTGGCCAAGGTGCGCACCGACGTGCAGGGCGAATCGGATCGACGCCGCGCCTCGCGTGCGGGCGCACGCGCCAGCACGCTCTACGTGCTCGACGAACCCACCGTCGGCCTGCACATGGCCGACGTCGAGAAGCTGATTCGCGTGCTGCACCGCCTGGTCGACGCCGGCAACAGCGTCGTGGTCATCGAGCACAACCTGGACGTCATGGCAGAGGCCGACTGGCTGCTCGACCTCGGCCCGGAAGGCGGCGACGGCGGCGGGCGCATCGTCGCACAGGGCGCGCCGGAGCAGATCGTCGGGACGCAGGGCTCGCACACGGCCGAGGTGCTGCGCGACTTCCTGGCCGAGCGTCGATGCCCGTGACGCGCGACACGGCCGCCGCCATCGGCCGCCTGCTCGGGCCGGCGCTGGCGCTGGCTGCCTTCCTGCTGCTGCCCGAGCAGAGCACATCGGGCAGCGGCGGCCTCTCGCCGGCCGGCCTCGCCACCGCGGCGGTCGCAGTGTGGATGGCCACCTGGTGGCTGACCGAGGCGGTGCCGATCGCAGCGACCGCCCTTCTGCCGATCGTGCTGTTCCCGCTGCTCGGTGCTGCCGGCGTCAAGGACGCGACAGCGCCGTATGCCAACCCGCTCATCTTCCTGTTCATGGGCGGGTTCATCATCGGCCTGGCGATCCAACGCTTCGACCTGCACCGACGCATCGCACTGCAGGTGCTGCGTCGGGTGGGCACCAGCCCACCGCGGTTGATCGGCGGCTTCATGTTCGCCAGCGCGCTGCTCAGCATGTGGATTTCCAACACCGCCACTGCGATCATGATGCTGCCGATCGGCGCGAGCGTCCTGGGCATGCTGCGCGAGCACGCCGCGCCGGGGCCGACCGACGAGGTCGGCTCGGGCGCCGGGAGCAAGGCGCTGGCCACCGCACTGGTGCTGGGCATCGCCTACGGCTGCTCCATCGGCGGCATCGCGACACTGGTCGGCACCCCGCCGAATCTGATCCTCGCCGCCTTCCTCGAGAAGCAATACGGCATCCGGGTCACCATGCTCGACTGGTTCGCCGTCGGCCTGCCGCTGATGCTGATCATGCTGCCCGCAACCTGGTGGTATCTGACCCGGATCGCGTTTCCCGTTCCCGCGCGGCCGCTACCCGGCGGCCGCGAGGTGATCCACCGTGCGCTGGCGGCGATGGGTCGGATGACGCGCGCCGAGCGCATCGTCCTGGGCGTGTTCGTGCTCACTGCCGCAGCCTGGATCCTGCGCCCGCAACTGGTCGCCTGGACCGGCGTCAGGGCGCTCGACGACACGGTGATCGCGCTGCTCGGTGCGCTGGCGCTGTTCGTCATCCCGGTCGGTCGCGATGCCGGCGGCGCGACACGGTTCGCCATGGACTGGAACACGGCAAAGCAGGTGCCGTGGGACATCCTGATCCTGTTCGGCGGCGGCCTGAGTCTCGCGGATGCGATCAGCCGCAACGGCGTCGACACCTTCATCGGCTCCGCGTTCGTCACGCTGGCCGGTGCGCCGCTGTGGCTGATCGTCCTCGCCGTGGTTGCGATGGTGATCTTCCTCACCGAAATCACCAGCAACACCGCGGTGACCACCACGCTGATGCCGGTGCTGGCGGCGACCGCGCTGGCGCTCGACCTGCCGGCTGGCACGCTGCTGATCGCCGCCACCGTATCGGCGAGTTGCGCGTTCATGCTGCCGGTGGCGACCCCGCCCAACGCGATCGTGTTCTCGTCGGGCTACGTCACGATCGCGGACATGGCCCGCGCCGGCTTCTGGCTCAACCTGGCTGCCATCGTCATCGTGACGGCGGTGACGTACTTCGCCGCGGGACTGGTCCTCGCATCGGTCTGACGTGCACCGATAGCGGGCACCACGCAAGCCCCACGTCTCCTCGTGGTGCACCGCCGATCGTGCTCGCGATGGCGCGCGTGACGCGCGACTTGTTGTTCCTCAAGCACTTGAGCGCGGCCCGCTACGCATCCTGCCTGTGGCACCGCTCTTGCAAAACAGCGCTCAGACGGTGAGCGGTTTTGCGCCTCGTGCGCAGGACCTCGGTCTGCAGGCGCGCTAGGGTTCCGGTCTTGTATGTTTGCAGGTGTTGGGGTGGAGGGCCTGTTTATCCGGCTTTCGGCATG
>CAYLTE010000391.1:0-3159 GCA_964386195.1 uncultured Burkholderiales bacterium | reverse complement strand
AACCTGCGTACCCCATGCTCGAGCGCAGCCCGCCGATGAGCTGCTGGATCACCTGCACCACGCTGCCCTTGTATGGCACGCGCCCCTCGACGCCTTCGGGCACGAACTTCTGCGCGGCGACGCCCTCGGCGGCGTCCTGGAAGTAGCGGTCGCTGGAGCCCTGCTGCATGGCAGCCAGCGAGCCCATTCCGCGATAGGACTTGTACGAGCGTCCCTGGTAGAGCTCGATCTCGCCGGGCGCCTCTTCGGTGCCTGCAAACAGGCCGCCGAGCATGATGGCATCGGCGCCGGCGGCGATCGCCTTGGCGATGTCGCCCGAGTAGCGGATCCCGCCGTCGGCGATCATCGGCACGTCGGTGTCCTTGAGCGCCCCGGCGACGTTGGCAATGGCCGAGATCTGCGGCACGCCGACTCCCGCGACGATCCGCGTCGTGCAGATGGATCCCGGGCCGATGCCGACCTTGACCGCGTCGGCCCCGCAATCGAGCAGCGCCTTGGCGGCAGCGGCGGTGGCGATGTTGCCGCCGATGACCTGCACATTCGGAAAACTGCGCCGAGCCCAGCGGACCCGATCGAGCACGCCCTGGGAGTGACCGTGCGCCGTGTCCACCACCAGCACGTCCACGCCGGCATCGACGAGCATCTCGGCGCGCTCCTCGGTGCCTTCGCCCACGCCAACCGCCGCGCCTACCCGCAGGCGGCCCTGCTCGTCCTTGCACGCGTCGGGATACTCGCTGGACTTGAGGATGTCCTTGACCGTGATGAGGCCGCGCAGCTCGAAGTTGTCGTTGACGACCAGCACGCGCTCCAGACGGTGCTTGTGCATGAGCGCCTGGGCGTCCTCGAGCGCGCCGCCCTCGCGCACCGTCACCAGGCGCTCGCGCGGCGTCATGATGGCGCGCACCGGCTGATCGAGATTCGACTCGAAGCGCAGGTCGCGGTTGGTCACGATGCCCACCACACGCTTGCCGTCCACCACGGGCAGCCCGGAGATCCGATGCGTGCGGATGAGAGACAGCACGTCGCGCACGAACATGTCGGGAGAAATGGTGATGGGATCTTTCACCACCCCGCTCTCGTAGCGCTTCACCTTGGCCACTTCCAGTGCCTGGGCCTTCGCCGGCATGTTCTTGTGAACGATGCCGATTCCCCCTTCCTGGGCAATCGAGATCGCCAGGCGGGCTTCGGTGACCGTATCCATGGCCGCCGAGACCAGGGGGATGTTCAGCGTGATGGTGCGCGTCAGCCGGGTCTTCAGACTGACGTCGCGCGGAAGTACGTTGGAGTGGGCCGGAAGGATGGAGACGTCGTCGAAGGTAAGTGCGCGCTGGACGACCCTCATGCGATTGTTCCTTTGCAAAGAATCTATTATACGACCAGCCACCCTCCGGAGCCACCCGCAGGCGGCATCCGTCCGCGTGCACCCTAAGGGGCTTTCCCCATGAAATGTTCTAAGTCCTTCAAAGGAATACTTGTTGCTTTGAACTGCTGCGCTGTTCTGATTCTGCCGTCACTGGGGGTGGCGGATGGCGGCGCCACGGCCGAGTCGGCCCGCGCAGCCATCGCGCAGGCCGCGACGGCAATCGACGAGGCCCGCGACAAGCGGGCGCTGTGGACGACTGCCGAGGCGGGACTGCGTGAGGCGGAATCCGCCCTCGTCGCAGGCGAGTACGACGCTGCGGTAAGCGCGGCGCAGTTCGCCGAGCAACAGGCGCGACTGGGGATCGAACAGCTCTCCTACCCGCGATTTCCGGAATGAGGGACGAACGATGAAGCCAACCTTGATCGCAGCGGCAGTCTGCCTGGCTGCAGCACTGCCGGCCACCGGGGCGCAGTTGTACAAGTGGACCGACGCGGACGGCACGGTGCATTACTCGGACCGTCAACCGCCCCTCGACGCGCGCACCCAGGAGACCATGAAGGCTTCGCGTTCACCGGCTCCCATCGTGTCGGAGGGGTCCGAAGGCGGAGCCGACCCGAACCGCGCCAAAACGGTGGCTGATCAGGAGATGGAGTTCCGCAAGCGCAGGGTGGAAGCTGCGGAGCAGGAGGCCAAACGGCAGAAGGAAGCACAGGCCGCTGCCGAGAAGCAGCGCAACTGCGCCAGTGCGCGGAACAACCTGGCCGCGCTGGAACGCGGGGGACGGATCACGCGCACCGATGCAAGCGGCGAGCAGGTATTCCTGAGCGACGCGGAAATCGCCGCGGAGCTTCCCAATGCCCGTCGGGTCGCGGACTCCTGGTGCAAGTGAGCGGGCGAAGCCATCGAGCAGAGCCGCTGTCGCGGATCAGCCCCTTCGAGCGGCCTGCGCGCGCCGGCGTCTGACTTCCTTGGGGTCCGCCTTCAGCGGACGGTAGATCTCGACGCGGTCACGGTCGCGCAACGGTTCGTCGAGGCCGGCGCGCCGATTCCATACCCCCACCTCCTGCTGCGCCAGATCGATCTCGGGATGCCGGTCGAGCACACCGGACTGCTCGATCGCATCGCGCACCCGCGCGCCGGGCGGTAGCGTCACCTGGCTGCAGTCCTGGTGCAGCGGGAGTGCGTACACCACCTCCACGGTAAACCGCCCGCTCATATGCCGTAGAGCTGTTCGGCGCGCCTGACGAAGGCGTCGACGAAGGTGTCGGCGATGTAGGCGAAGACTCGGCCGGTCAGCTTCTCCAGAAGCTTGCTGGAGAACTCGTACTGCAGTCGGAACTCCACCCGACAGGCCTCCTCACCCAACGCGACGAAGCGCCAGACCCCGTCGAGCTCACGGAACGGCCCGCTCAGGAGGCGGATGTCGATCATCTCCGGCGGCATGGTGCGGTTCTCGGTCCGGAAACTCTGGCGGATGCCGTGGTAATCGATGACGATCGAGGCGCGCGTGATGCTGCCGTCCCGATGCTCCACTGTCGAGCCGCCGCACCATGGAAGGAATTTCGGATAGTCCTCGACGCGATCGACCAATGCATACATACGCTGCGCCGAGTGGCCGACGAGCACCGACTTCTCCACGAGAGCCATCGGTTACCGATCAGCCGGGTAGGCGCCCGAAGGCGCCTGATAGAATCGGGTTTGTCTCCGCGAACGTCCAATGAGCATCGTCCAGAACCGCAAGACCTATCACGACTATTTCATCGAGGAAAAGTACGAAGCCGGTATGGTCCTCGAGG
>CAYLTE010000390.1:0-3175 GCA_964386195.1 uncultured Burkholderiales bacterium | reverse complement strand
ACCAGCTGTTCGACTTGATGGAGAAGTTCGCCGGATACGGCTTCAACAAGTCGCACGCCGCCGCCTATGCGCTGGTCGCCTACCAGACCGCGTACATGAAGGCGCACCACGCCGCGGCCTTCATGGCCGCCAACCTGTCCGCGGTGATGGACGACACCGACAAGGTGCACGCCCTGGTCGACGACGCGCTCGAGAACGGCCTGAAGATCCTGCCGCCCGACATCAATGCCTCCGAATACCGCTTCGTGCCGGTGGACCGCGATTCGGTCCGCTACGGCCTGGGCGGCATCAAGGGGACCGGCGAGTCGGCGATCGAGGCGATCCTGGCGGCGCGCAAACAGGGCGGCCCGTTCCGCGACCTGTTCGACTTCTGCCGGCGGATGGACAAGCGCGTGGTCAACCGCCGCGTGGTGGAGGCGCTGATCCGCGCGGGGGCCTTTGACAGCATCGACGATCACCGCCACCAGCTGTTCGCCTCTGCCGGAATCGCCATCGAGAGCGCCGAGCAGGCCATCCGCGCGGCCGGGCAGAACTCGCTGTTCGGCGACGGCGACGGAAGCGACGACATGCCGCAGCGCCTGATCGAACGGCCGCGCTGGTCCGAGCGTCAGCGCCTGCAGGAGGAGAAGCAGGCGCTCGGCTTCTACCTGAGCGGCCACCCGTTCAGCGGCTATCGCGCCGAACTCCAGCGCTTCGTACGTACCACCCTGTCGCGGCTCGCGCCGGCCAGCGACGGTGAGGGCGGCCAGCGGACCCAGCTCGTCGCCGGCATCGTCGATTCCCTGCGCTGGGCCAACACGCAGAACGGACGGATGCTAATCGTCAAGCTGAGCGATGGCACCGGCTCCCAGGAGATCACGGTGTACAACGAGATCGCCGACCAGGTGCGCGGCATCGTCAAGGAGGACGCACTGCTGGTGCTGGAGGTGCGGGTGCGCATGATCCGCCGCTCGGGAGAGGAGGGTGACGAATCCTTCATGCGCGTGAGCGCCGAGCGCGTCTACGACCTCGCGGGCGCACGCGCGAAGTTCGCGCGCATGCTCAAGCTGCGTTGCAATGGCGGCTCCAACGGCACGCGCCTGCGCGAGGTGCTCGCACCCTACAAGGCCGGCGGTTGCCCGGTCTCGATCCACTACAGCAACGGCGCCGCCGAGTGCCGGATCGACCTGGGCGAGGGCTGGCACGTCAAGCCCGAGGACGGGCTGCTCGAGGCGCTGAACGAGTGGCTCGCGCCCGAGAACGTCGAACTCGTCTACTGAGCTCGATCGATGCCCCGGCTGACTGCGCATCAACTCGAGGAAGCCCTGCAGCTGCTTGCGCGCGGGTCGTGGCAGGACGCGCACCGCATCGTGCAGCAGGACGAGGGATCGCCGCTGGCGTGCTGGGTGCACGGCGTGGTGCACGTGCTCGAGGGCGACCTGGACAACGCGCGCTACTGGTATCGGCGCGCCGGGCGCGCGTTTCCGGCGGACATCGACGTTCAGACGGAGGTGCAGGCGCTGCGCGAGGCGCTCGGCGGCACGGGGGCAAGTTGAGCCTGCCGCCGCTGCCTCGCTCCCGCCCACGGAAGCCGGCAGGCTGAGCGGTCAGGCGCTGGGCCGGCGCTCGAAGCCGGCGAAGGTGCCGCAGTGGGCGTCGACCTCGATGTGGGAGACGCGGGCGGCGGGCGGTCCGCGGTGCGCCCAGAGGATGACGGCGTCGACGTCGTGCTGCGGGCCCTGCAGTACCGCCTCGACCGTGCCGTCGCTGCGGTTTCGCACCCAGCCGACGACGTTGTGCGATAGCGCCTGCGCACGCAGAGCATCGCGATAGCCTACGCCCTGCACGCGGCCGTGCACCACGATGCGCCGCGTGACCACGCGCGCTACTTCACCTTCATGCCGGGCTGGGCCCCTTCGTCGGGGTTGAGCAGGAAGATGCCCGGGTTCTCGCCGCTCGCCGCCAGCACCATGCCCTGCGATTCGCCGAAGCGCATCTTGCGCGGCTGCAGGTTGGCGACCATGACCGTGAGCCGGCCCTTGAGCTGCTCGGGGTCGTAGGCCGACTTGATGCCGGCGAACACCTGCCGCGTTTCTCCTCCCAGATCGAGTTGAAGGCGCAGCAGTTTCTCCGCGCCCTCGACGTGCTGGGCATCGACGATACGCGCCACGCGCAGGTCGACCTTGGCGAAGTCGTCGATCGTGATGGTCGCGGACTTCTCCGCTGGAGCCTCCGCGGCCTGGGACGCGGACGTTGCTGGCTGGGTCACTTGCTTCTCCTGATGCTGCGCATGGCGCTGCGGCGAGGGCGTCGCCTGCAGCGATTCTTTGTTGGCGTCCAACAGCGCGTCGATCTGCTTGCGATCGACGCGGGTCATGAGGTGTTCGTACGGATTAATGCGGTGGTTACCGGCGAGCAGTCGGTTCCGATCATCCCACTGCAATGGCGGAATACTAAGAAAATGTTCGGCGGCTGCTGACACACTTGGCAGAACAGGTTTCAAGTAAAGCGTAAGCAAGCGAAACGCATTGATGCTTACAGTCACAGCCTGATGCAGTCGAGTACGTAACGTCGGCTCATTGGCCAAAACCCATGGCTTGTTCTGGTCAACGTTGACGTTAATTAGGTCGGCCAATCGCGTCAATTCGCGTATCGCCTTGCCGAAATCACGCCCTTCATAGTATTGGGCAATTTTGTCGCCGGCCATCCAGCATTCAAGTAGGACATCTCCTTCGGCTTGAGCGACGCCGGGCTCGGAGAAAAGCTTCTCGAAAAGTGGCCCATGATCGCCTGCTGGTGGTTGACCGGATACGCTCGTTAGTCCGCACAAGCGGCCTTCGAAATACTTTTCGATGAAGCGGGCCGAGCGGCTGGCGATGTTCACGTACTTGCCCACCAGGTCGCTGTTCACCCGCGCGACGAAGTCGTCGAGGTTGAGGTCGATGTCCTCCATCGTCGCGCCGAGCTTGGCCGCGTAGTAGTAGCGCAGCCACTCCGGGTTCATGCCCTGCTTCAGGTAGCTGCCGGCGGTTATGAAGGTACCGCGCGACTTCGACATCTTCGCGCCGTCGACGGTGAGGAAGCCGTGCGCGAAGACCTTGTGCGGCGTGCGGTAGCCGGCGAACTTCAGCATCGCCGGCCAGAAGAGCGCGTGGAAGTAGAGGATGTCCTTGCCGATGAAGTGCACCATCTCGAC
>CAYLTE010000389.1:0-3187 GCA_964386195.1 uncultured Burkholderiales bacterium | reverse complement strand
GCCGGGCAGCTTGGGCAGGCGCACCCCGGCGTGCTGAGGGATCGTGCGCACGCTGCCGTCGGCAAGGCGCAGCACCAGGCCGCCCGAGGTCGACAGCAGTGTGCCGGCGATCTCCTCGACCGCGTCGCCACGCGCCAGTTCGACCACGATCTCCCGGTCGATGTACTTGTCCAGCAGCTTCGCCGTGCCGACCAGGTCGAACTGGAAGTTCTGCTCGATCACCCGCGTTCCCGCGGGGTCCGTGAGCGACTTGAACGACACGGTGGTCGGATCGATGAGACCGGCGACGTCGGTGAAGCGCAGCTCGTTTCGCCCGCTTTTGAGCTGGATGGGACGTTCGTGCCGCACCACGGCGTATCCGGGCACGGCATATCCCTGCTGCCCCCCGCCGCGGAAGACTTCCGGCGGTATGCCGCCCGCCTGGGTGCTGCTGTAGATGGTCAGCGAATTGGCTTCCGGGGCTTCCCCCTGCGCGGCGCCCATGGACAGGCCGGACAGCAGCACGAGCGCGTTGACGCGAGCGAATCTCTTCATGTCGTCTCCATTGAACCGGGTTGCAACCGCATTCAACGCGGCGGACGGGAAAAAGGGTTGACCGCGGGACCGGCCCGGCAGTATAGATGGCGCTCGAGCCGTCTTCCCTCCGCCCGCATGAGCACTTCGTCGCGCGCCGTTGCTTCGGGACCGATGTCACGCCAGGAGGCGCTGCCGGTGAGCGGGTCGCCTGCCTCCTCCCTGTCCGTGCTCGAAGCGCGCATCCGGCAGCTCGAGCAGGTCAACCGCACGCTCGAGCGTGAAGTGATCCAGCATCGGCTGGCCGAGGAACTGGCGCGCGACCAGTCGCAGATGCTGATCGAGTCGCTCGGCATGCTGGCCGAGTCCAACCTGGACAACTTCCTCGGCCACGTGCTGAGGGTCACGGTTCAGCAGCTCGAGGGGGTCGGCGGCACGTTGTGGTTTCCCGACCCGGAGACGCACACCACGCGCCTGCATCTGGAGTATCTCGACTCGCGCATCCTCCCCGCACAGCAGTCCCAGCATCCGGCCGTGGTGCAACCCCTGCCGATCGGCGGCCGCGGCGTCTCCACCTTCCCGGTCGAACATCCGGAGACCTACGTGCTGAGCGGCAGCGTCGACGGAATGCCCGAAGAGAACCGGGCGTACATCAACTCGCTCGGGGTGCGCATGCTGCTCACCGTGCCGATGGTGCTCGGCCGCGAGACCGTCGGCTGGATCTGCGTGCGCAGCAGCCGGGCCGACCCCTCGGAGTTCGAAAGCAAGATCCACCTCGCCGAGGCACTGGCCGGGCAGGCCACGCTCGCAGTGCAGATGGCGCGGCTGGGCGAACAGGCGCGCGAGGCCGCCGTGCTGGGTGAGCGCAACCGGATCGCGCGGGACATCCACGACACGCTCGCGCAGGGATTCACCGGCGTGGTGGTCAATCTCGAGGCGGCCGGGCGCAGCCTGCGCAAGGACAACACCGGCCTGGCGCTCGAGCACATCGAGCACGCGCGCGACCTCGCGCGCAGCTGCCTCGACGAAGCGCGGCTGTCGGTGCGCGCGCTCCGCCCCGAGTCGGCGTGCGCCAACCTGGCCGACGCGCTGCAGGCGCAGGTCGAGCGCTTCGCGCCGCTCGGCGTCCACGCCATGCTCGAGGTGCAGGGCGAGCCGGGCGTGCTCGAACGACATGCCGAGTCGGAGCTGCTGCGCATCGCGCAGGAGAGCGTGACCAACGTGCTCAAGCACGCGCAGGCGCGCAACGTGCACATCCGCCTGGTCTGGAGCTCCGACAGCGTCACCCTCGCCATCGTCGACGACGGGCGCGGATTCGATCTGCACGCCCACCACGACGGCTTCGGGCTCGTCGGGATGCACGAGCGCGCCTGCCGCATCGGTGCTGCGTTGAGGGTGGATGCGGCACCCGGCAGGGGCACGCGGGTCGAGACCTGCCTGCCGACGCACTGAGAGCGCCATGCCCGCCTCGCACACGCGTACGCTGCACCAGCGCCTGGGACTGCCCATCCGCGTGCTGATCGCCGACGATCACCCGCTGGTGCGACGCGGGCTGGCCGCCATCATCGACATGGAGGACGACGCCAGCGTCGTCGGCGAAGCCGGCGACGGCGAGGAGGCGGTACGGATGTGGCGCACGCTGCGTCCGGACGTCACGCTGATGGACCTGCGCATGCCCAGGGTCGAGGGGGTGCAGGCGATCCGCCGCATCCGCGCGGAGGACGCTGGTGCCGCCATCATCGTGCTCACCACCTTCGACCACGACGAGGACATCTACGCCGGGTTGCGAGCGGGCGCCAAGGCCTATCTGCTCAAGGACGTGCAACCGGAGGAACTGTTCCGCTGCATCCGCGCGGTGCATGCCGGCGAGGCGTACCTCCAGCCGAGGGTTGCCGCCAAGCTCGCGCAGCGCATGCAGGAGGAGACGCTGACCGAGCGCGAGGTGCAGATCCTCGGCCTGCTTGCCGAGGGAAAGAGCAACCGCGCGATCGGCCAGTCGCTCTTCATCAGCGAAAGCACGGTGAAGAGCCACTTGAAGAGCCTGTTCGTCAAGCTCGACGTGACCAGCCGCGCGGAAGCGATCGCGCTCGCTGCCAAGCGTGGCCTGATCAAGTTCTGATACGGCGCGCCGCCCCGGCGCGCTCTGCCCCGCCGAAGCGGCGGCCGCAGTCGCGTCTCACCCGAAAGGGTGAGTTGGGCCTCACGCCAACGGATTCCGGCTAATCCTCCCTCGGTCGGATGCGACCGCCGGACACGGCGGCCACAATCGATGACGTCCGTCGTGTACGTCCGCTGCTGCCGCGCAGACCAGAGAAGCCCTTTCCCGTCTTCGAACAGGAGATTTCGCGTGCCCACCCTCAAGATCAATGGACAGAGTTACTTCTCCGATTCCCCGCCCGACACGCCCCTGCTGTGGGTGATCCGCGAAGAGCTTCGCCTCACCGGCACGCGCTTCGGATGTGGCATGGGGCTGTGCGGGTCCTGTACGGTTCACATGGACGGACAGGCGGTCCGCTCGTGCATGGTCAGTGTCGGCGAGGTCGGCGCAGCGGCGATCACCACCATCGAGGGCCTGCATCCGCAGGATGCGCATCCGGTGCAGAAGGCCTGGATCGAGCTCGACGTCCCGCAGTGCGGCTACTGCCAGTCGGGCCAGATCATGCAGGCGGCCGCC
>CAYLTE010000388.1:0-3211 GCA_964386195.1 uncultured Burkholderiales bacterium | reverse complement strand
AAGGAGATGCTGCCGGTCGTCGACAAGCCGCTCATCCAGTACGCCGTCGAGGAAGCGGTCGAGGCTGGAATCGACCACATGGTCTTCGTCACCGGGCGCAACAAGCGCGCGATCGAGGATCACTTCGACAAGGCCTACGAACTCGAGACGGAACTGACGGCGCGCGGCCGCGACAAGCTGCTGCAGCAGGTGCAGGACATCCTCCCCAAGCACGTGACCTGCTCCTATGTGCGCCAGTCGGTCGCGCTGGGCCTCGGCCACGCGGTGCTGTGCGCCCAGGCCGTCGTGCGAGACGAGCCGTTCGCCGTCATTCTCGCCGACGACCTGATCGACGGCGAGCCCGGCTGTCTGAGGCAGATGATCGAGGTGTTCGACGAACGTCAGCGCTCGGTGATCGCGGTGCAGGACGTGCCGCGCGAGGACACCGCCAGCTACGGCATCATCCAGGGCGAGCCGGAGGGTGGGAAGCTCCTGCGCATGACCGGCATCGTCGAGAAGCCGAAGCCCGACAAGGCGCCTTCGACGCTCGCCGTGGTCGGCCGCTACGTGCTGGCGCCGGCGATCATGCGGCATCTGCAACAGATCGAGGCCGGCACGGGCGGAGAGATTCAGCTCACCGATGCCATCGCCGCGCTGCTGCGCGACGAGGCGGTGCTGGGCTACCGTTTCGAAGGCCGCCGCTACGATTGCGGATCCAAGCTCGGCTACCTGGAAGCAAATGTCATGTTCGGCCTCAAGCATCCGGAGACGGCTGAGGAGTTCGGACAGTTCCTGCGCCGGATCGCGCAGGTCGATTCGCAGGCGTAGGACACGGCATGCTCGATCGAGATCGCGCCTGGCAGGTCCTGCGTGAGGCGGACCTGCTGTTCGACGCCGCCAGTGTGCACTCGGCCGTCGAGTCGATGGCCCGGCAGATCGCCGAACGCCTGGCCGATGCCTACCCGCTCGTGCTGTGCGTCATGGGCGGCAGCGTGGTGTTCACGGGCCAGATTCTTCCGCTTCTGCGCTTTCCGCTGGATTTCGACTACCTGCACGTCACCCGCTACGACGGCGCCACCCGCGGCGGCGCCCTGTCTTGGAAGGTGCTGCCGCGTCACCCCGTTGCCGGTCGCACGGTGCTGGTGCTGGACGATATCCTCGACGAAGGGCACACGATGATGGCGATCCGCGAGCGGCTGCTGGGCGAGGGCGCCCGCGCGTTCCACTGCGCGGTGTTTGCCGACAAGGACATCGGTCGCGCCAAGCCGCTGCAGCCGGACTTCCGCGGCGTGACCCTGCCCGACCGCTACGTCTTCGGATTCGGCATGGACGTCGAGGGCGCATGGCGCAACCTTCCCGAGATCTATGCCATGCGCGGCGCCTGAGCCGCGAGGCGACGCTTGACGCGTTCACCCCTCACACAAGACATCGAACATGCTCGGAATCATCGGCGGTACCGGCCTGACGCAACTGGCCAACCTCGAGCTCACGCGCCGGGAGGTGGTGCGAACCCCGTGGGGAGAACCCTCCGGCGCACTCACCTTCGGGCGCATCAACGGCCAGGACGTCATCTTTCTCGCCCGGCACGGCTACGGCCACACGATCCCGCCACACATGGTGAACTACCGCGCCAACATCTGGGCGCTGCAGGCGCGCGGTGCGACCCACGTGGTGTCGGTTGCCTCGGTGGGCGGCATCCGTTCCGACCTCGGCCCCGGGGTCATTGCCGTGCCCCACCAGATCATCGACTACACCTGGGGCCGGAAGTCGACCTTCTACGAGGGCGACGAGCGCGGTGTGGTGCACGTGGACTTCACGCATCCTTACTCGTCCGACCTGCGTGCGCGCTGCCTCGAGGCCGCCAGATCTGCCAATCAGTCCGTGGTGGACGGAGGCGTGTACGCCTGCACCCAGGGGCCGCGCCTGGAAAGCGCTGCCGAGATCGACCGCATGGAGGGAGACGGCGCTGACATGGTCGGCATGACCGGCATGCCGGAGGCTGCGCTGGCGCGGGAACTGGATCTCGCCTATGCCACCATTGCCGTGGTCGCCAACTACGCGGCGGGCCGTGCCTCGAGCAGCGAAGGCATCCGCATGGACGAGATCAACGCCACCCTGCAGACTGCCCTGGGCAAAGTCAGGCGCATCATCGACGAACTGGTGATCACCCATGGCGGTTAGGCCGGTCCTGCGCATGGGGGATGCGCGGCTGCTCCAGCGCGCCGCCGAGGTGGATCGTTTCGACACGCCCGAACTCCACGCGCTGCTCGAGGACATGCAGGACACCATGCAGGCGCTGAGCGGCGCTGGTCTCGCTGCCCCGCAGATCGGCGTGGGCCTGCGCGTGGTGATCTTCGGCATGCAGCACAACCCGCGCTACCCGCAGGCCGAGCCGGTTCCCTACACCGTGCTGATCAACCCGGTGCTCACGCCCTTGACCGAGCATGTCGAGGAGGGGTGGGAGGGCTGCCTGAGCGTGCCCGGCATGCGCGGCCTCGTGCCGCGCCACGCGGACCTGCGCTACCGGGGTTTCGACCCGTTCGGCAACCGCATCGACCGCAGCGTCGCCGGCTTTCACGCGCGCGTGGTGCAGCACGAGTGCGACCACCTGGACGGGATCCTCTATCCGATGCGCATCCGCGACCTGCGCGCCTTCGGATTCCACGATGTCCTCTTCCCCGATCAGCCTGACCGGGACGACTGATCCGGTGCAGCCGTCGAGGCTGCGCATCAACTTTCCCGCCTGCTGACCGAAAAACTGGCAAGCGTCGTGCAATGACGCGCTCGCCCCAGTCCACGGCCCGCAGATGCCAACCGATCATGCCGCTCTCGCGGCAAGCGCTGCCGATCCTGCCTCGCAGCCGGCAACGCTTGCCGCGACCGTATCCGCCCTGAACGAACTCGCGCTCGCGCTACGCGGCGCAGGCGAGGTGGACGCCGCGCGTTCCACCTGGGCGGCTGCGCTGCGCCTCGCGCCCCATCACGCAGTCCTCAACGCCAATCTGGGGGCGTTGCTGCAGGACCTCGGTTTGCGGGAAGCGGCGCTGCATCACTACCAACTCGCACGCAGCGAAGCCCCGGACTGGGCGGAGGTTTGGAACAACAGCGGAGTCGTGATGCGCCAGATGGGTCGCAATGCCCAGGCGCGCGCAGCCTTCGAGCAGGCGCTGCGACTTGCACCCGCTGACGTTCCCGCCCGCTACAACCTGGGCAACGCACTGCTCGATACCGG
>CAYLTE010000387.1:0-3225 GCA_964386195.1 uncultured Burkholderiales bacterium | reverse complement strand
CGCTGCACGCGCTGCGGCGGTTTCTGGCGCAGGTTGACGCTGGGCGGTAGCGGTCTCACGTGTAGACCCCTACGCGCGCACGCCTGATCAGCGGCCCCAGCGCGTAGCGCGTCGCGTCGATGTAGTGGTTGTGCGCGTCGACCACGATCGTCGTCGGGTCTCCGGTCAACCGATCGACCTTGTAGCTGTACATGCGCGCCTCCCGGAGAAACGCCGTGCACCTGGGGTGGATCACGATCTCGGCGTAGCTGCGCAGGTGGGCTATGCCGTCCTCAACGCTGCCGGGCCACTTCTCGCAGGCCGTGATCAGCGGCAGCGCCTTGCGCCTGCCCTGCCCGTCGCTCCTGACGTGGCTGATCGTCTCCGGCCGGGCGCTGTCTGCGCGAACCGTGTGCCGCTCGATCCCGGGCAGCCTGTCGATCATGTAGCTGGCGATGTCGTCGTTCTCCAGCCCCTGCCTCCCGGCCTCGTACTCGACATAGAGGCGGCGGTCGTGCACCCACAGCTTCACGCCCGCCGTCGGGTCTTGGCTGAAACCCCAGTCCAGGCCGTAGTACGGCCCGGCCCAGCCAGGCTCAGGCTCGAACTCCGCAACGCGGTACTTGCCGGCCAGGATCTGCGCGTCGCTGTTCTCCCGGTAGGCCCCCTCCCACACCCATCTGTATGTCGCATCGTCGAGGATCTCTCGGTCGGCCAGTCGTTCGTCCTCCAGCTCCTTCGGGAACCACGGGTTGTCGGTGTAGTTGAGCTCGACGATCCTCGCGTTCTGCTGCGGATGCTTCCTGTAGCGGTTGTCCGTCGCGCTGCCCTCCTTCTCCGGGTTCCACGTCACCCAGATCTCCGAGCCCGGCTCGCGCACCGTCGGCCCCAGCTTCACCCACGCCGTCTCGCTCACGCTCTCTGCCTCGTCGACCCACGCGATCAGGATCGGCGCCTTGCCCTTCAGGCTGTCCAGGTTGTGCCGCAGGCCGGTGAATGCGTAGGTAACGCGGCGGTTCCGTGTGCGGATGAACTTCTCGCCGATCTCGAAGTAGGCGGCCAGCCATGGCACGGATGCGATCGCGAGCTTCACCTCGTTCATGCTGCTGTCCTCCAGCGAGTTCATGAACTCCCGGCCGCAGAGGATCAGGCCGCTGCGGTGCTGCTCGGCGGCCATGTAGGCGCGCACGGCGGTCATCAGGGCGAAGGTGCGGGTCTTGCCGCTGCCGCGGCCGCCGTGGGCGCCGCGTGTGCGCGCGGGGCCGGTGAAGACCGGGATCAGCTTAGGCGGGATCTCAATCCGCGCCGTGTCCACGCTTAGGTGCGACCAGCTCAATCTGACGCGGACCGACGGCGTTACCGGCCGGGTCTGTTTCCGCGACCTTCGTCGGCGCGTCCAGGCCCAGTAGGCGTGACCGGCGCTCCATGATCCGCAGCACGCGGTCGATCGCGCCGACGCTGCCCTTGCGCGCGGCAGGCCACACGCCGGACATCATGCCGTCGAGGCGCGACAGCTCCTCCGCCCGCAGCTCGTCCGCCTCGCCGCTGATCTGCGCACGGGCATCGGTCAGCCCGGCCTGCACCAGCCGGTGCGCCTGCGACTTGCCGATGCCCAGCGCCGCCGCGATCTCGATGTAGCCCTTGCCCATGCGGCGCAGCTCAAGCGCCTTCACCTGGCGTTCCAGCTTGCGGGCCTTCGCGGCGCTGGTCGAGTTGCCGGCGGCCATCGTCAGGCCTCCCAGCGCGGTTGGAGCGTGCGGGTCGGAGTTTCACCGCCCAGGGCCGGGGGGTGCCCGGCCGCCTGATCTTTCGCACGCGATGATCTGCTGACGCGCTCGCCGCGGTACATGCCGGCGCCGAGCTCGTCGATCTTGTCGAATGGTAGCACCGGCACCGTCAGGCGCTCGCGCGCGGCTGGGTTCAGGAAGAACACGTAGCGCAGTTGAAAGCCGTCGAGGGGTTTCGCCTGGCCGGTTTCGAGAAGGTGCCGGCTGTAGAACTTCCCACCCGGTTTTGGGAAGTTCTTGTTGTCCAGGGTCTTCTTCGCGATGCGCTGGCCGTTCCATTCCAGAATCTGCTTGTTCGCCTTTATCCCGGTCAGCACGAACCCGGCAGCGCGGTAGATCGCGCCGTCGCCGCATTGCGTGCCGTCGGCGAAGCTGATCACCCATTCGATCTGCGGGTAGGCCCTGCGGATCATGCGGAAGGCGACGGCCATCGCGCGCGACTCACTGTTGCGCGGCAGGCGGTCGCTGAAGGCCATGCGGTTCAGTTCGAGGAAGCCATTCCAGGGCGTGCCGCGCACCAGGCCCAGCGTCTTGCGCTTGTCCATGCTCGGCCCGAACTGCATGGCGCCCTCCAGGCGGTCGTCCAGGAAGACGCCCAGGTGCAGCTGCGAATTAGGCACCACCTTGCCGCTGTAGTGCACCCGCCGCACCAGCCGGTCGGCATCCTGGCGCGTGATCGGCGCCACCCGGATCGCCTTCGCGCTGGGCGCGTCAGCCACGCTGCGCCCCCAGGAAGATCTCGCACACCCGCGCCAGCGCGTTTCCGTTGCTGTTCTCGTTGTCGCTGACGAACGGCCCCATGCGCTTCGCGGCCTCCAGCGCGCGGTCGATTACCTCCTTCTGCTCGTCGTGTACCGTGAAGGTCATCTGCTGGAAGGGCTGGCGGTCGCCATCGGCGAGGTCTGGCAGGTCGGCCTCGCCCACGCCGGCGCCGATGCCCTGGGCGAGATCCTGCAGCAGCGCCTGCAGTCCGGCGTCCTGCGCCTTGACGTCCTGCAGCAGTTCGGCCAGCTTGTCGGCATCCGTCGCCGCCAAGCCACCGATCGGGTCCAGGGCGGCCAGCACCAGCCGTTCCTCGTCATCCGACAGGTCGACGTACAGCACCGGCACCATTGGTTCGCTGCGTCGCAGCGCCAGCTCGACCCTGGCGTGCCCGTCGACGATGTGCCCGCTGCGACGGTTCACGATCACCCGCTGCACCCACCCGACCTGCTTGAGCAATCCCTCGAGCGCGTCGACCTGCGCCCTCGGGTGCGTGCGCCAGTTGAGTGGGTTTGCCAGCAGCTGATCCGGTGCCGCATCGCCCTCGCCGACGATTCGACTGCGCAGCGCGTCCGGCGCCGCCTGGTGCTTTCCCATGTCTATGTTTCCCTTCACTCCACCGCCTCCCCATCCCACACCCGCACCTTCTTGCCCCGCGTGCGCGCCTTCTTCGGCGGCTTCGGCGGCTTCTGCCGCG
>CAYLTE010000386.1:0-3228 GCA_964386195.1 uncultured Burkholderiales bacterium | reverse complement strand
CTGGTCGGCCTGATCACCAAGAACGGCATTCTGATCGTGGAGTTTTCCAACCAGCTGCGGCTGAAGGGCATGTCGAAGCTCGACGCAGTGATCGAAGCCTCCACGTTGCGGCTGCGCCCGATCCTGATGACCTCCTTCGCCACCGTGCTGGGGGCGCTGCCGCTGGCGACCTCCACCGGCGCCGGCTCGGAGGCGCGCGCGGCGATCGGTTGGGTCATCGTCGGCGGGATGATGCTGGGGACCTTCCTGACGCTGTTCGTGATTCCCACCGCTTACTCGCTCCTCGTGCGCAAGATCCACGATCCAGGCGCCGAGCCGGAGTCCGAGGGCGTGGCGCATCGGCCGCTCGGCGAGCAGATGTAGCAACCCGTGATGCCGCATCACATGAAGACGCGCTTCGGCGCGTCTTTTTTTCGCTCGCGCTTGCCGCCCTGCGGTTCCTGCCGCAATGCCACCACTCGTGGCGAGTCGAGGTGCGGATCGATGTGATAATTGCTGCGCAGCGAGTGTCCTCACCTTGATGACGGCATGGAACTGAGCTGGGGAACGGTTTACCTGATCAGCGAGTGGGCGGTGCGCCTGGCCATGCTGTTCTACGTTCCACAGCGGCGCAGCCCCGCCGCTGCACGAGGCTGGCTGCTGCTGATCTTCTTTCTGCCCTGGCCAGGCCTGGTCCTGTACGCGATCTTCGGACGCGCATACCTGCCACGCCAGCGTCTCGACATGCAGATCGCGGTGTCGCGTTTCGTGCGTGAGCTGCAGCCGCGCATCCTCGCCGATGCACTCGTGTCGCAACCGGACCTGCCCCCGGCGTTCACCCCCGCGATCACCCTCGCGCATCAGCTCGCCGACTTCGCCACCTGCCGGGGCAACGAAGTCGAGTTGCTGACCGACTACGACGCGTGCATCGCGCAGATGCTCGCCGACATCGACGGGGCGCGACACCACGTTCATCTGCTGTACTACATCTTCCGCGACGACGTGACCGGCCGCCGCGTGATCGACGCGTTGATCGCCGCGACCGCGCGCGGAGTCCGATGCCGGGTACTGGCCGACGGCTACGGCTCGTTCTTCGCATTTCGACGGCTTGCCCCACTGTTCCGCGCGTCCGGAATCGAAGCGGTTCTGGTCATGCCGCCGCGCGTCTGGGGGCGCAAGGCGGTACGCCTTGACCTGCGTAACCACCGCAAGATCACCGTCATCGACGGTCACATCGGTTACGTGGGGTCGCAGAACATCGTCAATCCCGATGCCAACCGGGGTCTCACCAACGAGGAACTGGTGGCACGTCTGACCGGTCCGGTCGTGCGGCAGTTGCAGGGGGTGTTCCTGGCCGATCGGTTCTACGAGACCGAGCGCCTGCCTGACGATCCGCCCGAGCAACTCCTGCCGGAGGGTCAGTATCCGGGCGGTGCGATGGCACAGGTGATGCCGAGCGGACCCGGGTATCACCACGGCAACATCCAGCAGGTGATGGTCGCGCTCATGCACGCGGCCGCACAGCGGGTGGTGCTGACCACGCCCTATTTCGTGCCCGACGAGCCCTTCCTGCTGGCGATGAAGATGGCGGCCGAGCGCGGTGTGGCGGTGCACCTCGTGGTGTCGCGCCACTCGAACAAGCCGATCGTGCATCTTGCACAACAGTCGATGTACGAGGAACTGCTCGATGCCGGCGCGCACATCCATCTCTATCACGGCAACTTCCTGCACGCCAAGCACGCCACCATCGACGACGACGTCGCCGTCATCGGGTCGTCCAATCTGGATATCCGCTCCTTCGCGCTGAACAACGAGGTGAGCGTGCTGGTGTACGACCGTGCGGTGGTCGCGAAGCTGCGCGCGGTGCAGGAGCGCTACTTCCGGGACGCCGTGGAGGTCGACGCACTGCAGTGGCGCCGGCGCAGCGTCGCCGCTCGCGTGGTTCAGAACATCGCACGCCTGGCCGATACGCTCCTGTAGGCCACCTCGTTCGCAACGCCTGAACGACACGGTCGAAAAGCTCCACTTTCATTCGGCGGGGTCGATGCCAATATCCGGGCCTGGAGCGGATCTTCCGCATCACCCTACAGGAGTCCCGGACATGATCTCCATGCGACGTGCCGCCGACCGCGGCCATGCCAATCACGGCTGGCTGGACAGCCATCACACCTTCTCCTTCGCCGACTACTACGACCCGCGTGAAATGGGCTTCGGCCCGCTGCGTGTGATCAACGAGGACCGCGTCCAGGCGGGCAAAGGCTTCGGCACTCACCCGCACCGCGACATGGAGATCATCAGCTACGTGCTCGAGGGCGAACTGGCGCACAAGGACAGCCTCGGCACCGGTTCGGTGATCAGGCCCGGGGACGTGCAGCGCATGAGCGCAGGCACGGGCGTACTGCACAGCGAGTTCAACCAGTCGTCCGATGCGCTCGTGCATTTCCTGCAGATATGGATCGAGCCCAATCGTCGTGGCGTGAAGCCGAGCTACGAGCAGAAGACCTTCGCGCGGGAGGACCAGCGCGGAAGGCTCCGTCTGGTGGCCTCGCCCGATGGCGCGGAAGGCTCCGTGACCATCCACCAGGAGGTGCGCATGTACGCAACCGTCCTGGGCGAAGCGGAAAGCGTCAGTCATCGGCTCGAGGATGGGCGTCGTGCCTACGTGCACGTCGCGCGGGGCAGCGTCGTGTTGAACGGGCAGACGCTCGGGCCCGGCGATGGCGCGAAGGTCACCGACGAAACCGAACTGACACTGACCGGAGCGCGGGATGCGGAAGTCCTGCTCTTCGACATGATGTAGAGCGAGACGGCGTAGACGCCACTTGCTGTAGGCCCGGCCTAGGCACGGCGCTCGCCGCGACACCGGAACTGCGCGCCTCAGGGCCGCGAATACCCGATCACGCAACCCGACCAGGAGTGAAGCCATGACGACCAGAGTGCAGATCGTCTTCTACAGCATGTACGGCCACATCTACCGAATGGCCGAGGCCGTCGCCGAGGGGGTGAGAGAAGTGGCCGATACCGAAGTGAGTCTGGTGCAGGTGCCCGAGCTGGTGCCCGCCGATGTCCTGGAGAAGAGCGGGGCGAAAGCTGCGCGGGACGCGTTTGCGCATGTACCGGTCGCCAAGGTCGACCAGCTGGCCGAGCCCGACGCGTTGATCTTCGGCACGGGCACGCGCTACGGCATGATGACGGCCCAGATGCGCAACTTCCTCGACCAGACCGGCGGCCTCTGGGCCAAGGGCGCGC
>CAYLTE010000385.1:0-3238 GCA_964386195.1 uncultured Burkholderiales bacterium | reverse complement strand
GATGCCGGCGAACGCGTCGTTCGCTCAACCCCTGCCGCCCACGCACAACGCGTTCGTGTACGTCTATCGCGGCGCCCTGCAGGTTGCGGGTACCGCGATCCCCGTGCAGCGCATGGCGATCCTGGACAACGATGCCGACGCGGACGGCGTGGTGTTCGAGGCCTCGGAACCGACACGTGCTCTGCTCATCGCAGGCAAGCCGCTCAACGAACCGATCGTGCAGTACGGCCCGTTCGTCATGAGCAGCCAGGACGAAATCATGCGCGCGGTGCAGGACTTCCAGGCCGGCAGGTTCACGTCCGGGTGACGAACCGTCAACGCACTCCAATCAGTCGCGCCCCCTCGCGGAAGCGGCCCTCGCCCTCGGCATCGAAGCGAAACGCCGACATGAACTCGCTCATGCCGTAACCGGGGACGGCCTGCCGCGCGGCCGCCATGCGCACACGCGCCTCGTCGAGCCGGCCGGCGAGCGCGAGCGTGCAGGCCGCGATCGCAAAGATGTGCACGTGCGCGTTCGGCCGGTTGGCTGCCTCCACCGCCGCCGCCGCGGCCTCCTCGAAACGTCCCAGACGCACCAGCGCCATCGCGCGCGCACCGAGCATGCCGAACAACAGCGGGTCGCAGGGACTGAGGTTGCGCGAGGTGTCCGATGCCGCGATCCCAACTTGCGCATCGCCTGCCTGCGACTGCACGAAGGCGAGCGCGTAGTGCCCCAGGGCGAAGTTCGGGCTGAGATCGACTGCCCGCGACAGCGCGCCCACGGCCTGCTCGTGCTCGCCGCGCAGCCACAGTGCGCGCCCCAATGCCCAGTGCACGGCGGGATCCAGCTCGTCCGCCATGATTCCGCGACCGGCCGAATCGAGCGCGGCGGCCACTTCGGCTGCTCGCTCACCCCAGCCCTGGAACGCGCTCTGCCACTGCGAGAACGACAGCCCGGCATAGGCGCGGGCGAAGGTGGGATCGAGCTGCACAGCCCGCGAGAAGAAGTGGCGGGCCGCGTCGTTGTCCGCACGCGTGAAGCGGTATATGTGCCACAGCCCGCGGTGATGCGCTTCCCATGCATCGAGTGAGGCCGGCGGACGCAGGATGGCGCGATTGCGTTCCAGGCGCTCGATCTCGCCGGCGACCGCGGCGACGATGCCGTTGCCGAATTCCTCCAGCACCGTCAGCGCATCCTCGCGCCTGCTGTCGAAGCGCTCGGCCCATACCACCCGCCCGGTCGCCGTCTGCGTCAACTCCACCGTGACCAGCGCCCGCTCTCCGAACCATCGCACGGTTCCGCGCACCAGATAGTCGACATTCAGCAGCCGACCCGCCTCGTCCGGCGCGGTGTGCTGTTCGGCCAGGGCGAACACTGTGCCTTGCGCAATCACGAACAGGCTGCGCAGCTTGGCGAGCCGCGTGATCACGTCGTGCACCAGTGCATCGGCAAGCCACTTCGACTGGCCGTACTCGGCTTCCCTGAACGGCATCACTGCAATGGATGCCCGCCGTGGCGCAGCGAGCGTGGTCTCGGCCGATCCGGCACCGACCAGCGGCCCGCTGTGCGCGGAGGCCGGGTAGGCTGAAGATTCGAGGGAGCTCGGACTTTCCGGCGCGCCCGGTAGGATCCGCGAAGCGCTGCGCCGCTTCAACCATGCATGGCGGATGAGAACGAAGTCCAGCCCCTCTGCGGCGAACCGCTTCTCCGCCGCGTCCAGATGCGCCTCGGCGTCCCGGATACGCCCGCTGTCCGACAGCCGCTCGAGCAACCGCACGTGGGCGTTCGGATCGAAGGGCGAGAGCTGCAGCCACTTTTCCAGGTGCGCCGTCACGCCTTGGCCGCTGCCGTTCGCGGCGCGCTCGAGCAGGCCGACGTGCAGTTCCCGAAAGCGCCGCCGGGTCGCCGCCAGCCACGCCTCGAATTCAGGCGCACGCTCCAGCGCGAGCCCGTCGGCAAGCTCGCCGCGAAACGCCGCGGCCAGGGTACCCGCCTCGTCCGGTGCGAGTGCCTGCATGTTCGAGCCTTCCACGGCTGCGACATCGACCCGGCAATCCGTCAGGTCCAGACGCACGCGGTCGGATTCCACGAATACGCGCGTGCGCCCGGCCTCGTCCAACACACGGCGCAGCTTGCTCAGGCACCAGCGCAGTTCGCCTCTCGGATCGGCGGCACCGTCCCAGAGCAGCGTGCACAGCTGGGAGCGGGACGCGCCGCGCGGCATCAGGGCCAGGTAGACGAGCAGCGCCCGCACCCGCCGCGATGCCGGGAGTTCGATCTCGAAACCGCCGCGGCACACGCGGACGGGGCCGAGCAGGTCGACATCCAATGCACAGGGCACGGAAGCATCGCGCACGGGGCGGGATGCCACGCCCATTCCCACGCTGCCTCCCACGTTCGTCACCACGCCGACTCCGTACCGTTGCATCGTCGTCGCCGCGAGAGCAGATCGGAGCGACTCCGATCGATGGCGACTCGAACCCAGAGGAAGCTTCGATGAATACACCCGCCGCAACCGTGAGTCAAATCGCCCCGGACACTGGTCCGGATCTTTCAGCCCTGAAGGCGCGTCAGAAGACCGCGTGGTCATCCGGGGACTACGCAATCGTGGGCAGCACCCTGCAGATCGTGGGCGAGGACCTGTGCGAGGCGCTCGATCTGCGCGCGGGGCAGCGGGTACTGGATGTGGCGGCGGGCAACGGCAACGCCGCGCTCGCCGCCGCGCGCCGCTGGTGCGAAGTGACGGCCACGGACTACGTGCCGCGCCTGCTCGAACGGGCGCAGGCGCGCGCGGCGGCCGACGGGCTGCAGGTGACGATCCGGGAGGCCGACGCCGAGCAGCTGCCGTTCGAGAACGCCAGCTTCGACGCCGTGACGTCCACGTTCGGCGTCATGTTCACCCCCGACCACGAAAAGGCCGCGGGCGAGATGTTGCGCGTGTGCCGCGCCGGCGGGCGGATCGGGCTGGCCAACTGGGCACCGGCGGGGTTCATCGGACAGCTGTTCAAGACCATCGGCCGGCACATCCCCCCGGCACCGGGCGCACGCTCCCCCGCCCTGTGGGGAACGCGCGAGCACGTCTCGATGCTGTTCGAGCGCCAGGCCAGCGAAATCCGCTTCGCCGAGCGCGACTTCGTGTTCCGTTACCGTTCAGCCAGGCACTGGCTGGACGTGTTCAGAACCTACTACGGACCGCTGCTCAAGGCGTTCGCCGCGCTGGACCAGCAGGCGCAGTCCGCCTTGACCAACGAACTGGTC
>CAYLTE010000384.1:401-3242 GCA_964386195.1 uncultured Burkholderiales bacterium | reverse complement strand
GCTGTACGAGCACCACACCACCAGCCTGGTGTTCAACGACCCGCCGCTGCACACGCGTGTGCGGCGGCTGATTCTCGGGGCGCTCACGCCGCGTGCCATCGAGGCAATGGAGCCTGGGTTGGTGTCCCTGGTGGACCGGCTGCTCGATGCGATGGCCACACGTGGCCGCGTCGACCTTATCGAGGACTTCGCCAGCGCCATTCCGGTCGAGATCATCGGCAATCTGCTCGCGGTCCCCGTCGACGAGCGCGCGCCGCTGCGCGCGTGGTCGCTGGCGATACTCGGTGCACTGGAGCCCGCGCTCAGCGCCGATGAGCAGGCGCGCGGCAATGCTGCCCTGCGCGAGTTCCTCGACTACCTCGAGCGTCTGGTCGCACAGCGGCGCGCACGGCCGGGCGATCCCGAGCGCGACGTGCTCACCCGCCTCGTTCGCGGGGAGTGCGACGGCGAACGCCTCGCGCACCACGAACTGCTGCACCAGTGCGTGTTCCTGCTCAATGCCGGACACGAGACCACGACCAATCTGATCGGCAACGCCCTGCATGCGTTCTCGCAGTGGCCCGAGCAGCGTGCGCAGCTGCTCGCGCAGCCGCAACTGATCCGCAGCGCCGTCGAGGAGTGCCTGCGCTTCGAGAGTTCGAATCAGCTCGGCAACCGCATCACCACGTGTGAGACCGAGGTGGGCGGCGCGAAGCTACCGCCCGGCACGCCGGTGACGTTGTGCATCGGCGCCGCCAACCGCGATCCGGCGCAGTTTCCGGATCCGGATCGATTCGACATCGCCCGCTCGCCCAACCGGCACCTGGCGTTCGGCTCCGGACCGCACCAGTGCGCCGGCATGCACCTCGCGCGGCTGGAGGGAGCGGTCGCGGTCGGTCGCTTCCTGGCGAGGTTTCCGCGCTATCGCATCGAGGGCGAACCGCAGCGCGCGCGCCGCGCGCGCTTCCGCGGGTTTGTGCGCCTGCCCTGCGCCGTGCACGGTCAGTGATGACGAGGATGGCAGCGTCGAATGACGGAGGTGTCGCCTCAGTAGCTTCCCGAGGCCTTCGGCCCGGCCTTGCCGGTTCGCATCTCGCTCACCGCGCTCTTCGCGGCCGCGGCGAGGAATGCGTTGTCCGCCAGCAGCGTGACGAACTGGTAGCCGATGGCGATCATCTCGTGTGCCATCTGCGTCGAGCCGCAGTGGATGCCCGCCGGAATGCCGTGGCGCTTGCCGGCTTCGGCGATGGTGCGGATGGCATCGAGCACGGTCTTGTCACTCGGGGTGCCCGAGGGTGCGCAGCCGAGCGTGATCGCCAGGTCGTTGGGGCCGACATAGAGACCGTCGAGCCCGGGCACGGTCAGGATGTCGTCGATGCGCTCGACCGCCTGCTTGGTTTCGATCATCGCAATCGTCAGCACCGTGTCGTTGGCGTGCTTGAAGTAGTCGGGACCTCCGTACCAGCCTGCGCGCACCGGGCCGAAGCTGCGATAGCCGGCCGGCGCATAGCGGCAGGCGCCGACGAACGCCTCGCACTCGGCACGCGAGTTGATCATCGGGCAGACGATGCCGTAGGCGCCGGCGTCGAGCAGCTTCATGATGATGCCCGGCTCCATCCAGGGCACGCGTGCCAGCGGAATGATGGGCGTGGTCGATATCGCCTGCAACATCGACACTGCCGCCTGGTAGTCGACCAGCCCGTGCTGCAGATCCACGGTGAGACTGTCCCATTGCGCCTGCGCCATGTTCTCCGCGGCGACGGAACTGGGGATGCCGAGCCAGCCGTTGATGACGGCGCCACCGTTTTTCCAGATCGTCTTGACCGTGTTCTCCCTCATCTCCTCCGGCTCCCTTGTCGGTATTGCCGCGCGGCACGCGGCGCGGCTGCGTCCACATCATAAGCCAAAGCCCCAATTTCGAAACGGCGCGTTTCGGATCGACTAGAATCGCGGGCTCTTCTTCTGATCGGCTTCAGGCATGGACGTCCTCCTCATCCCCGCCGCGCAACTGCAGAAACTGGTGCGCGACATCTTCTCCGCCGCACAGTGTCCGCCGGAGGAGGCCGAGCGCATCGCCCTCTATCTGGTCAAGGCCAACCTCGCCGGGCACGACAGCCACGGCGTGGTGCGCGTGCAGCGCTACATCCAGATGATGAACGACGGCATGATCCACGCCGGGCGCGAGGCCCGGGTGAGCGTGGATACGCCGGTGATGGCGGTGGTGGACGGCCAGTTCGGCTTCGGCCAGAGCGTCGCGCCGCGCGCCGTCGAGATCGGGATGGAGAAATGCCGGGCGATGGGCTTGTCCGCCGTCGCGTTGCGCAACGCGGGGCACATCGGCCGCGTTGCCGACTGGGCCGAGATGGCCGCGCACGCGGGGCTGGTCTCGGTGCACTTCGTCAACGCCGCCGGCAGCGTGCTGGTGGCGCCCTTCGGCAGTGTCGAGCGGCGCTTCTCCACCGCGCCGTACTGCGTCGGCGTGCCGGTGCCCGGACGCGAACCGGTGGTGCTCGATTTTGCCACCTCGCTGGTCGCCGAGGGCAAGGTGCTGGTCGCCAGCCAGGGCGGCAAGCCGATTCCCAAGGACGCACTGATCGGCCCCGACGGGGTGAAGAGCGACGACGCCAGCCTGCTCTACGGCGACTACCGTGCGAGCGGCAAGCGCGATATCAAGGTCGGGCAGGGCGCGTTGCGCACCTTCGGAGACCACAAGGGGTCGGGCCTCGCGCTGATGTGCGAGCTGCTCGGCGGCGCGCTGACCGGCAACGCCTGCGCCACGCCAGGCCGCCCTTTCGCCAACGGCATGCTGTCGATCTACATCGATCCCCGCGTGCTCGATCCCGAGGGCATGTTCCCGCCCGA
>CAYLTE010000384.1:0-391 GCA_964386195.1 uncultured Burkholderiales bacterium | reverse complement strand
CGCACCGCCCGCCAGCGAAACCCTGCTCCCCGGCGAACCCGAAGCGCGCACCCGCGAGAAGCGCCTCGCCGAGGGCGTGCCGCTGCCGCGCGAGACCTGGGACCTGCTGCTGCAGACCGCGCGCAGCGTCGGGGTGAGCGTGCAGCGGTAGCAGCAGCGTTCACACCCAAAGATTTCACCACGAAGGACACGAAGGAAAACGGAGAAAGAAGGAATGCGACTTACACAGATGGCGTGTTCCTTCGTGTCCTTCGTGGTAAATAGAATTTCAGAGACGTAGAGACGAACGCTATGCCCAAACACACCATCGCGGTCATCGCCGGCGACGGCATCGGCAAGGAAGTGATGCCCGAGGGCGTGCGCGTGCTCGATGCCGCCGCGCGCAAGTTCG
>CAYLTE010000383.1:0-3246 GCA_964386195.1 uncultured Burkholderiales bacterium | reverse complement strand
ATCGGATCCGGACTTCCAGCGGCTTGGGCAGTTCGCGGCCGCCACCCTGGAACGCCACCCCCTGCTGCAGATCCAGTTCCAGCGCGAGGTCTCCGGCGAGGCGTTCGACGACGTGCGCGACGGCAGGCTGGACGCCAGCTTCTATTACGGGGAGCGGTCGGATCCCGCCGTGGTCGGCATCCCGCTGACACAGGTCGTCTACCGCGTGGTCGGGCCGATCGAGTGGGCCGACCGGCTGGCCGGATCCGGCTGGGCGGAGATCGAGCGCGAGCCATGGATTCTCACGCCATCGATCAGCTCGCACTGGCAGCTCGCCACCGAGCTGTTCCGTGCGCACGGCGTATCGCCGGCGAAGGTGGTCGAGGCCGACGACGAAAACCTGATCGCGTCGCTCGTCGCCTCGGGCATGGGCATGGCGCTGATGCGCGAGGATCTCGCCCTGGAGAAGGCCAGGGCGAAACAGGTGGTGCTGTGGCAGGACGTGCGGCTGAAGACATCGCTGCAGTTCATCCACCTGCGTTCCCGAGCGCAGGATCCTGCCATCGGCGCGCTCGTCGAGGGGTTGCGCGAGGTGTGGAACCTGCCCGCCTGAGGCGGCGGGATGCAGCGTGTCGACCTGTTCGCGGTTATCCTTGGCAGATGGAAAAACACTTCGACGATCTTGAGACGCGTGCGCCGGAGGTGCGCGAGCGCGCGCTGTTCCGTGCCCTCGAAGATCAGCTCGCGCGGGCGAAACGGCATGCTCCTTACTTCACCAGGCTGCTGGCCGAGGTGCGTCCCGGAGACGTGCGCGATCGCAGCGCGCTGGCCGCGCTGCCGCTGACCCGCAAGTCGGATCTGATCGCGTTGCAGAAGGCGGATCCGCCTTTCGGCGGTATGACCGCGCTCCCGCTGGCGAGACTGGCCCGCGTATTCGCCTCGCCCGGTCCGATCTACGACCCGCAGGCCGAGCGGCGCGACTATTTCGGCCTGGCCCGCGCCCTGTTCGCCGCGGGGTTCCGTGAGGGCGAGTTGGTTCACAACACCTTCGCCTATCACTTCACGCCGGCCGGCTTCATGTTCGATTTGGCGGCGCAGGCTATCGGCTGCCCGGTGTTTCCCGCCGGCGTGGGTCAGACCGAATTGCAGGTCCAGACCATCGCGGACCTCAAGCCAGTCTGCTACACCGGTACGCCCTCCTTCCTGAAGCTGCTGCTCGAGAAAGCCGACGAGGCAAAGGCGGACGTGTCCAGCCTGCGCAAGGCGGCCGTCTCCGGCGAGGCCTTCCTGCCCGCAGTGCGCCAGATGCTCGAGGCACGCGGGATCGTTGCTTTCCAGTCCTATGGCACGGCGGATCTCGGCCTGATTGCCTACGAGACGCCGGCGCGCGAGGGCCTGGTGGTGGACGAGGGCGTGATCGTCGAGATCGTGCGCCCTGGCACCGGCGATCCTGTCGCAGAGGGCGAGGTGGGGGAGGTGGTGGTGACCACCCTCACGCCCGAATACCCGCTCGTCCGCTTCGCCACCGGCGACATGTCGGCAGTGCTGCCCGGCATCAGCCCCTGCGGCCGCACCAACATGCGCATCAAGGGCTGGATGGGGCGCGCCGACCAGACCACCAAGGTGCGCGGGATGTTCGTGCATCCCTCGCAGGTGGCCGAGGTCGCCAGGCGCCATCCCGAGATCGTCCGTGCACGACTGAGCGTCACGCACGACGACCAGAAGAACGACACGATGACCCTGCAGTGCGAACTGCGCGACAGCGCACCCGCCGGCTTCGTCGAGGCGGTCGAGAACACGCTGCGCGAGGTGTGCAAGCTGCGCGGCGCGGTGGTGCCGAAGCCGGTGGGAAGCCTGCCCAACGATGGGAAGGTGATCGAGGATTTGCGCAACTATTCCTGAAGGGCGGTTCACCACGAAGGGTGGTGAACGCTTTTTTTCCTACCCAACCAGATTCGTCTCCCAGATCCATGACGCAAACCGCCATCAGCCGCTACCCCGTCCCCGAACTGAAGGACCTGCCCGACGACATCCGCGACAAGATGTTGCAGGTGCAGGAAAAGGCCGGTTTCATTCCCAACGTGTTCCTGACCCTGGCTCATCGTCCCGACGAGTTCCGGGCCTTCTTCGCCTATCACGACGCGCTGATGCTGCGCGACTCGGGGCTCACCAAGGCCGAGCGCGAGATGATCGTGGTGGCCACCAGCGGCCACAACCACTGTCTCTACTGCGTGGTCGCCCACGGCGCCATCCTGCGTATCTACGCGAAGAATCCCCAGATCGCCGACCAGGTGGCGGTCGACCACCGCAAGGCGGACATCACCCCACGGCAGCGCGCCATGCTCGATTTCGCCGTCAAGCTCGCGCGCACGCCCGAGTCCATGCTCGAGGCGGATTTCCAGGCGTTGCGGGAAGCCGGTTTCGGCGAGGAGGACATCTGGGACATCGGCGGCATCACCGCCTTTTTCGCCCTGTCCAACCGCATGGCCCACCTGATCGCGATGCGGCCGAACGACGAGTTCTACCTCATGGGACGCGTTCCACCGCCGAAAAAGTAGCGGGCCGGCACGGCGCGCTTGCGTCTCGGGCCGAGAAGCGGGCTGAAACGGGCCGCAAGCTATAATTCGCACCTGCCGCGCATCACGAATGCATGGCCATCCCGTGCCCGGCGTGCGCATCCCGGGCGGCCGGGCCGGCACACCACGCTCCAACCTTACCCAGGGACTCGCAGAGATGGCTGCACTTCCAGATATCGATCCGCAAGAGACCGGAGAGTGGCTGGATGCCCTCGACGGCGTCCTCCAGGTCGAAGGACCGCAACGCGCGCACTTCATCCTCGAGAAGCTGATCGAGAAGGCGCGCCGCTCGGGCGCCTACCTGCCGTATAACGCCACCACGGCCTACATCAATACCATCCCGCCCGGCCAGGAGGAGGCCTCTCCCGGCGACCACGAGATGGAGCACCGGCTGCGTTCCTACATCCGCTGGAATGCGATGGCCATGGTGGTGCGGGCGAACAAGATTTCCTCCGAGCTGGGCGGCCACATCGCCAGCTTCGCCTCGGCTGCCACGCTCTACGACGTCGGCTTCAACCACTTCTGGCATCCGCCCAGCGACAAGCACGGCGGCGACTTGGTGTTCTTCCAGGGGCACTCGTCGCCTGGCGTGTACGCGCGCGCATACCTCGAGGGACGGATCAGCGAAGAGCAGCTCAAGAACTTTCGCCAGGAGGTGGAGGGGAACGGACTGCCGTCCTACCCGCATCCG
>CAYLTE010000382.1:0-3258 GCA_964386195.1 uncultured Burkholderiales bacterium | reverse complement strand
GTCGGCGATGTTCATCGACACGTTCATCGAGTACGCGCCGTCGAAACTCGCCGCGGCAAACGGCATCGTCAGGGCATCACCTACCTCGAACGCTACCCGCTCATGCATACCAAGCAGTCGTGTGAGATGGCGCGCGACCTCGCAGAACTCTTCCGTCAGATCGATCCCCGTCACCCTACAGCCGAATCGGTCAGCGAAGTAGCGAGCCGGGCCGCCGATGCCGCTGCCGACGTCCAGCAGATGGTCCGCGCCACGCACCGGCACCAGATCCGCCATCTCGACAGTCGCCTCCAGTCCGCGGCCGTGGAACTGGTCGTAGGGTGCCAGTGCTTCCAGGGTGGGCCGCTCGGGATCGCAGCCATCTTCGCGCAGCGCTGCGTCGAGTCGCTGAAGCAAGGTCCCGCTGGTGTAGTGCCGGGCGATGTCGGAAGGGATACTCATCGATGGTTCGGCCGCGGAGGTGCAGGGAAACGGCATTATGGGCGACGCCGACCTATCGCTGCCAGCCGATCCGATCTCTCGGGGCCGCCCGCGCTCGCCGTCACGCGCGGGACTTCTCAGCCTGCCACCGGTCCACGATCGAACGTGCGCCGTTGCGCGCCGGATCCATCGCCTCGTCGTGGCCCGGCTGCTTGGCTGTGAGCTCGATCACATAGCCATTCGGGTCGCGGAAGTAGATCGAGTGGATGAAGCCGTGATCCGACACCCCGCGTGTCTCCCGGCCTTCGGCCTTGCCGCGCGCGAACATCTCTTCGAGCACATCGCGCTCGACCTCGAGCGCAATGTGCAGGTCGAAATCGTGCTGCGACTTGAACTCGAACGGCATGTCCGGCGCCTCGAAGAACGCCAGGAAGGAACCGTCCCCAAGCCGGTAGAACGTGTGCAGCGTGTTCGTCTGCCGAGCGCTCTTGGTCTGCTTGATCTCCAGCGCACCGGCGAGCGGCAGCCCGAGAAAGTCCTCGTAGAAGCGCCGGGTTTCCTCCGAATCGCGGCACCGGTACGCATTGTGATGCAGGCCCTTGATCATCGCGTCCTCCATGATTGCGCGTGTGAGAGAACCGATTGGACACCGCGGCTCATGCATGGTGCCATGAGTGGATGGAGATCGGCGATCTCTCACTCCTCGAAGGGATCGACGCGAGCCCCTTGTATGACGTAGCTGGTATCGATATCCGAGGATCCGTCGACCAGGAACACCGAACTGCTGCCCGAGGCCGCTGCCATCCGCCCGGTGACGACGACGGGTTTGAACAGACCGTCGTATGGCGCAGGACGTTCGAGCTTGACGTGCACGATCTGGTTCGGGGGTGGCGGTGGGGTATGGATGCAGGCGCCCACCCACGGCACGAGCAGGAACTCGCTGACCTGCTTGCCTGAGTAGTCCAGGGGCAGAAGATAACCGGGCATGCGGATCATTGCTCCGATCAGGCTGGGGTTTACCGCTTTGGACAGATCGCGCTGCTGGGCGATCAGCTGCTCGCGCTGCGCAAGCATCGCGTCCGCATCAATGCCACCCTTGCGCAGATACTCGGTGAGGAATGCCTCGTCGGCCGGGTCGTTGGGCGCGACGGCCGCTTCGCCACGTGCACGGCGCTCGCGTATCGAGGCGAGATCGGCGAGCATCCGGCGTTGCTCGACCGTGAGCTTTGCGAACGGGTTGTCGATCTGCGGTGCGCGCGGCAGCAGATCCTTCCACGTGACCTCGCGCGCCGTTTCCGCGACGCTCTGAAGCGGCAACGCCCCCAGCACGATCAGCAAAAGGGTGCGTCGTAGGATCGCTAGAACGGGCATCGGTAATCGGTGTACTTTGCCATGGCCGGACGCATGCGGCGTTCGACTGTGTGCGGCGAAGAAAGGGCCGCACGAGGCGGCCCTTCCTTGCTTCAGGAGACAGCGGGCACCGGCCTCACCAAGTGGCGATAGGGTTGCCCGGAGAGCCGGTTGCGCCGACCAGCTTCAGCGGTGCCCAGCTGAACAGCACTTCACCCGGGCCACGCTCGCCGAGATCCTTGAGGTCCAGGTTCTCGAACAGGTAGATACCGCGGCGCACCGTGAGGTTCATGTGGCAATACGCCCACTCCTTGACGTCCTCGAACTTGGTGGGCCACTTCCCTTCACCCGTGAAGTCGTAGGGCTCGATCCCCCAGTTGTCCGCGCCGACCATCGCCACCTTGCGTGAAGCGAGGTGGTCGCAGACTTCCGGCGAGATGCCGGGACCGCCCGAGTTGAACTTGGCGTTGTCCGCCATCGCCTGGGCCTGGGACTTCTTCATGTTGTCGCGCCACAGGTCGTTCCACCCGGTGCGGAACAGCACGACGTCGCCCTGCTGCGCATCCTCGATTCCCGCCATCTTCAGCGCGTCGCGGTAGTCCTGCATCGTGATCGGGTAGCCGATGGGCAGGTTGCCGCCCTTCAGCTTCACCAGGTCGATGACGATCGCACGCGTGAAGAACGAACCCACGTTCTCGGTGCCGAGCTTCTTCATGCCGTACGGGCCACCCACGTCCTCGAGACGGTTACCGTTGTAGAAGTAGTTCCCGTCCTTCCACCCGTTCTTCCCCTTGATCTGGATCATGGGGTGGGCGAGCGAATCGAACTGCGTGCCGACCTGGCCGATCTGCGCGGTGACCAGTTCATCCATGAACGTCTGCCGGTAGTTGTCGCCGGACCAGGCAAGATCGTGCGTGGGAACCCCGCCGCCGGGGATGGTCAGGGAGTACAGACGCCCGGGGAACAGCGGCGTGCGGGCGTGGTAGGGCATGCCCAGTGTAGCCACTTCGCCCTTCTTGACGAGCCTGGCAGCCGCCACGCGCTTCTGTGGCGTGATCCAGTTGGTTGCGCCAGCCTGGTCGTTGGCCCCGAACTCGCTGGGCCACCACTTCTCGTCGACCGGATTGTTGTCCGCCATCGCGGTCATCGGCAGGGCGCCGCCAATCAGGGCGCTGAATACTAGGCAGGATAGGTGCCGCATCGAATCTCCTCCATCTTGGATTTCCCCACATCGGGGGCTGCACGGTGTCGTGTCTCGCCCGCTTCCGGTCGACCTCGTCTCGCGCACTCACCAACAACTCTGCTGCGTCGCACACGAACGTAGTGCCAAGCGGTATACAGGCGTAGTTATTTATCCTACACGCGCGGATGCCATGTCAAGCACAATGGAACATGGATGCGGCGACTCATGCAATCGGCCGGATGCTTCAGCTCGTCGCTGCAGCTGGCGGGCATGCAAGGTGCCGATGCTTCGCGTTCTTACACCGG
>CAYLTE010000381.1:0-3273 GCA_964386195.1 uncultured Burkholderiales bacterium | reverse complement strand
CGTGGCGCTGCCCGACGACGAGACAGGCCGGCGCGGGCCGGCGCAGGAGGGGTGAGGATGGCTTCAGACATACCGGCGCAGAACCTCACAGTGAGCGCGTGGGGCGTGATGTACCGCTATCGGCTACAGGACGGCGGCAGCGATGATGTCCTCCTGCAATATGCGTACTGGACGACCCGCAGGCAGGCACGCGAGTGGATCGCTAAGAGGCGCAGCACGCTGACGGCAGGAGAGCGGATGTGGTCCGTGCCGCTGTCCGGTCGCCTGTACGTCCAGCCGGAGCGCCAGCCATGACCGCGCACGAGCCGCCGCATCTGGCCCGCGCGCTGCTGGACGTGGAGCGGCAGCTCACCGAGGAACGGCAGCGGCGGGAGCAGGCCGAGGCGGAACTCGCCGCAGCACGGGCGGTCATCACGCATCTGCGTGAGACTGTTGACAGTCTCGACGCCGAAGAGAGCCAGAGGATACAGGCGCTCGAAGCCGAACTGGCCGCGCTGCGCCGGGCCGGGGAGGGCGCATGACGGCGCTCACGCTACAGGACGTGATCTCCTCGCGCGTCGTGGCGTTCGACGTCTACGGCGTGCCCGCTCCAAAGGGCAGCACGCATGGTAAAATAGACGGAGCCGCGGCGTGCGCTAACACGTTCGCGGCTCCTTACCTGCACCCTGCGATTGGATGTCGCACGGCGATGGCTACATCACAGTCTATCAAGGGGCGCAACTGATGGCAGCGCCGCTCCGCGTCACGAACGAAGAACTGATTCAGGCGTACCAGGAAACTGGCAGCGTATGGAAGGCGGCGAAGCGTCTCGGCGTCGTCGGGCAGAGCGTGTGGGAACGACTACGCGCGCTGGGGCATCCGATGTCAGTGCGTCGCTGGACGGCTGATGAAGTGGCTGAAATGCAGGCGCTCGCGCAGACATGCACAGCGGCAGAGATTGCAAACAGGCTCGGGAGGTCGTTCGCATCTGTCGCGTGCAAGATGTCAGAGTTGGGCTTGTACAGCCGAGGGCGCAGGCAGCGGGCGCTATTCCCTGCCTTGAAGCGTGGGTCAGGCATCACCCGCGACGTTGTGAAGCGGTGGGCGCGCGAGGTGCAGGTCTGGGACGGGAGCCTGCGGGCCTTCGCAATTGCGCGCGGCATCAACCTCGAAACGCTGGCGCAGGCGCTTCAGAAGCACTACCCGGATGTGTGGGAACAGGTCGCGCCACGGCTGGATGTCGCGCCGAGGCCGTGCCCGCAATGCGGGCGTGACTTCATCCCGTCATCAGCGAAACAGAAATGCTGCTCGCGGGTCTGCACGTCGAAACTGCGCGTCGATCTGCGCTACTTCGGGGGCCGTCGTAGCCAGACCATAGGGCTAGCTGAAGGCGTCTGCCAGTTGTGCCAACGGGAAACCAAGCGTGGTCTGTCGTCGCATCATCTCATCGGGAAAGAGAACGACCCGGACAACGCGCTGCTCGTCGCGCTCTGCCAGGGATGTCATCAACTCGTGGGGCTGCTGGCGAGCCGCACGCTCGTGGATACCGAGGAAGGCTGGCAACGGCTCATCGAGTTCGCGCTACAGCGGCGGCTCGGAGGCGTCCAGCCGGCGAGCGTGGCCGGTTTCCATGTGTGCGTCGATATCGACTGGCTGACAGAGGAAGACGTGCGCGACCTCGGGGAAAGCGCATGAACGTGACGGCGCACAAGCGGTACGCCGGACTGGACGAGATGCCGGGGGCGCGCGTGTCGGTCGTGACGTGGCAGGACGGCATCCGGCCGTGACCGGCATCGCGGTCGCGCGGCGGCCGACGGGAGGGGAGTGAATGGAAAAGTACTTAGGGTTGTTCGAGAACATCGACAATATGCGTGCCGAATTCGGCGTGAAGGACGGCGACCTGTTCCCAACCGATGACGAGGTTATCGTCGCCGCTTACGAGTACGAAGACTACAGTGGCGACGCCATCGTCCTGTTTCGGCGTGACGGCAAGTTCTACGAGGTAAACGGCGGGCACTGCTCGTGCTATGGCCTCGAAGACCAGTGGTCGCCGGAAGAAACGAGCATCGAGGCGATCCGAATGCGCCGCGACCAGTGGAGCCTTGACGGTGTGCAGGCGGTCATCGACGCCTACTTCGCCGCGCTGGAGGCCGACCGTGGCTGAGCGACTGACAGACGCGGACCTCGACGGCATCGCGCGGTTCGGCGTGGCGATCGAGAGCGACCAGCAGGCGATGGCCGCCGAACTCCTCGCCTACCGCCAGGCCGCGCGGGCGCTGGTGGAGGCTGTGGACACGTGGCGTCCGATAATTGAATCAGGAGACACCACACAGGCGATGGCTGTTGCACAGCAACGAGCATCCAGCCTCAACGCCCTCCGCGCGCTGGTGAAGGGGGAGTGATGTGGAACTGTCCGAAGTGTGGGGCATCGACCCCGAAGACGTGTACGTGCGCCAAGGAAGTGCCCCCAATGACCGCGCCCGACCTCGACGCGCTGGCGCGGCTGCTGGAGGAATCGACACAGAGGCCATGGAGCGTGGAGCCGTTTCCTAACGGGACTGGCACATGGTATGGCCGCGTGAAAGGCTCATGCACGGTGGCAAACGTGGACGACATCAACGATACCCACCTCATCGCCGCCGCCGTCAACGCCCTCCCCGCCCTACTGGCGACGGCCCGACGCGAGCGGCGGTTGCGGGAGGCGCTGAAGGACATTGCGGAGCGTTCCGTGTTCAGCAGCAAGGACCGCCTCGTCGAACATGCCCGCGCCGCGCTCGCGGAGGAGGGGCAGGATGGCTGAGGACAGAAGTCTGTACACGATGTCTCTGGAAGCAGGTAGGTACGCGCTCCAATCCGAAATCGCCGCCCTCCGCGCCACCGTCGCCGAGCAGGCCGCGACGATTGCGCGGCTGGAGGGGGAGCGGGACGAGGCGGTCACAGAGCGTGATGCGCGGGAATCGGGATGGATCGAGGCGCACGAGCAACGCTGTCGCGCCGACAGCCTAGAGGCGCGAATGGGGGAGATTGCCGAACTATGCGGCCCGGGAGGCGATGACACTCCGTTTGGTCGCGTGGAGTCTATGTTGGCGAGCCTAACTGACCGCGCCGCGCAGGCCGAAGCCGAGCGGGACGCGCTCAGGGCCAGGGTGGCGGAAGCGGAAGTGGTGCTGTTGCGGCCACTGATGACGGCGGAGGCCAGGCGGCTGCGCGGGGATATTCACGCGGCATTACAGGGGGCAAAGACCGATGGCGATGTGTGACTACTACCTCTGCGACGTCTGTCAGCAGAGGTGC
>CAYLTE010000380.1:2930-3280 GCA_964386195.1 uncultured Burkholderiales bacterium | reverse complement strand
CCCCGGTGTCATTTCGAGCGCAGCGAGAAATCCTCGCCTTGCCGACAGCCGCCTAACCGCGCAACACCTTCTCCAACGCCTTCCCCTTCGCAAGCTCGTCGACCAGCTTGTCCAGGTAACGGATCTTTCGCATCAGCGGGTCTTCGACCTCTTCCACGCGAACCCCGCACACGACGCCCTTGATCATCGAACTGCTCGGGTGCAGGCGCGGCGCCTCGGCGAAGAATGCCTTGAAGTCGACCTCGCGCAGAATCTGGTGCTGCAGGTCGGCTTCGCTGTAACCCGTCAGCCAGCAGATGACGCGGTCGACATCGGCCTTCGTTCTTCCCTTGCGCTCCACTTTGCGAACG
>CAYLTE010000380.1:0-2920 GCA_964386195.1 uncultured Burkholderiales bacterium | reverse complement strand
GCGGTGGAGAAGATGCGGTGTTCAGACATTCCCTGACTAGAAAGTGATGCGAATGGACGCAGACGTTCGCGTCGCATCCCCATGATAAACCGCCTCGATGTTGTTGCCGTCCGGATCCAGGACGAAGGCAGCGTAGTAGCCGGGGTGGTACGAACGCTCTCCCGGTGCGCCATTGTCCCTTCCGCCATGCGCCAGCGCGGCTTTGTAGAACGCCTCCACCATTGCTCGATCCTGCGCCTGGAAAGCCAGGTGATGGCGACCGGTGAGTTCCCCTAGCGCGGCTTCGCTCGTCTTCGTCGAGACGAACAACTCGTCCGCCCAGAAATAGTCATCGCCTGTGCCCCCAAGGGGAATGTTCAGGACGCGAAAGACGGCTTCGTAGAACGACCTGCTGGCGTCGAGATCTCGCACGACCAACTGGATGTGATCGATCAGCCGGCCGCGATGTACTTCCTGAGTTTCCATGAGAAGACTCCCATCGGTGGTTGCGCCAACAGGCGTTTTACCACTGCCGCAACTGACACACCAAGTCTATCCGCTCTCGAGGTCTGAATCGTATCGGACGCTCACCGAACTTCGCAGAGGAATGCATCTTCCTCATCCAGCAGGACGCAAAGGGCGACTACCTCCCGATGAAATAGCGACTGCTACGCGAGGATCGATACACGGCTGGACGCTGTGCAGATGGCCCACGGCAACTGCGTCCAGTCCAAGGCAAGGCTAGCGCATCAGATACGCGATCTCGGTTCGATGCTGCCTGGGATCGGGTTCCGCGCGAGGATCGGTAAGCATGGTCTCAGTGCGACATCTCCATACCGAGGCCTGTCCCGTCTCATCCGTATCGAAGCGGATGCCTTGCTGCCGGGCCCACGCCTGGAGCAAGGCATTCGCGGCCACCAGCTCCTGTACCGGGCCGTTGTGAACGAGCACGGCATACCGTCCGGCCGGCAGGCTGTCCGCGATCACATCCGCATCGCCGGCCGTCGCCGAGGCCAGCGGCAATGCCACTTCGATCTCCAGCCGGTGCGGCATCTCGATTCGTCGATACCGCACGAACGGCGCACCCGCTGCGTGCAACTGGTGTGAGTCCAGCCACTGTCGGAGTTCGCCGAGATGCCGGGCGATCGCCTCCGACTCTTCCTGCATCGACACCGCGGCGGCAATGCCCACATAGGGGCGTTCGGGGCGATTCTCGATGTGTGGCTCGGTCCGCATGGTGATTCCCCTGATCCTCAACGAGGCGCGGTCAGATCGCGAGTCGATAGGGTGACGAGGCCAAACCACCCGGTGAGCCAGGCGATGAACGCGGCGAGGTGACCGAACTCCCATCGCGGACGCAGGTGCTCGTACGCCGCAGCAAACTCGACGACATTCGCGTGCGAGACCTCGGCCCAGGCCGAATTGACCGGCGCGACCAGAGCACCCCATAGGGCCAGCGAGATCCCGAGCGCTGCAGCGGATGCAACGGCGAGGCCGAGAGCGCGCGAGTGACGAAGACGTATCGCAAACGCGGCAACCGAGACAACCGCGGCAACTTGCAGTGCGCCACCGGCGATGCCGTACCAAGCGTACAGCGTACTGGTGACCTGAGCGTACAGTTCTGCCGGGTAGCCCAACTTGACCGGCATTTCGAGCAGATGGGCCGCGCCTGGCACGAGGCCCAAAGCGGTGAGGGTCAGCGCAACAGCGGTGTGGGCTCTCACGTCCATGCGAGCCGGCGGCAATCGGCGTGCCGCCGGGCCGGGCGCTCTAGGCGATCAATTCCGGCGATCCGCCCCGTTCGCGCAGATCACCAGCTGGTGGATCCAGCCTTCCAATGCAGCCGTGCGTGCTGAGCCTCTCTTCACTGTCGGGTGAGGACCACATGGGTGGCAAGTGGCGAAGCTTCGTGCTTCGTACAGGCATACCCCAGGGCAGGAAGGTTGATCCCATCGAACAGCCGCTCTCCGTCGCTCAGAAGAACGGGAGAAATCGCGACGTGCATTTCATCGATCAGACGAAGGCGAAGATACTGCTGGATGACGTTGACGCCGCCGCCGAGACGAACGTCCTTTCCCTGAGCGGCTTCGCGTGCCCTGGCCAGCGCGGCGGCAACGCCGTCGGTGATGAAATGGAAGGTCGTTCCGCCTTCCATCACGAGCGGTGCGCGCGGATGGTGGGTTAACACGAAGACCGGCGCGTGATAGACAGGATTCTCGCCCCACCAGCCCCGCCAACTCTCGTCCGGCCAAGGTCCCCGAACCGGGCCGAACATGTTTCGACCCATGATCCAGGCACCGATGTTCCGAAAGCCCCGCGCAGCGTATTCCTCATCGATGCCCTCGGTCGCGCCACCCTCGCTCTTGAACACGGCCTTCTGAAACGTCCGCGTGGAAATGGCCCAACCATGGAGCGACGTGCCGCCCACGCCGAGCGGGTTGTGGATGTCCTGATCAGGACCGGCACCAAAGCCGTCCAGAGATATCGTGAAGCTCTCTACGCGAAGCCTGGACATGGCGCCTCCACACTAACACTCGATCGGGTTCTCACGGCCCGTCTGCTGCCCCAGCTGCTGGGCGAGCCCGATGAGAATTCCTTCCGGACCGCGGATATAGCACAGCCGATACATGTCCTCGTACTGCGCCACTTCGCCTACGAGCGTCGCCCCGCGCTCGCTGAGTCGTGCGAGCGACTCGTCGATGTCGTCCACGGTGAACATCACCCGAAGGTAGCCAAGCGCGTTCACCGGGGCGTTGCGGTGATCGGCGACCACAGGGGGTGCGAGAAACCGAGAGAGTTCTAACCGGCTGTGACCGTCCGGCGTACGCATCATTGCGATCTCGACCCGCATGCCGCGCAGCCCCGTGACGCCATCCGCCCAGTCGCCCTGGACCGTGGTGCGCCCCTCGAGATCGAGGCCGAATTCGGTGAAGAAGGCGAT
>CAYLTE010000379.1:0-3303 GCA_964386195.1 uncultured Burkholderiales bacterium | reverse complement strand
CTGCGCGCCCCGTTCAGTCCCGAGTTCGCCGTCGGCGCCATCGACGAATCCGGCTGGGCATACGTCGCAGCCCATGCCTCGAGCACAGGTGCCGACGAGGCATACCTGGCGCGCGAACGCGCCGATCAGCTGGAGATCCTGCGCAAACGACGCGCTCTGTACACACCGGCTCGCGCACCGATCGATGCCGAGGGGCGAATCGCCATCGTGGTCGACGATGGATTGGCCACCGGGGCGACCATGATTGCCGCCCTGCATGCGGTCCGCGCCAAAGGCCCGCAGCGCCTGATCTGCGCTGTCCCCGTCGCCGCGGCCGACAGCCTGGAACTGGTGCGCCCCTACGCGGACGAAACGGTCTGCCTGGAAACGCCGGCGGGCTTTTACGCTGTCGGACAGTTCTACCGCGAGTTCCCGCAGGTCGATGACGCGGAGGTGGTCGCGTTGCTAGCATAGGACGCGTGCACGCCGCGTCGCCGACGCAGGCACGCCGCGCCCGCTACAAGCGAGCGCTGCACTGACCAGCGCAGCCTCGCCATCTCCGGTATCGCAGGCCTTCAGTCGAAAGACCACAACTGTTGATCTGGCGCAGAAATCCGTCCCGAGACTGACGTCATCCTTACCGTGAAGTGGTATTGGAGGACTTTGCGATGTGGGACGTCATCGTCATCGGTTCCGGCATGAGCGGCCTGGTCGCAGCCGCTGCGCTCGCCAAGAGCGGCAAGAGAGTCCTCGGACTGGAGCAGCACGTTGTGCCGGGTGGCCTCACGCAATCGTTCTGCCGGCAGGACTGGAGTTTCGCAACGGGCGTGCACTACATCGGGGGCGTCGGGCCGCACCCCGGTCCCGAGGGTCAGTTCGGAAGGATTCTGGGATGGCTTACGGATGACCAGCTCGTCTTTCAGGATTGCGGCAACCCCTACGACATCGTGCGCCTGCCGGACTTCGAGTTCGGCATCGAACATCCGGAAGCGCGCTATCAGGCAGCCCTTCACCGCCGCTTTCCAGCCCACGGCGAGGTGATCGACCGCTGGTTCCTCGACATGAGAGCGGCACGTCAGGCGTCGATGACGCTCTTCGCATCCAAGGGCATGCCGACATGGCTGGCTTGGGGCATGCGGTGGTGGCGAAACGATGAACTCGCACGGTGGAGTCGAACAACTCTCGCGCAAGCGCGTCAGGAGGTGCCCGACGCACGGTTGCGAGCGGTGCTCGGTGCGCGATGGGGGGACTATGGGGCGCCGCCTCACAGCGCGCCGATGCTGGAGCACGCACTCGTGACCGGCGCCTACAACGCGGGCGCCTACTTTCCGGTGGGCGGCGCGCAGCGCTTCGCGCAGACGCTATTGCCCGTGGTGCAGGCGAACGGCGGACGCTGAGATCTGGAGGCTTGCGTCGAGCGCATCGCGGTCGAGAACGGCCGTGTCGCCGGCGTGCACGTACGGAAGTCGGGCACCTCGCAGTGCGAGACGGCGGGGCATGTGATCTCCGCAATGGGTGTGCTCAATACCGCGGAGTGCCTCCCTCCCGACGTAGCGCCCGACTGGCAGGCGGCGGTACGGGCGTTCAAACCTGGGCCCTCGTATCTGTGCCTGTATCTCGGGTTCGAAGGCGACATCGCCGCTGCTGGTGCGTCCGCAGCCAATCACTGGATCTACGAAACGGAGGACGTCACGCCCCTCTGGCGCCGACCAGCCGATGAGGACGCTCCGGCGTTGTTCGTGAGCTTTCCGTCGCTGAAGGATTCCAGTGCCGCTGCACACCCCACGGCCGAGGTGATTGCATTGTGCGACGCAGACGCGTTCGCGCCCTGGATGCATCTGCCCGAGTGGCAGCGCCCGGAGGAGTACACGGCGTTCAAAGCGTGGGTGCAGGAGCGTCTCTTTGCCCAGTTCTCGCGCCACTTCCCCGGCCTCGCGCCACTGGTGCGCTATCGGGAACTGTCGACTCCGCTCACGCAGCGCGACTTCCTGCGGGCACCGGGCGGTGCCATGTACGGCATCGAGATGAATCCGATGCGTCTCGGCTCCACGGCACTCGACGTGCGGACGCCGGTTACCGGCCTGCTGATCGCCGGGCAGGACGTGTTCGGCGCCGGAATACCCGCCGCAGGAATGAGCGGCCTCGTTGCCGCCGCTGCAGTTGCACCTACCCTGCTCGGCCGCATGGCCATGTAGCACAGTGCCGGACGCAAATGCCGGCATCGTGACGTGTAGCCATACGGCATCAGGGAACTTCCTTAAAAGAACGCCCGATTGACACCTCCTGTGGCAAAGGACGATCCTGCATTGGCGTCTTGCCATGGAGGGGACCATGAAGGCGCCCATCGTTCCAAAGCAGATCCTGTTGGCCGAGTTGCGCTGCTCGCTGCTCGAGGCCCTGAACCACGCCGCCTCGCAGTGCGAGGTGCCGGAGCTGTGTGCCAGCCTGTCGAGTCGGTCGCGCTCGCAGGGCACGGAGGTGCAGGTTTCCGTCGTGTGGAGCAACTCGCCTCACCCGGTCGTCCGGTGCCAGCAGTGGGACCGGCTCGCGAGCACTGGACTCACCCAGGACGACTTCATTGGCTTGCGGAACGATCTGACGCGCCTGTGCGAGGCGCTCGGCGTCGTGCTGACCCCGGACTGCGGCTGGCATCAGCCCGAACCCGATCCAACGATGCCAGTGCTGTACCGCTACCACCCGTGCCGTCTGCAGGCGCTTCGAAACTATGGCGAACGCCTTGATGCGGCAGCGGTTCATATCAACGGATCGACTCGCCAGCTCGAGCAATGCTGCCGTGACATCGTCCGCGACGAGGTGCAGCAGAGAATCCGAACGCCGCTGCGCTACCGCCTGAACGCTTCGCAGCTGTCGGACGGCGCAGTTCACCGTTACCTGGACGCCGTCATCGCGTTCGCGGCATTCAGCGCCTGTGCGCGTCCGTTGTACGACTTCTCGCTTCCGCTCACACGAAGCCTGCGCACCACCGACAGTGACAGGATCCACCTGAACGACATTCGCCTGCCGCACCCGGCGCTCTATCTGCACTTCGGCAGGCAGGCGGATCTGAATCTGGGGGATAGCTGGGCGCCGGAGGGCGCCTACGTTCGCGAGACATGGTCCGACGATGGCGTGCGAGAGATCGTGCTCACCTTCGTCGCTGCCCCTGCCGATTCCGGCACGTTCCTGGACTTCGACCGGCATGTCGAACCCGTCTTCCAGCTGTCCCTCGAAGCGAGGGCCGAGCGGCGCTCCCTGCGGCGCGTGTTCATCGCCCGCCTCATCGACGCCATCGACCGATCGAGAACCGACCGGTCGACCTGGCAG
>CAYLTE010000378.1:0-3304 GCA_964386195.1 uncultured Burkholderiales bacterium | reverse complement strand
GACGCCGCCATCCGCACTGTGCTGGAGAGGCTGCCCCACTGGCGCGGCATAAAGGACGCGCCGAACGGAACTCATATTGTCTGGTCTGTTTGCGAAACATCAGGCCAAGGCTGGGTTACTGAAGCATCGCTTGACAGGCGAACCGGATGCTGGATCAGCGCTGAGGACGGCATAGTAGCGCCGACGCATTTTCTTCACGTCGCGCCACCTACCATGCTCGACGCGGCTGCGCGGGAGGTGGAGTGAATGTTTTGGTTCGGCGCCACCCTGTACGCCATCGGCTTCTGCGCGGGCGCGTATTTCGGCTGGCATCTTTTCGCGAGCAAGCGGCGGCATGACCTGCGCCTTTCCGGAGAGATGAAATCACTGTTTGCCCATTTGGACGAAACGCACGAATTTGTTCAAAAGGTAGGCGGGAAAGCGCTGAAACCTCAGAACGAAAGCACCTGGAATTTCGGGGGTAATCGCTACCGGATTATGATGGAGCGCCTTGAAGGCTAGAGCGCACCCTTGCCGGAATCTGCGGATTCTGGTAGGGGGTGAGGTGGTTTGCGGCGGCACGGGTGCGTGCCCCTGAAGCTGGTTAGGGACCAGGAAGTAGGCCCGCCCGATTGCGTGTGGGGGTTCCGAATTGAGGGCCGGGGCAACAACGGACGCAACCTCACCCCGCACTTACCGCATAAAGCGCGTTTATGCGGTTATTGCCGGATTTTCCGGTATTTGAACTGTTGCATTTTTTGCACTAGTCGCCCCTCACCAAATAACATCAAGCGCCGTTGATGATCGTGGAGGGCGGGGTTGTGAGCGGCTACCGGCTGAGATCGAAAGAGCGCGAGGCTGCTAACTTCGAGGTCGCTGGTTCGAGCCCAGCCGGGGGTACCACTAGGAAACCGAGACGCCTGTGCAGGGCATGTTGTCGTAGCTTCCGACGAAGAATGTAGTACGCAACTAGGCGTCAATCCATTGATTTCTTAATTGCAGCCTACCGCTCCACCGCCACCTGCCCCCTGAGCCAGTCTTGCTACTCGGCACACCCCCGCAGCACGGCATCCGCCTTCTCGCCATAGCCGATCCACTCCAGCACCTTCGCCACCGCCAGATCAAGCGCCTGCCGTGCATCCTCTGGACGCGGTGGAAGTGGACCGGGGCGCTCGGGAACATCGGCAGCCGCGACGCACGCAACCGGCACCGGCACCTCGACGCGGACAGTTCGCACCTCGATTGCGGGCTTGGAAGCGCAGGCGGATAGGAGTATAAGCGAGGCGGCTGCGGCAGCACGGAAGGACGTGCGGCGGGGTGAGGAATTGAGCAACCCAACGCTCGCATGGCTCGCTTCGTGGACGGCAATTAGGGACCCCCAGCAGGTATCAAGCCCTGCCCGCAGCCATCTACTCCCAGACATCGCGCACCTCATCGCTAGCCTCGCACACAAGCCCGTCAGACCGCCGTACAGACGCGCTACGCTCAAGCCCGGCGATCTTGCCCGCCAGCGCCTGATTGTGCTTCTCCGCAGCCCTGAGCGCATCCTGCGATGCTTTCTGCTTCTCTGCTGCCGTGCGGGCGAGTGTGGCGACGGCGGCGTTTTGTGTCGCGATCTCGGTTTCGAGCGTCTTGACCGATGCGCGTGTGACGGCGTGCAGGGCCTTCTCCGTGGCGAGGTCGTCGCGCAGGCTGTCGATGGTGTTGCCCCTCACCCAGAACCCCAACGCCAGCGCCAGGACAACGCCGCCGACTGCGATCTCTTTCCAGTAGGTGCGGAGGAACGGCAGGGCGTTGGCGAGGGGGATCATTTCGGCCACTCGCTCTCCGGAACTGTGAAGCTGACAGTCCGGCCCTCTTTGTAGAATGTGTGACTCTCAGCGCGGTCGGCCATCGGCAACGACCTATCGGGGTGCTTGTTGCAGTAGTTGTTGCAGTGCGGCCCGCCGGGGGTGCAAGTCTGCCCGCATATCCGGATGCCGTTGACGAGCGTCGGCGCCTCGCGCACCGATATCTCGATTCCGGCTTCGGTGCGATTGATTGAAACATAGCCGGGATATTCGCAGCCCGGCGCGGTATAGGCGTACAGATTCTCTTTCATTTCCCATCCTTCGCAAGCAGTTCGGTCTTGGCCTTCGATCCGAACGTGGAACCAAACCACCAGCCGATCGCGATGTTGCCCATGCCGAACCATCCGGTGACGACCGAGCCGACAAGCAGCCCCGCGCTCTCGGGCAGCTCACGCATGGCGAGCAGGTACAGCGCGGCGCCGGACATCCCGGCGGCAATCACGATAAGCAGGAACGTGATAGCCGCGTGCAGCGTGTGGCCGTTCTTCAAGTCGGTCATAGATCAAGCGCCCCCTTGGTCACGTCGAACAGCCTTCGCGTCCAGCCCTTCAGGAACACAAGCTGAGACGGCGAGCGGCGCACAAGATCGGCGATGAAGTCCGCGCGCGCCTTGACGACGCCGAACAGCATCGGCGGAGACGCCTTCCTTGCTGCCGCCAGCGTCTTTGGTCCCACAAGCCCGTCAGCCGGAACGCCGATCCCTTGCTGCATCCACTTGATCGCCCGCACCGGCCCGCTGTTCACCGCCGCGTCGAACGTCGCGTAGGCCAGCCACCACGGGTATTCATCGCAGCGGCAAGCGTCCCAATAGTCCGCCTTGTAGATCGCGCGCACTTCATCTGCCGTAATCAGATCGACCTTGCGCGTCGGCATCCCCTGCTTGCGGCGCCAGCCGTCATAGGTCGCCTGCGTAACGCCGAGATTGGTGCGCCCGCCACGGTCCAAGGCGTGATCGGAAAGCCCGCCTTCGTGGCCCAGCATCAAGCCGAGCGCGCGGTCGAAGTTGGTCACGGCAATTCCTCGCACGTCGGAAGCGGATAATTCGTCGTCACGCCGACAAGTGCGCGCCAGTCGGATTGCAGTTCGTCCATCTTCTCGGCCGCGAACCGCTTGGCCTCGACATTGTTTGAAGCGATGGCCGCACACTGCCTTGCCCGCATGTCGAGAAGCGCGTCTTCGATCTGGCGGCGCTCCTGCTTGTCGAGGCTGGACCGGATCGCCTGGTCCTTCTCTTCGACCGCCTGCTTCAGGTATTGCAGGTCGCGGGCTTGCGCGAACCCCGGCCCGATCCATCCGCACGACATGAGGATATGCACCGCAAGCGCAAGCGGCATCGACATGGAGATCAGTCCTACAGCAAGCCTCCATCGGGTGACATGGCGATCGGACGCATCGGCGGGAGGGATGGCGGCAGAAACGGCGTCCAGCAACTTGTCGATCAATTTACCCCCCATCGCTACGCTAACCATTGAAGT
>CAYLTE010000377.1:0-3340 GCA_964386195.1 uncultured Burkholderiales bacterium | reverse complement strand
GCCGTGCGCGAGCAGCAGGCGCCGCCCGAGCAGGCCCGCCTCGCCGGACTGCGCGTGCTCGCCGCAGAGGACAACGAGATCAACCGGCTGGTCCTCGAGGAGATGTTCTCGCTGGAAGGCGGCGAACTGGTGCAGGTGGAGAACGGCGTGCAGGCGCTCGAACGACTCGAGCGCGACGGCCCGCACCACTACGACATCCTGCTCACCGACGTGCAGATGCCGGAGATGGACGGATACGAAGCAGCGCGCCAGGTGCGTGCGCGCGGCTGGAACCTGCCGATTCTCGGGCTGACTGCCCATGCCATGAGCGAGGAACGCGAGCGCTGCGTCGCAGCGGGCATGTCCGACTACCTGGCCAAGCCCTTCGAGGTGGACGCGCTGGTGGCCGCCATCCTGCGACTGTGTGCGAAGCGTCCTCCCAAGGCCCAGCGGGACGAGGCGGCCCAGGGGAACGAGGCTGCCCAGCGGAACGAGGCGCTGCCGGTCCCAGGCGAGCACGCGCAGACGTACGCTGTCGACTGGGAAGCGCTGCGGCGGCGCTTCGGCGGCAAGCAGGCCTTCATCGACAAGCTCGTCTCCTCGGCGTTGCGCAGCTACGCGGACGTGCCGCAGCGGCTCAGGAACGCCGCGGCCACGCGCGACTTCACCGACATCGTGTTCGTGGCGCACGGCATCCGCGGCACCAGTGCAAACCTGTACGCCAACGACGTGCATCGCCTCGCACGCGAGACCGAGGCGCACGCGCGCGACCGGGCGCCGGCAGCGCTGCGGCTGGCCCAGCGCCTGGCAGGCGACGTGGAGGCGTTGCTGGCAGAGCTCAACCGCAGCAACGAAGTATCGGGAGATCGTGAGAGGCAAGGCGCATGAACGAGTACGGCCACATCCTGGCGGTCGACGACCAGCCCGACAACCTGCTCATCCTGGAAGAACTGCTGGGCGAGCGCTACCGCATGCACAGCGTGAGCGACGGCCAGGCCGCGCTCGACTATCTCGCCACCGGAGCACGGGTCGACCTCATCCTGCTCGACGTGATGATGCCCGTGCTCAACGGCTACCAGGTGTGCGAGCGCCTCAAGGCCGACGAGGCCACGCGTCACATTCCCGTGATCTTCCTCACCAGCCTGGACAGCGCGGCGGACGAGGAGCACGCGTTGCGGCTCGGCGCCGAGGATTTCATGCACAAGCCGTTCTCGCCCCCGGTGGTGCTCGCGCGCGTGGCGAACCATCTCAAGCTCAGCCGCTTCACCGGCCTGCTGCGCGAGCGCAACGACGACCTCGAGCGGCTGGTGGTGGAACGCACGAGCGAGATTCGCCACCAGGCCGACGAACTGCTGCGCCGGGAGGCGCAACTGGTGGCGGCACAGGACGCGACGATCCGGGCCTTCTGCTCGCTGGCGGAGGCGCGCGACAACGAGACCGGCAACCACATCCGCCGCACGCAGCGCTACGTCGAGGCGCTGGCCATGCGGCTGCGCGATCATCCACGCTTCCGCGAGGCGCTGCGCGACGAGACTGTCGAGCTGCTGTTCAAGTCGGCGCCCCTGCACGATGTCGGCAAGGTCGCCATCCCCGACGCCATCCTGCTCAAGCCCGGCAAGCTCACGCCCAGCGAGTGGGAGATCATGAAGCAGCATGCGGCGTTCGGCCGCGACGCGATCGCCAGCGCCGAACGCGAACTGGGTTCGACGCACCGCTCCTATCTGCGCTATGCACGCGAGATCGCCTACGGTCATCACGAGCGCTGGAACGGAACCGGCTACCCGCAGGGGATCTCGGGCGAGGCGATCCCGGTCTCGGCGCGGCTGATGGCGGCTGCGGACGTCTACGACGCGCTCATCTCGCGCCGGGTGTACAAGCCGGCGTTCTCGCACGAGACCGCCATCGCCATGATCGCAGAGGAGCGCGGCGCGCACTTCGATCCGGACGTGGTGGATGCGTTGCTGGACATTCGCGACGAGTTCGACGACATCGCCCGCCGCTACCGCGACGAGATCCAGGAGGAAGGGGCGGCGACGGTCGCGCCTGGGCAGAAGGCCGACGCAGGCGGCTGATCCGCCACGCGTGAGGGCGCCCCCGCCCACCGCGCGCTACCATTGCCGCTCGCCCCGTCCGCAAGCGGCCATGCCCAGGTTCCGCCATCGCGTAGGTCAGCGCACCTACGCATTCTCCGACCTCAAGACCCTGCTCGCCAGGGCAACGCCCGCTCGGACCGGCGATGCGCTCGCCGGCATTGCGGCGGCGAGCGCGGAGGAGCGCGTCGCTGCGCAGATGGCGCTGGCCGACCTGCCCCTGGACGTATTCCTTGACGAACACGTCGTGCCGCCGGAAGCGGACGAAGTCACCCGGCTCGCGCTCGAGAGTCTCGATGACAACGCGTTTTCCGCGGTCCGGCATCTGACGGTCGGCGGGCTGCGCGACTGGCTGCTCGAGTACGCCACGGCAGGCGATGCCCTGCGCGCGCTGGCACCCGGACTTCTGCCCGAGATGGCAGCCGCCGTGAGCAAGATCATGCGCATCCAGGACATGGTCCTGGTGGCGCGCAAGTGCGAGGTACGCAGCGCGTTGCGCAACTCGCTGGGACTGCGCGGGAGGCTGGCGGTGAGGCTGCAGCCCAACCACCCCACTGACGATCCGCGCGGCATCGCCGCGAGCATCCTCGATGGCCTGATGTACGGCTGCGGCGATGCGGTCATCGGCATCAATCCCGCGAGCGACAATCCCGAGCGCGTGGGCGATCTGCTGCGCATGCTCGACGAGGTGATCCGCACGCACGAGATTCCCACGCAGTCGTGCGTCCTCACGCACGTGACCACCACCGTGGCGGCGATCGAGCGCGGCGCGCCGGTCGATCTGGTGTTCCAGTCCATCGGCGGCACGCAGGCCACCAACGAGAGCTTCGGCGTGGACGCGGCGTTGCTGCGCGAAGCGCGCGCCGCGGCGCTGTCGCTGCAGCGGGGCAGCGTGGGCGAGGACGTCATGTACTTCGAGACCGGACAGGGCAGCTCGCTGTCGGCCAACGCTCACCACGGAGTGGACCAGCAGACGCTGGAGGCGCGCGCCTACGGGTTTGCGCGCCTGTTCCGCCCGCTGCTGGTCAACAGCGTCGTCGGCTTCATCGGGCCCGAGTATCTGAACGGACGCGAGATCGTTCGCGCCGGGCTCGAGGACCACTTCTGCGGCAAGCTGCTCGGCCTGCCGATGGGCGTGGACGTGTGCTACACCAATCACGCCGATGCCGACCAGGACGACATGGACACGCTGCTGACCCTGCTCGGCGCCGCTGGCGTGAACTACGTGATGGGCGTGCCCGGCGCCGACGACATCATGCTCAACTACCAGA
>CAYLTE010000376.1:0-3343 GCA_964386195.1 uncultured Burkholderiales bacterium | reverse complement strand
ATAAGCGGTGGCCGCCAGCGAAGTGATAAACACCGTGCGGGGAGAGAAATCCGTGTCAGTGCCGGTGGCGCCGAAGGCCACGTTGCGGTGCAGTTTGAGGAGTTGAACAAGGCGGCTGAGCAGGCGGCTTTGCACCTCGTCCGCGTCGGGCAGCGGTTGCAGATCACCGCGGGCGATGGCTTCGGAAAAACTGGCGCTGTCCAGGGTCATGAACGCTGCGCGTACACGCGCCGCCTCGCCGAAAGCATTAGCCAGGCCCATTGGGTTGCTCGGCTCGAACAACTGGAGCTTGCGATCCGGCACCCTGGCATGCGTGTCCCCGTAGGGGCTGCTGACCAGCGGGTCCTCGATGATCGGCGTGATGTCGACGCACATGCCATCGGCGTATTCGAGCGTGATGCAGCGCTCCCACCGCGCAATCTTCAAGCCGTGCGCGTCCGCGTAGCGTTTGAGCACCGTATGCAGATCGTTGATCAGGCGAGCGGGATCGTTGCCGTACTTCAGGAGCGCAGCGCGCCGCAACCGGATCACGATATCGATGTCGAAGCCTTCCGGCCTGGAGCGCATCGGCCGGATGATCGTGCCGTTGGCGCGTGAACCCTGCGCATGCACCGTAATCGTGAAATCGCGGAATTCGTCGGAGTCCATGACGTATTGACCGGTAGCACGATACGAGCGTTCCAGTGCATCGAGCTGCGTCTGCGTCGGTTCGTTGTATTTCGCCATGGCGTCGGCCAGAGCGAAGAACCTCGGCGACGCGACCCGGGACAGGTGCCGCTTCAACGGCAACGGGAGAGAATCGCGGTTCATGTCCTATTCCTTCTTAGTTACGCGTTGATGGTGGTTGGCACAAGGCAGAGGCGCGCCCGCCCAGGATTGGGCTGGTCGGCGACGCTGCTGTCGACCTTGCAGAACTCGCCCCGAGGTGGCATAGTCGCTGTCTGAGCAAGCAACGGCACCACTCGGCAGATTTTTTGCCGCTTCGGAGTTGAATTTATGATTTGTTGCCTGCACAGGCAACACTATACGCCCTTTTCTGGGCGGAAGGAATTTTTCATGGCGCAGTCCGGCCTGGGGTTACTTTTGCGCAAGTTGCGCGAGGCCCGAGACCTATCTTCCCGTGAGCTGGGCCAGCTCGCGGATATTGATCACACCTACGTGTACCGCCTGGAAACCGGGGAAAAGCAATCCCCTTCGGACGAATTGCTCGGGAGGCTGCTGCGTGTGCTCAAGGCCAACCCGCGGGAGGTCGAAATGGCGCAGTACGCGGCGGCCAACGAAGTGAATCCGGACTGGGTGGAGCACGTGCTCGGCAAACCGGACCTGACCGCCGAGATGTTCGAGATGGGCGCGAGCATGCGTCACCGTGGCGGCGCCCGGCCGGACATGGACACGATCGAGGCGCGTGTGCGCAAGGCGTTCGAGGACGAGTAGTGATCGACGAAGTCGCCATCCGCACCAAGGCCCGCCAGTTCATGGTCGGCTTGGATTTGTTGAACATTGACAAGGACTTGTCGGTCTACACGCGGAAGGCCAACGCCAAGATGGGCACCGAGGAGATGGGAGAAGGTCAGTCGGGCTACACGATGACCAAGCGCGATGGTTCGTCCTTCATCATCGTGAACGAATTTGAGCGGCTGGAGCGCCAGCGCTTCTCCATCTGCCATGAGGTCGCCCACATCGTGCTTGGGCTGAAGTCCGACCACAAGGAAACGCCCGCGTGGTCATATGCCAAGCGCGACGAGAACGAGATAGCCTGCGACATCTTCGCTTCGGAACTGCTGATGCCCTTCGAGGCATTCAAGCGCGATGTGGACCAGGAAGAGCCTTCCTTCGAGCTTGTGGAGCGCTTTCGGGCCAAGTACGTCGTGTCGTTTGCGGCTTGTGCCTCACGCCTGGCGGCAGTGACTGACTACCCCTGCGCGTTCGTCATCATGAATTCCAGCGTGATTCGTTATGCCTCTCGTTCCAAGGCCTTGCGCAACCTCAACGCGTGGATCGAATCGAAATCGCCGATCCCGCCGGGTTCCGTCGCGCGCCGGCTGGTTGAGGATGGTGAATGGTCAGGCGAGGATGCCGCTATTTCGCAAGATGTGTGGTTTCGGGATTGGCCGAAAGGCTACGACCTGACCGAGCTGGCGAAGCACTACCCGAACTACGACGAGACCTTCGCGCTGTTGTGGTTCGAGCAGGACAGCGGCCCGGACGAACCGGTGAAGAATTTCAGTGGGGTGCCGGTCGAGCACGATGACGGCGGGCTCAAGGAACTCGATGGCGTCATGGAATTTTCCAAGAAGACCCGGCGCAGATAGCGGCCCAACAGCGAGGACCCGGAGCGACGCCGCCTTGCCGGAGAAAGGTAGTCTTTGAAGCCGGAATCGTGCCAGAAGTCGATTCTCTCGGCCCATTGCTGGATACCTGCGCGAGGAGAACGTCGCCGAGCCGCAGTACCGCAGGCAGCCAAAGCCATCCCACTGAACGCAAGATAGCGTTGCAGGAGGCGTATGTACGCATCGCACGCGAGCTAGGCCTCTTCAGTGGCAGCTTGTAGAAACCCCTGCCACCTTCCTTGACATACTTGCGAAACGCGGGATCATCCGCTATGGCTCGCGAGGCAGCGTAGTTTCGCGTGGAGGGGACATGCAGGTCACAAGACTAAAGATTCAGAACTTCAGAGGCATCGACAGTGCCGAACTCCTCTTCACGGGGCACACGTTGCTCGTGGGCGGGAACAATGTTGGAAAGAGCACGATCTGCGAGGCGCTCGATCTTGTTCTCGGTCCAGACCGCCTAGGCCGAACGCCACCGGTTGAAGAGTTTGACTTCCGGAACGCGTGTTATTTGGCGGACGACAAGACAACGCCCGTACCCATTGAGATTGAGGTTGTTCTCACATCCTTGACGCAAGGTATACAGGACGAATGCGGGGCGACCTGTCTCGAACTCTGGGACAAGAAGGCTCAGGCTCTCCTGGGGCAAGGCGACCTCCGCAAGGCCGACGATCCTGATGTCGAGTGGTGCCTTCGGCTCATCACGAAGGCCTGGTACGACGTTGAAGACGACCAGTTTGTTGCACAAACCGTCTTCGGTCGTGGTGTGGACGGGGATGGGAATCCGCGCACAGTAAAGTCAAAGGTGAAGCGAGAGATCGGCTTCCTCTACTTGAGGACAATCAGGACGGGTTCCCGCGCACTGAGCCTCGAACGCGGAACGCTACTGGATAGCATCCTGCGTATTAAGGAAGCACGGAGCGGCATGTGGGAGACCATTCGCACACGGCTTGCAACGCTAGACCCCCAGATTGACGCCGAGGCCACGCAGCTCCGCCCTATCCTGGACGAGA
>CAYLTE010000375.1:0-3350 GCA_964386195.1 uncultured Burkholderiales bacterium | reverse complement strand
TTCGCCGCCGGCACCGGCAATCCGTTCTTTACCACCGACACGGCCGCGGCCCTGCGTGGCATGGAAATGAACGTCGACATCGTGCTCAAGGCGACCAAGGTTGATGGAGTCTACACGGACGATCCAAAGACCAACCCTGCAGCCACCCGCTATCATCGGGTCAGTTTCGACGAGGCGATCGGCAAGAACCTGAAGGTCATGGACGCGACCGCACTGACGCTGTGCCGCGACCAGAAGCTGCCGATAAACGTGTTCAGCATCTTCAATCCCGGCGCGCTCAGACGGGTCGTGTCCGGGGCGGACGAAGGCACCCTGGTCCACAGCTGAACGTCGATCGGCGGGGCCGGCGCCGCCAGACCGCCCGGCATCCATAGCGAGAGGAGAGACACATGATCGCTGACGTCAAGAAGTCTGCCGAGCAGAAGATGCAGAAGAGCGTCGAGGCGCTCAAGACGGACCTGGGAAAGGTGCGTACCGGCCGGGCTCACACCGGGTTGCTGGACCACATCACTGTCGATTATTACGGAAACGCAACGCCGCTCAACCAGGTGGCCAACGTGACGCTGATCGACGCGCGCACGCTGGGCGTTTCGCCATTCGAGAAGCGCATGGCACAGGTCATCGAGAAGGCGATTCGCGATTCCGACCTTGGACTGAATCCGGCGACGATGGGTGACGTGGTTCGGGTGCCGATGCCCGCCCTGACGGAGGAACGGCGCAAGGACCTGATCAAGGTGGTGCGCGGGGAGGCGGAGAATGCGCGCGTCGCCATCCGCAACATCCGCCGTGACGGCAACCATCACCTCAAGGAACTGCTCAAGGACAAGAAGATCTCCGAAGACGAGGAGCGGCGCGGGCAGGACGATATCCAGAAACTCACCGATCGCTACATCGGGGAGGTCGACAAGGTCCTGCAGACCAAGGAAGCCGACCTGATGGCCGTCTGAATCGGATCCGGGAGAACCCCGCCGCGTGACACTCCGCGAAAGCTCCACCATCGGCATCCCGCGCACGGGCAGCACCCCGCGCCACGTTGCCATCATCATGGACGGCAACGGCCGCTGGGCCAAGCAGCGGCTTCTGCCGCGCGTGGCGGGGCATCGGCGGGGGCTCGAGACCGTGCGTCTGATCACCCGCGCGTGCGTCGAGGCCCGGGTCGAGTACCTCACGTTGTTCGCCTTCAGCAGCGAGAATTGGCGCCGGCCTCCGGAGGAGGTCTCCTTCCTCATGCAGCTCTTCCTGCGTGCGCTCGAGAACGAGGTCGCCAAGCTGCACGAGAACAACATCCGCCTGAAGGTGGTCGGCGATCTGCTGGGGTTCGAGCCACGCGTGGTGACCCTTGTGCGGGAGGCCGAAATGCTCACCGCCGCCAACACCCGTCTGACACTGACAATTGCCGCCAACTACGGCGGCCGCTGGGACATGATGCAGGCGGTGAACCGGCTGGTCATGGAGCATCCGGAACTGGCCGGGCGCTACGAGGAGAGCGATCTGGCGCCCTACCTCTCGCTGTCCTACGCACCCGAGCCTGACCTCTTCATCCGCACCGGCGGCGAGCAGCGCGTCAGCAATTTCTGTCTGTGGCAGCTGGCCTACACCGAGTTGTACTTCACGGGCACGCTGTGGCCCGATTTCGATTCCTCGGCGTTTCGCACGGCCCTCGCGTCCTACGCAGGGCGTGAACGGCGGTTCGGACGTACCAGCGAGCAGATCGGGCAACCTTCGAGCGTCTCGCCGACGTTACCGAAGGCGGGGTTGACCTGAGCGCTCGTCCGGCTCGCGTATTGGAACGCCCGCGCAGCGGGGAGTGCCCGAGCCTGCTGCGTCGCCACTCGAGCGCCTGACCCATGCTCAAGCAGCGTATCGTCACCGCCGCCGTCCTCCTGCCGCTGTTTCTAGCGGCACTGTTTCTCCTGCCCAACGTGTACTGGGGCCTGCTCCTGTGCGCAGCCATGGCGCTGGCAGGCTCCGAGTGGGGCCGGCTCTCCGGGCTGGCGCCCGCCCAGAGCTGGTGGTACGGCATCGCGCTCGGTGCGGCCTGCGTGGCGCTGTTGCTGCTCGAGCGTGCCGGGGCATTCGGGGCCGGTCTTCTGTACTCGACCCCCGGCCGCCTGGGCTACGCAGCGGCACTCGCGTTCTGGATCGTCGTCGTGCCCCTGTGGCTGTACGCGCGCCGCCACGTCCGCTCGCGCCTGCTCTTGGCCAGTGTCGGGGTGCTCGTCCTGCTCCCGTTCTGGCATGCTCTGGTGTTCCTGCAGCCGACTCCGGGCCGGCTGCTCGCGGTGAAGGGAGAGGTCTGGGTGTCAGATACGGCAGCGTATTTCGCGGGACGGGCATTCGGCAGGCGCAAGCTGGCGCCGCACATCAGTCCCGGCAAGACATGGGAGGGCGTCGGCGGCGCCATACTCGGGGTGACAGGCTACTGGCTGCTTCTCGCGGCGGTTGCGCCCTGGCATGCCGGCCAGATGCCGGCCGGACTACTCCTGCCGCTGGCGCTTCTCGCTGTCAGCGTGTACGGCGACCTGTTCGAATCGTGGGTCAAGCGCATGGCTGGGCAGAAAGACAGTGGCACGCTGCTGCCGGGACATGGCGGACTGCTCGACCGGGTGGACGCGCTGACCTCGGCACTGCCGTTCGCCGCGCTCTACTTCGCCTATCCCGGACTGCGCCTCTAGCCATGTCCACGCGTACGCTGACCATCCTGGGCGCGACCGGCTCGATCGGCAAGAGCACGCTCGACGTGGTGGCCCGTCACCCGCATCGATTCGAGGTGGTTGCGCTCACCGCTTTCCATCAGGTCGACGCCATGGTGGATGCGTGCCGACGCGCGCGTCCGCGCTATGCAGTCATGGCCGACCCGGCCGCTGCGGCCGACCTGAAACTTCGGTTGCTCGATGAGCGAATCGAGGCCGAGGTGTTGTCGGGCGAACGCGGGCTGTGCGACGTCGCTGCGCTGCCTGAGGTCGACACCGTGATGGCCGCCATCGTAGGGGCCGCGGGCCTCCCGCCGACGCTCGCCGCCGCGCGTGCCGGCAAGCGCGTGCTGCTCGCCAACAAGGAGGCGCTGGTGATGGCGGGCCAGCTGTTCCTGCAGGCCGTGCGCGAGGGAAACGGGACGGTGGTCCCCATCGACAGCGAGCACAACGCCATCCTGCAGTGCCTTCCCGGTCGCTTTGCCGGCGACTGGACTGCCGATGGCGTGCGGCGCATCCTGCTCACCGCCTCGGGTGGCCCCTTCCGGGCGACGCCGCTGAGCGAACTCTCGTCCGTGACGCCGGATCAGGCCTGCGCGCACCCGAACTGGGTGATGGGGCGCAAGATCTCGGTCGATTCCGCGACCATGATGAACA
>CAYLTE010000374.1:1822-3361 GCA_964386195.1 uncultured Burkholderiales bacterium | reverse complement strand
CCTGCTCGTGACGCACGAGGACGTGGCGCAGCCGCGGCTCGCCGTGCAGCGCGTCATACAGCGGCAGCGCGGCACCGCCGGGGTAGCCGAACAGCGTGTCGATGCCGCACTCGACCAGCGTGTCCAGCAAGGCCTGGGCACCATTGCGCGCGGCGGGCACTTCGGCGGCACGCGGCGCAGCGGCAGACGGATCGAGGACGGCGGCTGGGGAATTCATGGCCTCAATTCTTCCGGCCATGGCGCAAAATAGGCTTCTGAAATTTCGATGTTTCAGCGCATTTGCCCGAAAAATGTCCGATCATTGTCATGGACGATAGAAAAATATTCGACAAGACCGATCTGGCGATCCTGCGCATCCTGCTGCAGGATGCGCGCCGCACGCTGCAGGAGATCGGCGCCGAGGTCGGGCTCTCGCCCACCACCTGCTGGAGCCGCATCAAGCGGCTTCAGGACGAGGGCGTGATCAAGCGCTACACGGTGGACGTGGACCCACGCAGCCTGGGCTACCAGGACCAGGTGATCGTGCAGCTCACCCTGGAAAGCCACACGGAGGACACGCTCTATGCCTTCGGCCAGGTGCTGGCGACGATCCCGGAAATCCTGGAGGCCTATCTGGTGTCGGGCGACTACGACTACTACATCCGCATCGCCGTGCGCGACACGCGCGACTACGAACGACTGCTGCGCGAGAAGCTCTACAAGATCCCCGGCATCCGGCACAGCAAGTCCAGCTTCGTGCTGCGGGTGCTCAAGGAAGCCACCGTGCCAGTGTGAGAACTACCCTGAACCGAGTAACTGGAGCCTTGACGGGGTCGCGAGGGCTGCCGGGCGCGGTTGACATGGCACTCCTTATGGATAGATTCCTACCTATTTGTGTGCCGGGCAGCGCGCCCACCTGCTTCGACCAACTGTCTGCCCCGTGTCGTCTGCACGCCAAAGGCCGTGGCGGCATCGTCGAGAGCCACCCAGGCGACCGGCCTCGAACCGGCAATGCTCCGAAACGCAGGGCCAGGGGAATCCTGCCGGGAGCGAGGCGGGATCGAGGCTCACGACCGACGTGCAGGCGACTTGCCGAACCGAGCGCTCTAGCTTGCCTTCTCCAGAATTGAAACCACGCAGGCAGCCTCGTCGAACCCCATGACGCCGCCGCCGTTTTCGATCAGCCCCAGCCGGGCGCCCGGGACCTGGCGCTGCGCGCCCGCCGTGCCGCGCAGTTGCTCGCAGACCTCGTAGACCATCGACAGGCCTGTCGCGCCGATCGGATGGCCCTTGGACACCAGCCCGCCGGATACGTTGGTCGGCAGCCTGCCGCCCAGGCGCGTGGCGCCCGACTCGACGAAGCGCCCCGATTCGCCCACCGGGCAAAAGCCGAGCATCTCCAGCTGATAGAGCTCGGAGAACGAGCACGCGTCGTGCAGTTCGACCAGATCGATGTCCGCCGGCGAGAGGCCGCAGGCCGCGAATGCCTTGCGGGCCGCCACGTGCGAGAGGCCGAGTTCGTCGAGCCGGCGATACTTGCCGCCCGACATCTGGATGGTG